>NZ_DATNGK010000060.1:0-44735 GCF_035605935.1 Actinocrinis sp. | reverse complement strand
CAACGCGGGCCTGTTCACCAACACGCCGCAGTCGATCGTCGGCCAGCAGGTCCTGGTCGAGCACTTCCCGGCAGGCGCCGGAAGCCCGGTGATCGTCATCTCGAACGCCGGATACGCCGCGCAAGCGGACACCGCGCTGGCCACCACGCCGGGAATCGTCTCGGTCGAGGACCCGATCATCAAGAACGGCTACGCCTACCTGCAGGGCAACCTGGGCTCCGCGCCGGACAGCCAGGCCGCGAAGAGCACCATCGACGCGGTACGCGCGAACGTGCACGCCGTGCAGGGCGCCGACGCGATCGTCGGCGGCAACACCGCGGTACAGCTCGACACCGAGCGAGCGTCGCAGCACGATGACAAGGTCATCATCCCGCTGATCCTGCTCGTCGTGCTGATAGTCCTCGGGCTGTTGCTGAGGGCGCTGGTGGCGCCGTTCGCGCTCATCGCGACCGTGGTGCTCTCGTTCGGCGCCGCACTAGGCCTAAGCACGATCTTCTTCAACAACGTGTTCCACTTCAGCGGTGAGGATGCGGCCTATCCACTGCTGAGTTTCGTGTTCTTGGTCGCGCTCGGGATCGACTACAACATCTTCCTGATGACCCGCATCCGGGAGGAAGCGGTCAAGAACGGCACCAAGCGCGGCGCGCTGATCGGTCTGGCCGCGACCGGCGGCGTGATCACCTCGGCCGGCATGATCCTGGCCGGCACGTTCGGGGTGCTCGGCACGCTGCCGGTGGTGGGCTTCGCCGAGATCGGGTTCACCGTCTCGCTCGGCGTCCTGCTCGACACCTTCATCGTCCGCTCGATCCTGGTCACCGCGCTGGCGATGGACCTGGACCGGCGGATCTGGTGGCCGAGCAAGCTGGGCCGGCGCGCTACGGCGTTCGCCGCGGTTCCCACGCAGGGAGTGCCTGCGAACGAGCCGGATTCGGTGACTCGGTAGACGTAGTGACTCGGTGGCTCGGCGACTCAGTGACGCAGCACCCTTAGTAGCAGGCCGAGTCCCAACGAACACGAGGGTCCGGTACCGCGATCGAATCGCGGTACCGGACCCTCGTCGTTGTGATGCCTGATTGCGTTTTCGGCTACTTGGTCTCGGTGACCTTGGCCAGGGCACGCGGGGCGTCCGGGTTCAGGCCGCGGGCCATGGTGACCTCGTAGGCGAGCTGCTGGAGTGGCAGGATCTCCAGGATCGGGGCGACCTCCTCCGCGGCCCCAGCGGGCAGCACGAAGCCCGCTGAGGCGCCCGCCACGTGCTCGCGGGAGCCGACCACGACCAGGTCTGCCCCACGCTCGCGCAGGCGGTCGAGAACCGGCTCCAGGGCCGCGCCGCCGGCCCCCGCGGAGGCGATGGCGATGACCGGGGAGACGTTGTCCACCATCGCCAGCGGACCGTGCAGAAGGTCCGCGCCGGAGAAGGCGTGCGCCGGCAGGTATGAGGTCTCCATCACCTTGAGCGCGGCCTCACGCGCGGTCGGATAGCCGTAGCCGCGCGAGGTGATGACGAGGCGCGCGGCGAAGCGATAGCGCTCCGCGAGCTTGACCACTTCGTCACGCCGCTCCTGGATCGAGGCGGCCAGCTCCGGCAGGCCCTTGGCCGCCGAGCCGTCGCCGCCGCGCACCGCGTCGATGAGAAGGAAGAGGGTCAGCAGCTCGGCGGTGTAGGTCTTCGTCGCGGGCAGCGCCTTCTCCGGTCCGGCCAGCACGTCGAGCGCCAGTTCGCTGGCCTGGTTGACCGGGGAGCCGGCCACGTTCGTGACGGCCAGCGTGAGCGCCCCGGCCGCTTTCGCCATCTCGGTGTAGGCGAGCAGGTCTGGCGAACCGCCGGACTGCGACACGGTGATCGAGAGCACGTCGCTGAAATCCGGCCGCGCGCCATACGCGGTCGCGGTGGACATTGAGGTGAGCCCGGCCGGGATGCCGAGTCCGACCTCGATCAGGTACTTGGCGTAGTAGGCGGCGTTGTCGCTGGTGCCGCGCGCGGTGAGCAGCACGAAGCGCGGCCTGCGGCGGCTGATCTCGGCGGCCACCTCGCGGATCGCCGGCAGGCCCTCGTCCAGGATGCGCTGGAGCACGGCGGGCTGCTCAGCCATCTCCCTGGCCATGATCTCGCCGGGCTCCGGGCTGGTCGCGGCCTGGCCGGCCGGGATGGTCGTCATGCGGGGCGGTTCCTCTCGGGGTTCAGGTTCTCGCGGCGCGGTTAACCGCCGCGGCGAGCGGCAAGCGCCTCGGCAGCGGCGATGCTGCAAACGCGCGACGCGCCGTATGTCTCGATCACGATCACGCCGCCGGCAGCGAGTTCATCGACTCGGCCGTACGGCAATCCCAATTCGACGACGACGGCATCCGGACGTTCGGCGACGATCGCGCTGACCGCGTCGGCCATCCACGCGTTGCGATTCAGGTCGCGCACAGCAAGCACGAGCGGCCGGCTTACCGCAGCGTCCAGGAGCGGTGCGACGTCGATGCGCGCGTTCTCGTCGACGACGGGCACGGTCATCAGGCCGACCGATTCGGTACCGGACGTGGGCGCGGATACGCGCGTACCCGTCGTACCAGGCAACAGCTCGGCGAGCGGCGCGAGCAGGCCCCAGCGGGTCGCCGTGTCGACGGCGATGTTCACCAGCGGCGAGAACTCGACGACGTAGGCCGGGCTGGTGAACGGCTTCAGCTCGCCGCGCACGCGCAGCGCCCGCCGCGCGGCCTCAAGCCCAACGCCCCGGTTCACCGGCTCGGTGCCCGCTCGCCCAGCCCAGACCTCGGCCGACCATCGTGCTACCGCGCGGTTGCGCTCGGCGGCCTCGTGCAGCCTCTCCTCCGACAAGCGACGCTCGCGTACCGCCCACACAATCGCGTTGCGCAGGTGGATGAACGCGTCTTCGTCGGCAAGTCCGCCGCCGAAGCAAATCGCGTCCGCGCCAGCCGACAGCGCCTTGACGGTGCCCTCGGCAATGCCATGCGTCGCGGAGATCGAACCCATGTCGATGCCGTCAGTGATGATCAGACCGTCGTACCCAAGTTCCTCGCGCAGCAAGCCGGTGAGCACCGCACGGGACATCGTCGCGGGCAGCGCGGCGTCGTAGCGCGGGAAGAGGATGTGCGCGGTCATGATGCACTTCGTCCCGGCCGCGACCGCCGCGCGGAACGGCGCGAGGTGCACGGCGAACCGCTCGTCGTCGAAGTCGATGAGCGGCAAGCCGAGGTGCGAGTCGGTGCCGGTGTCGCCGTGTCCGGGAAAGTGCTTGGCGCAGGCGGCGACTCCGGCCGCCTGCATTCCCTTGATGTACGCGGCGGTGTGACGCACCGTCAGCGCGCTGTCCGAGCCGAACGAACGCACTCCGATCACCGGGTTGTCCGCGTTCGCGTTCACATCGGCGACCGGGGCGTAGTTCAGATTGATCCCGGCGGCGGCCAGGTCGGCGCCGATGGCCCGGGCCACCTGCTCGGTCAGCTGCGGGTCGTCCGCGCTGCCGAGGGCCAGGTTGCCCGGGTAGGAGGAGCCGCGCTCGATCTCGAGGCGGGTGACGTCGCCGCCCTCTTCGTCCACGGCGACCAGCAGGTCAGGTTGCAGTGCGCGCAGCTCGCCGGTGAGTGCGGCGAGCTGCTCGATGCTGCGTACGTTCCGGTGGAACAGGGCGACACCGCCCAGTTCCCCGGCCTCGATCCGGCGGCGCAACCAGTCCGGCGGAGTAAGGCCGTCGAAGCCGGCTTGCAGGACGGCTCCGGCGTCGCGCAGCAGTCGGGCGGTGTCGGTGCCGGATCGGGCCATGGGTCCTGTCCTAGTTGCGTTACGTCGTGCGCTGTCTTGCGTCGTACTGTCTTGCTCGGGCACTGTCTTGCGTCGGGTGCTCAGCTGCTCAGCCCTTGACCGCGCCCGCGGTGAGCCCGGAGGCGACCTTCCGCTGGAAGACCACGAACAGAATGATCACCGGGAGGGAGACCAGCAGCGCCCCGGCCATCTGCGAGCCGTAGTCGGCGCCGTGCGTGGGGCTGGAGGAGTAGAAGGACAGCCACACCATCGAGGTGCGCTTGTCGTTGCTGCTCAGCAGGGTGTTGGCGAGGACGAACTCGTTCCACGCCTGGATCCAGGCGTACACGCCGGTGGTCACCAGGCCCGGCAGGGACAGGGGCAGGATGATCCGGAAGAACGCGCCCCAGCGGGTGCAGCCGTCCACCATGGCGGCCTCGTCCAACTCCACCGGGATGTTCACGATGAACGAGCGCAGCGTCCAGACCACGTACGGGATGGTGAAGACCAGGTAGGCAAGGATCACGCCGAGGAACTGGTCATAAAGCCCGGCCTTGTTCAACACGATGTAGAGCGGGATCGCGATCGACAGCAGCGGCACCATCTGGACGATCAGGATCGCCACGATGAACGGATTGCGGCCGCGGAAGCGGAACCTGGCCACGGCGACCGCGGCGAGGAACCCGACGACGAGGCCGGCCAGCACCGAGCCGATCGTGATGATCGCGGTGTTGCGCATGTTCCCGAGGAAGTCCGGGTCGTCGAAGATCGTCTTGTAGCTGGAGAAGTCGAAGTGCGTCGGCCAGAACGTCGGGTTCTGCGAGAGCAGGTCCCCGTTCGACTTCACCGTGGTCAGGATCATCCAGTAGATCGGGAACGCCATCACCAGGCCGAAGATCACGGCCACGACGTTCCACACGGTGGTCATCGCGCGGCTCTCGCCGGGACGGCGGCCGCGGCCGCGCCCCCGGGTCGGCTGCGTCTCGGGCAGCTGAGCGGGCATCGCCCGGGCGGAAGTGAAGCCGGCCATCAGCCCTGGCCCCCGATCTTGACGACCTGTCGGATGTACGCGACCAGCACCACCAGCATCAGCAGGATCATTGCGATGGAGATCACCGAACTGGTGCTGTAGTGCGAGCTGGTGAAGCCCTCTTCATAAAGGTAGATGCCCACGGTCCAGTAGCCGGGCTCCGGCGAGTTCTGCCGCAGCGCCCAGATCTGGGTGAACACCTGGAAGTCCCAGATGAAGCTGAGCGAGGTGCACAGCAGCAGGAAGGGCCGGATGATCGGCAGCACCACATGCCGGAAGCTCTGCACCGGGTTGGCGCCGTCGACCCGCGCCGCCTCGACCAGTTCCTTGGGGACCTGGGTCATCGCGGCGTTGAGGCCGAGCACGAGGAACGGCAGCGCGCCCCAGATCACCGCGGCGGCGACCACGACGTACAGGCCCTCGTTGGCATTGGCGAACCAGTCGTGGTTCTTCATGCCGCTGCCGCCGAACACATAGCAGATGTAGTCGATCACGCCGCCGATACCGGCGAAGAGCCAGCGGAACACGGTTCCGGTGACCAGCGCGGGGATCGCCCAGACGAACATCAGCATGGTCGAGACGAAGATCTTCACCCCTGTGGAGACCCGGTTGAGCACCAGCGCGAAGATCAGGCCGAGCGCGATGGAGAGCGTCACCACTTCGAAGGTGAACAGGAAGGTGCGCCAGACGACGTGCCAGAACTGCGAGTCGGAGAAGACCTTGCTGAAGCCCTGGAAGCCGATCCAGCGATCGAGGCCCGGCACCGCGAGGCGCAGGTAGCTGTTGACGTTCTGGAAGCTGAGCAGGATCACCCGCACCAGCGGGTAACCCATCACACCGATCAGGGTGAGGATCGCGGGCAGGATCAAGACATACGGGATGTACCGGCCCTGTACCGTGACGCCGCGCCGGCGGCGGCCGCTGGACGGCGCCAGGACCGGGCCCTCCAGATCTTCGACCCCGCGCTGGCGGGGGTCGGATTGAATCGCGCTCATCGTGTAGAGGGGTCCTTCCCTGGAGCCCGCGGTCCAACTGCGATACCGAGGCGGCGGCTCGTGCACAGCAGCCCGCGCGGTGCGGCGCGCGGGCTGCTGACTGGAACGTGCGTGGCCGCCGGAGGTGTGCTGAGACACCGTGCTCGCGGGCCCGGGCTGGCCGGGCCCGCGAGGGGAGACTACTGCGCGTTCAGGTCGCCCAGAATGGTGGTCTGAGCGGTGCCGAGAGCGGTCGCCGGGTCGGCGCCGGTGGCGATGGCCGAGAACGCGGTCTGCAGCGCGGTCTCGTCGGCGCCGGACCAGTTCGGCGAGTTCGGGATGAACCAGGTCGACGCCTTGGCCGCCTCACCGGTGGCCTGGTTGGCCGGGCTGGCCGCCTCGTAGGCCGAGATCAGCGTCTTGTTGTTCGGGATGGCGTACTTGGCCAGCAGGGTCTGGTTCGCGGTGTCGGTGAAGATCCGCAGGAACTCCGCGCCCAGGCCGGGGTTGGCGGCGTGGCTCGGCACGGCCAGGTCGGAGCCGCCGAGGAACGCCGGGGTCGGCGAGCCGGCCGCGGTGCCCGGAACCGGGATCTCGGCCAGGTCCTTGGCCAGCGCCGGGTTGCCCGCCTTCGGGTCGGCGACCGAGCCGGCCTCCCAGCCGGCACCGATGATCGCGGCGATGTTGCCCTTGGCCATCAGCGCGTCCTGGTTGGACTCGTCCACCGTGGTGCCGCCCACCGAGTACTTCTTCTGCAGGTCGTACCAGGTCTTGATGCCGTTGATGAAGGTCGGGTCGGTCAGCGTGCCGGTCCAGCTGTTGCCGCTGGCCTTCGCGATGACGCCCTTGACGCCGTAGGTGCCGGCGCCGAAGGAGACCGCCGAGTACCAGTTCTTGCCCGCCTGGTAGAGCGCGGAGAAGTTCGGCACGCTGGCGTTCTTCGCCTGGACCTTGGCCAGGTCGGCACTGAGTTCGTCGAGCGTGGTCGGCGGGGTGGTGACGCCGGCGGCGGCGAACAGGTCCTTGCGGTAGATCAGAACACGCGCGCCCGCGTAGTACGGGACGGCGTAGGTCTTGCTGCCGTCCGCGCTCTGTCCGGAGGCGGCCAGCGAGTCGAGCCACTGCGCCGAGTTGTCGAACTGGCTCTTGACGCTGGTCAGGTCGACGAACGAGCCGGCGTTGATGTACTTGGCGGTCTGGGTGTTGCCCAGCTCAAGCGCGTCGGGCGCGTTGCCGGACAGCAGCGCGGTGTCGAGCTTGGTGGTGTAGTTCGACCAGGTCTGGTACTCGATCTTGAGCTTGGCGCCGGTTTCCTTCTCGAACGCGGTCTTGGCCGCGGCGACGACGTCAGGCCAGCCCTTCTGGGCGTCTTGCATGATCCAGACGGTGACAGTCTTTCCGGCACCCTGAGTGCTGAGCGCACCCTGGGGCGTCGCGTTGTTGCCGCTCGACGACGACGAGCACGCCGAGGCGGTCAGCGCGGCCGCGGCGAGCGCGGCGGCGGCTGCGAACTTGCGCTTCAAGCCATCCTCCTGTGGATGCCAAGGCGGGGTGAGAGTGGACGGCACCGGTTCGGTCCCGAGCCGGCGACCCTGGGCTTCGCCGAGCCGGGCGGGTGCCACGCTGAACTTCTTGATTGGGGCGTTTACCGAACGGTCCGTGCCGCGTTTCTCAATGGTTTAGACCAGTTGGGAGAGTGGCATAGACCAATGTGGACCGTCAAGGGTTCCGGCGCGACCAGCCCAAGCCGTTATCAAGGCTTCACCGCCAGGGGCGATGTAGCTCCTGGTGCGATCGCTGGTGCATACTGGTCTAGACCTCTCAGCCGAGTGGCCGCCGCCGGCAAACCGCGCCGCGCGCAACCGGCGCCGCACGCGCACCGGCCCGGGAGGCTGTCGGTCCTTTACAGCGCCGTGGGACCATGACACCTTGTGCCCACAACATCAGGAGGTGCCGTGACGGTCGAGCACAGCGCGATCGAGGTTCGCGCCCCGCTCGTCGGGCCGGGGGAACCGGATCAGGACGACAACGCCCAGGCCGCCGAGCCGGCCGCGCGCGTGCCGAAGTACTACCGGCTCAAGCGGCACCTGCTGGAAATGACCCAGACCATGCCGCCCGGCACCCCGGTTCCGCCGGAGCGCACACTCGCGCTGGATTTCGACACCTCGCGTACGACGGTCCGTCAGGCGCTGGCCGAGCTGGTGGTGGAAGGCCGGCTCGAGCGGATCCAGGGCAAGGGCACCTTCGTGGCCAAGCCGAAGGTGGCGCAGGCTCTGCAGCTGACCTCTTACACCGAGGACATGCGCGCGCAGGGCCTCGAGCCGACCTCGCGGCTGCTGGAGATCGGCTACGTCTCCGCGGACGACGACTTGGCCGACCGGCTGGTGATCAAGCCGGGCTCACGGGTGCTGCGAATCGAGCGGCTGCGCATGGCCAACGGCGAGCCGATGGCGATCGAGACCACGCACCTTTCCGCGAAGCGTTTCCCCGGTCTTCGCAAGCATCTGACCAAGTACTCCTCGCTCTACACCGCGCTGAGCGAGGAGTACGGGGTGCATCTGGCCGAGGCCGAGGAGACCATCGAGACCGCGCTGGCCACCCCGCGCGAGGCGGCGCTGCTCGGCACCGATACGGGCCTGCCCATGCTGTTGCTCTCCCGGCATTCGAAGGACGACAACGCGGAGCCGGTCGAGTGGGTGCGCTCGGTGTACCGGGGTGACCGGTACAAGTTCCTGGCCCGCCTGACCAGGCCGAAGGCTTAACGTTCCCGCTCTTGATGTCTCATCGCCTCCACCGCAAGTCCCGGCGCTCGCTGATCGTGATCGCCCTGGCGGTGTGCGTGTTGTGCGCAGTCGGGGTCGGCATCGGAGTGGGGATCAGCGGGCCGCACAAGGACGGACCGCCGAGCGCGGTGCAACGAGCTGACTTCGCGGACATCCTGCCCGCGCCGGTCAGCGCGACGCCGACCGGCGGTCAGTTCACCATCACCAGTGCGACGTCGATTCACGCGTCGTCAGATTCCGCGCCCGCGCTGGCGGTGGCCGGGTATCTGGCGACGCTGCTTCGGCCGGCTACCGGTTATGCGCTGCCGGTGGCCAGCGCCGATACCGACGGCGCCGGGGTGATCCGGCTGGTGCTGACCGGCGAGGGCGACAAGAAGCTTGATGCCGAGGGCTATCGCCTGGATATCTCGGATGATCAGATCACTGTCACCGCGGCGCAACCGGCGGGCTTGTTCGACGCGGTGCAGACGCTGCGTCAGTTGCTTCCGCCACAGCCGGCGAAGGGCAGCGCGCAACGCGGCGTGGTCTGGTCGGTGCCCGCCGGACACGTGCTTGATTACCCGCGCTTCGGGTATCGCGCCGCAGGCCTCGACGTCGCACGGCATTTCTTCGGCGTCGCCGACGTCGAGCGGTACATCGATGAGATCGCGCTCTTCAAAATCAACTACCTGCACCTGCATCTGACGGACGATCAGGGTTGGCGACTGGCGATCGACGGTTGGCCGAAGCTGACCGACGTCGGCGCACGCACCGAGGTCGGCGGCGGCGCGGGAGGCTTTTACACGCAGGACGATTACCGCAAGCTGGTCGCATACGCGCAGGCTCGATACGTGACGATCATCCCGGAGATCGACGTCCCCGGGCACGTCACCGCCGCGTTGGCCTCGTACCCGGCGCTCAGTTGCGACGGCAAGACGCGGTCGGTGTTCACCGGCATCGACACGGGCTTCAGTTCGCTTTGCGCCGCCAAGCCCACGACATACGCGTTCCTCGACGACGTTTTACGGCAGATTGCTGCCCTTACGCCGGGACCATACGTCGGGATCGGCGGCGATGAAGCGCAGGCGACATCCGCGGCCGACTACGCAAAGATCGTCGACGAAGCCGCAGCGGACGTCCGGGCGGCCGGTAAGACCCCGTGGGGCTGGCAGGAGACCGCGACCGCGTCGGTCGGCACGCCATCCGTGGCGACGTACTGGAACCCGGGCCTGCCTGGCGCCGCGATCAAGCAGGCCGCCAATAGCGGCACGCAACTGGTACTGGATCCGGCCAACCACAGCTACCTGGATCAGAAATACGACGCGGAGACCGCGCTGGGTTTGCACTGGGCAGGCTACGTCGAGGTGCAGAACGCGTACGACTGGGATCCCGGCACCTATCTGCCCGGCGTGAATCAGGATGCGATCCTGGGCGTCGAGGCGGACCTGTGGACCGAGACCGTGGCCACCACCGGCGACATCGACTACATGGCGTTTCCGCGGCTTCCGGCGGTCGCCGAGCTCGGCTGGTCGCCTGAATCGACGCACAACTGGTCCGCATTCCGTGATCGCCTCGCCGCGCAGGGTCCACGCTGGAGCGCGATGGGCATCAAGTACTACCACTCGCCGCAAGTCCCCTGGCCCGCGGGCAGCTGACCACGCAGCTCTAGACTCGCCCGAATGAGCATCCTCGTTATCACGGGCACCGGTACCGGCGTAGGCAAAACGATCACGACGGCGGCGCTGGCGGCCCTCGCCGCGGCGCGCGGCTCCTCGGTCGCCGTGGTCAAGCCCGCGCAGACCGGTGTGGCTGACGGCGAGCCGGGTGACTTGGCCGAGGTCGCCCGGCTCGCCGGGATCTCGACGGCGGACACGCACGAGTACGCCCGCTACCCGGACCCCCTGTCCCCCGCCGCCGCGGCCCGGATGAGCGGCCTGCCGCCGGTCTCGCTGCACGACGCGGCGGCGGACATCCGCAAGCTCGCCGAGTCCCGCCGCCTGGTCCTCGTCGAGGGCGCGGGTGGGCTGCTGGTGCGCTTCGACGAGGACGGCACGACGCTCGCCGACCTAGCGCGCGAACTGGACGCGCCGGTCCTCGTGGTCGCCGATCCGGCGCTCGGCACGCTCAACCACACCGCGCTGACGCTGGAGTCGATGGCGTTGCGCGGCGTCGAACTGGCGGGAGTGGTCCTCGGCAACTGGCCGCAGCCACCACGGGAGCCGGACCTCGCGATGCGCTGCAATATCCGCGATCTGGAAACCCTCGCCGCGCGCCCGCTCGCCGGGGCGATCGCGGCCGGCGCCGGAAACCTCGACGCCGCCGAATTCCTGCTGGCTGCCCGCGCGGGCCTCTCCCCGGCCTTCGGCGGCACCTTCGACGCGGCGGCCTTCCGCGCTGCCTTCGGCCGCTGATCAGTCGTCGAACGGAGTCAGCCGGAACGCCGCGAACCGACCAGTCATCGGTGCCACCGCTCGAAAGTGCCGCTGGTCGAGTGTCAGAATTCGGTCCGTGCCGAGGCTGTCCGCTAGAACGACGTTCACCGCATCAGCCAGTCCAAGGGGCAGACTGGCATACCTGTCGAGCACACCCTTAGCGACAAGCACCTGGTCTCGTCCGACATCGGCAATCTCGTACACGCCTCGCTCGACCTCGCCGAGAAACGCCAACGCGGCCGAATAGCCGAAACGGGTCGTGATCATATAGTCGAGTTCCGCGAGAACGAGTGGCGAGACCACGACGGCCTCGGCCGTCCGAACAGCCTCCAAGCACTCCTTGTGAGCAGGATGCGACCGGTCCAGCGCCGCGAGAATGCCCGACGTATCGCCGATGACGCTCACTGATATCCCTCGCTGCCGAAACCCTCCGCCAGGATCTCATCGGTCCGGTCCGCCCACGTCGGATCGCCGCTATCGAGAAAGAGGCCGGGTTCGGGGCGTTCGGTAGGCAGCGAACTGAGAATCAGTTCGACACCTTTACGGATCAGCTCGGCTTCGGAATGGCCGCTGCGCGCTGCGGCTCGCTTGAGCCGCACCGCCTGCTCATCACGGAGGTAGACCGTTGTCCGATGCATGCCATATATGTTAGCAGCCAAAAGCTATTCAGGGGCCCTTGACCCTCCAGCGACCGGCATAAGGCAGACTGCTGGGCGAGATCGCCGCGCCGGAAGCACCGCGCCGAATGAAGGGCCTCGCATGACCGTCACCGTTGAAGCCGCCGACTCCGCGACGCCGGAGCGTGTCGCCGCTGCCGACCGCGACGCCGGGACGGGCGACATCTTGGCCGTCGCGCGGACGCAGGTGCTGGAGCAGGGGCGCGCGCTGGACGAGGCGCAGGTGCTCGCGGTGCTCGAGCTGCCGGACGAGCGGCTTGAGGAGCTGCTGGCGCTGGCGCACGAGGTACGTGAGCGCTGGTGCGGGCCCGAGGTCGAGGTCGAGGGCATCGTGTCGGTGAAGACCGGCGGCTGCCCGGAGGACTGCCACTTCTGCTCGCAGTCGGGCCGCTTCCCGAGCCCGGTGCGGGCCGCCTGGCTGGACATCCCCTCGCTCGTGGCGGCGGCGAAGGAGACCGCCGAGACGGGTGCGACCGAGTTCTGCATCGTGGCGGCGGTGCGCGGGCCGGACGAGCGGCTGATGGCGCAGATGCGCGAAGGGGTCGCCGCGATCAAGGCCGCGGTGGACATCAACGTCGCCGCGTCGCTCGGGATGCTGACGCACCAGCAGGTCGACGAGCTGGCCGAGATGGGCGTGCACCGGTACAACCACAACCTCGAGACCGCGCGCTCGTACTTCCCGAACGTGGTCACCACGCACTCCTGGGAGGAGCGCTGGGACACGCTCACCATGGTGCGCGACGCGGGCATGGAGGTGTGCTGCGGCGGCATCGTCGGGATGGGCGAGACCCGCGAGCAGCGCGCCGAGTTCGCCGCGCAGCTGGCCGAGCTGGAGCCGGACGAGGTGCCGCTGAACTTCCTCAACCCGCGTCCGGGCACGCCGTTCGGCGACCGCGAGCCGCTTGAGGGCCGCGAGGCACTGCGCACCATCGCCGCGTTCCGGCTGGCCCTGCCGCGCACGATCCTGCGCTACGCGGGCGGCCGGGAGATCACGCTGGGGGACCTGGGCACCGAGAAGGGCCTGCTCGGCGGGATCAACGCGGTGATCGTCGGGAACTATCTGACGACGCTTGGGCGGCCGGCGACGCAAGATCTCGAGCTGCTGGATCGGCTGTCGATGCCGGTGAAGGCGCTTTCTGCAACGCTCTGACCTGCGCTGCCCGTTCAACTGGACACAGAGTCCTAATAGTCGCGCCCGCGGAGCCTCGGCCCGCCACGGCTCAGGTCAACACAGTCAGGCGAGCAATGGCGTAAGCGCCAGCTCGGCTGCTCCGACGAGCGCGGGGGCCGAGAGGGCCGCCGCAACCACCGGTACGGCGACCGCGCGTTCCAGGAACGAGCGCTCGTGCAGCGCGTTGGACAGCGGCTCCGGAGCCACCACGAGCAGCCTGGCCAGCAGGCCGCCGAGCACGATCCGGTCCGGATCCAACAGGTTGACCAGCACCGCGAGCCCCGCGCCCACGCGGCCGGAGACCGTGTCCGCCGCCTCGCGCGCGACCGGGTCGCCTGCCGCGGCGTCCACCAGCACGACGCGCGCCCGGTATTCGAGCCCGGTGGTCGGCGTGTCGAGGCGCCCCGCGGCTCGCAGCAAGGCGCGCGGGTCGGCCTCGGTCTCCAGGCAGCCGCGCGCGCCGCACCGGCATGGCTCGCCGCCGGGATTCGCCGTCGTATGGCCGACCTCCATCGCGTAACCGCTCGCGCCGGTGAAAAGCCGGCCGGAGCTGATCAACCCTCCGCCGATGCCGATGTGCTCGGTCGTGACGAACAGCATGTTGCGAGCCTCCTTGCCCGCGCCGTGCACGTGCTCGGCCAGCGCGGCCAGGTTCGCGTCGTTGCCGACGTGGACCGGCAAACCGCGCAGCGCGGGGGCGTCGGCGAGTTCGGCGGCCACCAGGTCGCGGGCCGGGATGCCGGACCAGTTCATGTGACGCGGCGCGAGCGCGTAGCCGTCGGTCGCGCGTACCGGTGACGGCAGCGAGACGCCGACGCCGATGCACGGCCGGCGCGACTCCTCGGCGATGAGCCGCACTAGTCGCCCTATCCGGTGCATCGTCATCTCGACGTCGGGCGAGGGCTCAACTGCCTCGCGCTCGATCCGCAGCATCGTGCCGCCGAGTTCGAACGCACTCACGTCAAGGGTGTCCACGCGCAGGTGGACGGCGATCACGATCGGGGAGGTCGGCGCGACGCTGACCAGGTGGGATGGCCGTCCGCGGCCGCCGCCGGTCCCCGCCATCGCGCCGGTCGCGGTCTGCTGCGGACGCTCGTCGACGGTGACGAGACCGCGCTCCACGAGGTCGGCCAGCGCGTAGCTGATCGCCGAGCGGCCCGAATCGAGGTCGGCGGTGAGCTCGGCGCGCGTCGCCGTCCCGCCGCGCCGGTGCAGCGCGGTCAGCAGCCTCGTGGCGTTGTTCGCCGAGTCGTTGCCCGGCGTACCGCTGATCGGAGTGGACAGATCGGGGGTCACTCCACGATTATGTATTTGTACAACGTCTGCACAAAATGAGGGCCCGAGCAGGGCCGCACACTCGCCCGAGACGGATCGAAGCCGCGCGGACGCGGGAGGGGGAAAGGACGCAGGATGACGACCGCAACACTGATCGGCCTGGTCGCAGGCTCGCTGACCACGCTCGCTTGGCTGCCGCAGGTGTTCAGGGCGTTTCGTACGCGCTCGACCAAGGACTTCGCCTGGGAGTGGTTCGCGATGTTCGGCACCGGGGTCGGCGCCTGGCTGATCTACGGCTTTCTGGCGGCGGCCCCGGCGGTGATCGCCGCGAACGCGCTGACGCTGGTGCTGGTGCTGGCGCTGGGGGCGCTGAAGGCGGCCCACTCGGTGCGGTCGCGCTGAGCGCGACGATAGGCCATTAGGCGCACCGGACGCGGCATTAACCGAATCGCAACATCACGGATCAGTGCATCCGCCCTGGCCCGGCAATAACCTCCCTGCGGCGTCAATGCCGACGCTGTCGCCAGGAGGTTGAGATGAGTACGGGTTCCGATCAGCCGAGTCCACCTGCCCGGGGCCGGCCAATCCTCTCCCCGCTGCGTGTTGTCGCGGCGGTTTCCCTCATCGCGCCGTTCGTCGCGATGCTCTGGATCCCTTCGTACAACAAAACGAGCCCGAAGCTGCTCGGGTTCCCGTTCTTCTACTGGTACCAGCTGCTGTGGGTGATCATCACCGCGGTGCTGATGATCGTCGCTTTCACGGCGGTGAATCGCGATCGGGCGCAGCGCCGCGGGGCCTCGTCCGGGTCGGGTCCGGCATCCGGTGTCGATGAAGGCAGCGATGGAACGGGGGCCGCACAATGACGGGTAGCGCTGTGACAAGCACTGCTGTGCACGCGGCTTCCGCGCCGCTCGCCGCCGGGAAGGCCGTCAACGGCACCGAACTCGGCGTTCTGATCTTCTTCTTCGCCGCCGTCGCGGTGCTCGGCTTCCTCGCCGCGCGCTGGCGGCGGGTCGCCGATCGTCGTCACCTGCACGAGTGGGGACTCGGCGGCAGGTCATTCGGCGGCTGGGTCACCTGGTTCCTGCTCGGCGGCGACCTGTACACGGCGTACACGTTCGTCGCCGTGCCGGCCGCGATCTTCGCCGGTGGCGCGCTGGGCTTCTTCGCGGTGCCCTACACGATCCTGGTCTGGCCGATGGTCTTCATCTTCCTGCCACGGCTCTGGTCGGTCTCCCGTAAGCACGGCTATGTAACGCCCGCCGACTTCGTCAAGGGACGGCACGACTCGCGTGCGCTGTCGTTGGCAGTCGCGGTGACCGGCATCGTCGCGACGATGCCCTACATCGGCCTTCAGCTCGTAGGCATCCAGGCGTGCCTTGACGTGATTGGCATCGGCAGTAACGGCTCGACGTTCCAGAAGGACCTCCCGCTCTTCATCGCCTTCATCGTGCTCGCCGCCTACACGTACACATCCGGTCTACGTGCCCCCGCGCTGATCGCGTTCGTCAAGGACACACTGATCTACATCACGGTGATCGTCGCGGTCATCTACATCCCGACCCGGATTCCGGGTGGCTGGTCGCACATCTTCGACGCCGCGCAGACGAAGCTGACCGCGGTGAATCCGAAGACCGGCAAGCCCTCGGGATCGATCCTGCTGGCCAAGGGCAACTCGCTCCCATACGCCACGCTCGCGATCGGGTCTGCGATGGCGCTCTTCATGTACCCGCACGCGCAGATCGGCGTGCTGGCTACGAGGGCCCGCAGCACGGTACGCCGCAACCTCGCCGCCCTGACCGCGTACTCGCTGATGCTCGGCGTGATCGCGTTGCTCGGCTACATGGCGATCGCCGCGCACTTCACCACGGCCTCGCTCAACGGCAATGCGCAGCACGCGGTGCCGGCGCTGTTCGACTGGGCGTTCCCGTCCTGGTTCGCCGGCGTGGCCTTCGCCGCGGTGGCGATCGGGGCACTGGTGCCGGCGGCGATCATGTCGATCGCGGCGGCGAACCTGTTCACCCGCAACGTATGGGTGGACTTCGTGCGGCCTGACGCCTCGCCGCAGGAGCAGACCCAGGTCTCCCAGCTGGTCTCGCTGCTGGTGAAGTTCGGCGCGCTCGCGTTCGTGCTGGGCCTGGACGCGACCAGCGCGATCAACTTCCAGCTGCTGGGCGGGGTGCTGATCCTGCAGACCTTCCCGGCGATCGTGTTCGGCCTCTACACGCGGTACTTCCACCGCTGGGCCCTGCTGCTCGGCTGGGCGTCAGGCATCGTCTACGGCGCCCTGGTGGCCTGGTGGCAGTCCTCTGCGACGCAGCACCACTTCGGCTCGCAGGTCGCGCTGATCCCGTGGACGCATCAGAAGGCGTACATCGCGGTCACCGCGCTGGTGGTCAACCTGGTGGTGTTGATCGTGACGAACTTCGTGCTCAAGGCGATCAAGGCGCCGGCCGGCACCGACTCGACGGCGGAGGCGGACTACGAGTACGAGGAGATCGAACCGGAAGCGCCGCAGGTGACGCCGGTGGTGCTGTAGCGAGCAGTTTCGCAGTAGATCGAATGCATGGCTCCCCATCCCCGCCGGCTGTCAGAATTGGCGCTGAGCGAGGATGGGGAGCCATGGACGTCTTGGTGCGGGAAGCCCGCGAAAGCGAACTGGACGAGGTCGGCGCGGTCACGGCGACTGTGTACGACGGTCTGGTCAGCCCTGAGTATCTGGCGATCGTGCGGGACGCGCGCTCCCGCTGGGATTCTCCGGCCACCACGACATTCGTCGCACTCGACGACGGCACCGAAGGGTTGCTCGGAGCGGTCGTGCACGCCGCACCCGGCTCGCCCTGGCGCAATCTGGGCGAGGACGAGGAGTGCGAGATCCGCATGCTCGGCGTTCTCGCGGCGGCGCGTGATCGCGGCGTCGGCGAGGCGTTAGTGCGAGCATGCATCGCCCGAGCGAAGGCGCAGGGCTCGCCGCGGGTGGTCCTTTGCACGGAGCCCGAGATGCAGGCCGCGCAGCGGTTGTACGCGCGACTGGGGTTCGAGCGCGTGCCGCAGCGCGATTGGTCGGTGCGGCCGGGCATCACGTTGATGTCGTACGCGATGGAGCTGTCGTGATGAGCGCCACGGTGACGTACTGCGGACAGTGCGGGAAGCCTGTCGCAGAGGCCGATCATCGAGCGTGTGCGGCGCGGCTTGAGCTTGAACCGCCGCGGTACTGCGCACAGTGCGCCCGGCGGATGGTCGTGCAAGTACTGCCGAGCGGATGGACGGCCCGCTGTTCGGTGCACGGCAGCGCGTAGCTGGGAGCAGCGGGTGTCAGGAGCAGCGCAGAATTCCCGACAGCGTCTGACAGTGGGCGAGGCGGCTACGCGAGAACCGCGATGACGTCGCCTTCCTGGATGACGTCGCCGGGCACGACATGGACCTCGGTCACCATGCCGCCGAACTCGCACAGCACCGGGATCTCCATCTTCATCGACTCCAGCAGCACCAGCGCGGCCCCGGCCTCGACCCGGTCGCCCACCTTGACATCGACCTCGGCCACATTGGCCACCATCTCGGCGCGTACCACCTCGGACATGCCCGAATCCTCGCACAGACCGGGGCCGGCGCAAGGACGCGACGTGGCTGAGGCCTGAGTTCCTCGCCGGAGATCAGCCGGGATAAGGCTCTGCGGATTCGACGATCCGGGTCAGCGACTCGACGACGCGCGGGTCGTACTCGGTGGCCATGCCGAGCCTGATCCGCTGCAACGCGGCCAGCCTTCGGTCCGGGTCGAGCGCACCGCTGACCAGGTCGTCGTACGCGTTCGCGGCGCGGATGATGGCGCCGGCCAGCGCCACCGGCTCGTCCGCGTGGTCGGGCCGAAACGGCTGCCACTGATGCTCAAGAATCTCCGCCACATGGTCCAGCACGCCGGTTTGCCGCACCACGTCCGCGCCGAGAGCGGCCACCGAGGCGGCCCGCTCCGGGGCGATGAGCACGGTGGCGCCGCCGGGGATCGGGTCGGTGAGCGAGAGCTGGCCGATGTCGTGCAGCAGAGCGGCGTACTCGAGATCCAGCAGCTGCGCGTCGGGCAGGGAAAGATCACGGCCGATCGCCAGGGCCAGATGGCAGACGCGGCGGGCATGACCGGGCTCGGTGTAGTCCGCGAGGTCGGTCACCCGTGACAAAGCTCTGATGGTCTGCTGGTAGGTGGCGCTGATCTCGGCGTACCGGCGCAGCGCGCGCTGCACCACGAGGATCGGCGCGGCGGCGATCGGCAGCACCCACAGCCCGAGCGGCCGCGCGGTCAGCGCGATGGCGACGGCGAAAAGGAGCACCGTCGGGCACACCCAGGCCGTGGCGATGCAGTCGTCGCGGAAGCTGGAGAGCAGGCGGCGCAGCGACGGGCTCGGCCGCGCGGTCAGGCCGACCGGGTCCCAGCGCGACGGGCCCGCGGTCACCGAGGGCGTGCGGCCGGGTTCGAGCAGCCTGAGCAGCGAGGCCAGCAGGTTGTCCAGGAACAACGCCGCGATCGCGACCCCGGCGAGCAGTGCGCCGGTGACGGGCATGCTGTGCCGGGCGAGCAGGTCGCTTGCCGGACCCGGCATCAGCCAGCTGCGGAAGACCACCGCGGCGAACCCGGTCACGATGATGCGCCGCGCCAGATAACCGGGCCGTGGATGCCGGCCCGCGTAAGCCTGGATCGAGACGCCGCATACCGCCGCCACCGCGGTCACGGCGATGACCTCGGTCGCGCCGTAGGTCGTCCGCGTGCCGTCCACCGAGAAGCACAGCGCGAACGCGAACGCCGCGGTCGAGGCCAGCGGCGCGGAGTCCCGGCCGTGCGGCAGCGCGATCCGGATGGCCTCGCCGAGCGCGATGGTCGCGCCGAACGCGGCCGCGATGGCCGGCTGGCGTAGCGCGTGCAGGAGCACATCCAGGACTGCCGCGCCCGCGATGACCAGCGCGAAGCAGGTCAACAGCGCGGGCGCGGTCAGTGAGGCGTGCAGCCTGGCCGGGGCGCCCATACCTGTCACCGGCAGCTCGCGGCGGGATGCGGCGCGGCCGGATCCGGATCGTGCGGCCACGTCGAGGTGGTGCCGTGGCAGCCAACCTTCGCCCGAGCGGCGGCAGTCCGGCGGCTCACCGGCGCCCCCAGCGGGGAGCTCGTGGCTGCGGCGCGGACCGCTCCCGATCGCCAGCCTGCTCACCGGGCTGCCCAGCATCCGCCGCCGACTTCTCGCCCATCGGCGAGGGCACGACGAAGGCTGGGTCGTCGTGGTCGAAGCCGTTCACGCCGGAGTCCGGGACGGCGGGCCGCGGGATGGCGTGCTCGGAGTAAGCGGCGCCAGGGTGGCCGCCGACGCCGTTGGCGGCGTCGTGACTCGCGTCGCTCGCCGTGCCCTTCGCGGCGCCATTCCTGGGGATGCCCATGGTGGGACCGGCGTTGAGCGCCCCGGCGCCGAGCTGCGCGCTGCCGTTGGCTTGAGCCGGCACCGGCGTTCCGCTGAGCACGCGAGTCGGCAGGCCGAGTTCGTTCTGGAACGGCGCGAAGGCCGGCATGGTGCCGTCGCCGAGCCACGGCTGCCCCTCCCGCTCGGCCTCGACCAGTGCGGCGTGCATCGCGTCCACCATCGCCGGATCGAACTGGCTGCCCGCGCAGGCGCGCAGTTCGGCCACCGCCTCGGACACCGAGCGGGCCGGGCGGTAGGAGCGGGTCGAGGTCATCGAGTCGAAGGCGTCGGCGACCGCGATGATCCGGGCGAAACGCGGGATGCGTTCCCCGGACAGTCCGGTCGGGTAACCGCGGCCGTCCATGCGCTCGTGGTGGTGCAGGATCGCGGTGTACGCCTCATTGAGGAACGCGATGTCGCGCACGACGTCGACGCCGCGCACCGGATGCACCCTTATGGCTTCCAGCTCCGCCTCGTCGAACTTGCCGTCCTTCTGCAGCAGCCGGGTCGGCACGCCGAGCTTGCCCACGTCGTGCAGGATCGCCGCGTAGTGCAGGATCGAGATGCGCTGCTCCTCCATGCCGAGGCGCCGCGCGATCATCTCGCTGGCCTTGGCGACCCGCTCGCTGTGCCCGCGGGTGTAGAGGTCCTTGATCTCGACCGCCTGGACCAGGGCGCGCACGGTGGCGTCGTGCGCGGCGCGCTGCGCCGAGTATTGCGCGTAGGCCCAACGGGTGACCAGCAGCGGGCCGATCATCACCAGGCTGGCCATCACCTGTGCGTGGTTGCGCCACAGCACCGCGGCGAGCAGGCCGGCGAAGCTGTAGGCGACGTTGCGCGGCAGCACGTGCCGCACCGCGTCGCGCACCGCGGCTCGCGCACGGACCCGGCCGCCGAGGACGGTCATCGTCCCGACCAGGAGCGCGGGCACCGCCGAAAGAGCGAGCGCCGCGGCCACTATCGGCAGCAGCGCGCCCGGCATCTCCGGCCGCATCAGCGTCCTGGAGCCGTGCAGCAGGATGTAGACCGCGTCGCCGGCCACTGGCGTGAGGAAAATGCCGGAGAGCACGAAGATCATCCGGGACGGGGGCGTGCCGGGGCGCAGGCAGATGCACAATCCGCCCAGGGCGACGCTGACGGCCGCGGCGCCCGGGGTGAGCAGGACCACGGCGGCAAGCTGAAGCGCGACCGAGGCGGGCACGGCCGGGCTCTCCGCGAACCTCGGGAAGGTGGTGGTGAGCACGATCAGGCCCTGGATCGCCGCGAGGGCGAAGAAGAGCAACGGATCGACCCGGTCCCATCGGGTGACCGGCAGGATGACGGCGGCGACCGCGACGGCGGCCGCAGCCACTACGGCTACATACAGCCTCGGCGTCCTCGGCATCGGCCCATCCTCGCCCTCCCGGTCCGGGTAGGCCGGACTGGTGTGGGGGGTCGGACGCGCGCCGACGGGCGACCCTGCCCCGATCGGCTCCGTCCCCCGGGCCATCCTACGAAGCCTGCGCGCCAAGTGCGCAGCTGTCCCGGATTGAGTTTTCCGAAACTCCAGTACCGTCACGTCGCCACCCCTCCGCACCGGGGCACTCCTCAGCCCCGAGCCGGTTCCGCACTCCCGACTCGATGGCCTAACGACACGATGGTGCCACCTGTCACGCCATACGGAACACAATTCAATCGACTGAGTGGAAAACTCCGGCGAATATCGGTCCAGTTCAGACGGGCTGTAACGGATAAACTACCGAGCGTCAGCAAATCGGTTCGGCATTAACGGCGTTACATCTAAAACCGGATCAGCCGGGCATGAGAGATCGCAACCCATGGCGATCGAACGAGTACGAGGCGTGTCTTATCGCGTCGCGAAGGGGTCGCGAAGAGAGTGAGGGGGCGACGACGCTTCGGCGCCGCGAACGGCGCCGCGCGGAACGTCTAAGGGTGCGTCAGCTCGACGCGGCCGGCTCGGCGCTGTCGGCCGCGAGGTCCTGCTGGACCTGGCGGATCTTGGACAGCACCTTCAGGCGCAGCTGCTCGGGCGCGGTGTCGCAGCCGCAGCTGCGGTGAACCAGGGACTTGACCGCCTGCTCGAGGCCGAACTCGGCCAGGCAGGGCGCGCACTCGTCCAGGTGCTTCTTGACTGTCGCGCAGTCGTCCTCGGCCATCTCGTGGTCGATGTACTCGTAGACCCGGTCGAGCACCGACGTACAGTCGGTCTCGTGCGGGTGCCCGCAGCTCATGCCGTCGCCGCCTTTCCAGCGTCCCCGCTGTGACCGTTGGCCCCGTTCTGGCCGTTCGCGCCGGCCACCGCTCCGGCGAACCCGCGCTGTTCGGCGTAGTCGGCCAGCAGCTCCCGCAGCTGCCTGCGGCCGCGGTGCAGCCTGGACATCACGGTGCCGATGGGCGTGCCCATGATGTCCGCGATCTCCTTGTAGGGGAAGCCTTCGACGTCCGCGAGATACACCGCCATGCGGAAGTCCTCGCCGATCGACTGCAGCGCCGCCTTGACGTCCGAGTCCGGCAGGTGGTCGAGCGCCTCGACCTCGGCCGAGCGCAGTCCGGTCGAGCTGTGCGACTCGGCCCGGTGCAGCTGCCAGTCCTCGATCTCGTCGGTGCCGGAGGCCAGGGGCTCACGCTGCCGCTTGCGGTACCCGTTGATGAACGTGTTGGTGAGGATGCGGTACATCCACGCCTTCAGGTTCGTGCCCGGCTTGAACTGGTGGAATGACGCGTACGCCTTGGCGTAGGTCTCCTGGACCAGATCCTCGGCATCGGCCGGGTTGCGGGTCATCCGCAGCGCGGCGGAGTAGAGCGCGTCCAGGAACGGCATGGCGTCACGTTCGAACCGCGCGTCACGCTCGGCCGGCGTTTCCTGATCTAACAGCGCCTCGTGATCAGACAGCTGCTGGGCAGCCGTCAGCGCCGCGTCCGTCCCATCGACTGGCTGCGGCGAGGTCTGTGTATCCGCCTCGTGCGCAGGCTGCGCTCCGGCGGCAGTGCCCACCGTGATACCCACCTCCGTGATCGGATCCGGCTCGAGAACCAGCCGGACTCCCCCCGAGAATAGCCGTCGGGGGACGTGATCACCGATTCGGGCAGGCGTCAGCGGCGCGACAGGCGCGGGCGCCTCCGGGCTCGGCTCCTCGTGGAAGCGGGCGAAGTCGGCGAACTCGTGTTCGGTGAGAGTGGGGATTGTGGCCATCACAATCCTCAGAACAGCGGTTCAGCCTCCCCCATTCCCGCGGGCGCCGCCGGTTCGGGGATCGGTTCGATCAACTCCGGGCCGTTATTGCGCACCGAGTTCACCTGATCGGAGACCGCGGCCGCGATCCAGTCCGGGGAGAAGTCGAGCAGATCGCGCACCTGCCCCGGATCTTCCAGCTGCGGGTCGAGCCACGCGGTCCACGCGTCACGCGGCACGGTGAGCGGCATTCGGTCGTGCAGCCAGGCCATCCGGTCGGTGGCGGCGCCGGTCAGGATCGACGCGGACCACAGCTCGTTTCCCTCGGCGTCCCGCCAGCGCTCGTACAGCCCGGCGAAGGCGAGCGGGCCGCCGGCGACCGGATGCACGAAATAGGGCTGCTTGCGCGGCTTGGGCTTGGCTTTGGACTTCGTTCCGTCGGCCGCGCCCGCGTCGGCGGCGGGAGGAAGGGCCAGCCATTCGTAATACCCATCCGCGGGAAGCAGGCAGCGGCGGCGCGCGAAGGACTGCTTGAAGGCGGACTTCTCGGCAGCCGACTCGATCCGCGCGTTGATCATCTTGGCGCCCACGGACGGGTCCTTGGCCCAGAACGGGATCAGCCCCCAGCGCAGCGTGGAGAGCGTGCGCTGCCCATGGCGCACGAGCACCGCCGGGATCGGCTTGGTCGGCGCGACGTTGAAGTCCGGCGGGTACTCCTGGATCTGGAGATCCGCGCCGAAGTCGATGGCCAATTGCTGCGGCGGCGTGTTAACGACATAACGACCACACATGTGATGAAGCCTGCCACGCCGCGCTGACATTTGACTCAAGTCCGGCAGCGGTGCGGTTCTGTGGGTGGGATCCGCGGATGATGCACTGGGGAGTGATTCTGCGGCGGTCACCCGCGCGATCCACTCTCGGGCGTGAATGCGGGACAGATTTCCGGTCGCCAGCGCCACTACGCTTGAGGCATGACGACTTCGGAGCTCTGGACCGCCCCCACCAGCGCCGGGCCGGTGACCGCCCGGGTCACCGTCCCCGGCTCGAAGTCCGCGACCAATCGCGCCCTCCTGCTCGCGGCCCTCGCCGATGCGCCGGCCACGCTGCGCCGGCCGCTGCGCAGCCGTGACAGCCTGCTGATGACCGATGCGCTCCGTGCGCTCGGGGTCGGCATCGAGGACCTGCCGGCCGGCTCGTGGCAGGTCACGCCGCCGCAGGCGCTGCGTGGCGAGGTGAGCGTGGACGTCGGCAACGCGGGCACGGTCATGCGATTCGCGCTGCCGATCGCGGCGTTGGCCGACGGCCCGGTGCACTTCGATGGAGACGCGCGCTCGCACGAACGGCCGATCGGGGCGCTGATCGAGGCGCTGCGGGCGCTCGGCGCGGACATCGACGACTCGGCACGTCCCGGGCACTTCCCGCTGACCGTGCGCGGCGCCGGAGCGCTGGCCGGCGGCCTGGTGGAGATCGACTCCTCCGCCTCCTCGCAGTTCGTCTCGGCACTGCTGCTGGCCGGGGCGAGGTTCACCCGCGGGGTCGAGGTGCGGCACGTCGGCGAGCGGTTGCCCAGCCTGCCGCACATCCGCATGACCGTGGAGATGCTGCGCGAGGCCGGGGTCGCGGTGGACGACTCCGAGCCGCAGCGCTGGGCAGTGGCCCCGGGAACGATCCGCGGCCGCGAGACGACCATCGAACCGGACCTGTCGAACGCGGCGCCGTTCCTCGCGGCCGCGCTGGTGACCGGCGGCCGGGTGACCGTGACCGATTGGCCCGAGCACACGACCCAGCCGGGCGACCGGCTGCGCGAGATCTTCACGCTGATGGGCGCGCGCTGCGAACTCGGTCCTGACGGCCTGACGGTGACCGGCAATAGCATTGTGCACGGCGTCGACCTGGACCTTTCCGGCGAGTCCGAGCTGACCCCGACGATCGCGGCTCTGGCCGCGCTGGCCGACGGCCCTTCCCGGCTGCACGGCATCGGCCACATCCGGCTGCACGAGACCGACCGGGTCGCCGCGCTCGCCAAGGAGATCAACAACCTCGGCGGTGAGGTCGTCGAAGGCGAGGACGAGTTGCTGATCAAGCCGCGGCCGCTGCGCGGTGGCGAATTCGCGACGTATGACGATCACCGGCTGGCTACCGCCGCCGCGGTGCTGGGACTCGTTGTGCCGGGCATCCAGGTAGAGAACGTGGCCACGACCGGTAAGACGCTGCCCGACTTCACCGGCCGCTGGGCCGCGCTGCTCGCTGGAACGGAGTACCAGGGGTGACGGCGGCGGCGCACCGGGTATCGGCAGTCCGATGAGAAGCACGCTGAGGACCAGCACACCGACGATCAACTCGCCGATAGCAGTGACGGTGGACCGCGCGTGGTGAGGCGCGGCCGGGATTTCGACGAGGACGACATCCGGATCCGGGCGAATCCGCGCGGCTCGCGGCCGCGCTCGCGGCTGCGGCCCGATCACGAGGACGCGGCTGAGGGGATGGTCGTCGCCGTCGACCGCGGCCGGTACACCTGCCTGATCGAAGTGGACCGGGAAAGCCGCGAAGTCACCGCTATGAAGGCGCGCGAACTCGGCCGCAAGGGCGTGGTGCTCGGGGACCGGGTCTCGCTGGTCGGTGAGCTGCGCGGCGGACCGGACGCGCTGGCCCGTGTGGTGCGGGTGCATCCGCGCGAGCACGTGCTGCGCCGCACCGCCGACGACACCGATCCGGTCGAGCGGGTCATCGTCGCCAATGCCGATCAGCTGGTGATCGTGACCGCGCTGGCCGACCCCGAGCCGCGCCCGCGCATGATCGACCGCTGTCTCGTCGCTGCGTACGACGCCGGGCTGTCGCCACTGCTCTGCCTGACCAAAGCAGACCTCGCCGATCCCGCGCCGCTGCTGTCCGCCTATGAGGCGCTTGGCGTTCCGTCGATAGTGACCCGGCGCGGCGGCAGCTTGGAGCCGTTGCGTGAGGCGCTGGCCGGGCGAGTCAGTGTCCTGGTTGGCCACTCCGGCGTCGGCAAATCAACCCTCGTTAACGCGCTGGTCCCGGACGCGGATCGGGCGATCGGGCTGGTGAACGACATCACCGGGCGTGGTCGGCACACCTCGAGCTCAGCGGTGGCGCTGCGCCTGCCGGAGTACGTTGCGCCGCGACCGGAGCCGAGATCAGGCCCTGATGCAGCGGAACAGGGCCCTGTGAAAGCAGGAGATTCCAAAGGCGGGGAATCGAAGCCGTCGCGGCGTGCCCGCAAGGCGGCGGCGAGCGCGCGGGAGGCCAAGCCGTGGACCCAGCCGATACTCTTCGACGACGAGGAACTCGACGCGTTGCGCGAGCGCGACACGGAGCCGCGCGTGTTGCCCGAGGGCTGGGTGATCGACACGCCCGGAGTGCGGTCCTTCGGCCTGGCGCATGTGAGCCCCAGCCGGGTCGTGGAGGCGTTTCCTGATCTCGCGGGCGTGATCGCCGAGTGCCCGCGCGGTTGCACCCACGCGGCCGACGCGCCGGATTGCGCGCTCGACGAGTGGCTGACCGGGTTGCCGCCTGGCTCGGGTGAGCTCGCGGGCGCCGAAGCGCGGGTGGACTCGGTTCGGCGGCTGCTCATCGCGCTCACCGAGCGCGGCGCGGGTGGGTGAGGTCCGGCCGGATGCCCCTGGCACGGATAATCGAGCTCTTATTCGATGGCTTCGCTGAACCGGCGGACTTCTACCGGACTTCTACCTTGAGTGACCTTCCCATGGCATAGCGTAAAGGCTCCGCCGGTCGTCCGCGGCCGCGGGTCCCTGTCCCCTGTGAGAAGGACCGCCGGCATGTCATTCGATCCACGGCTGATCCAGGAGTCCTTCGCGCTGGTGGAAGACCGGACCGACCAGCTCGCCGGCCACTTCTACGCGCTGCTCTTCCTCGAGAACCCCGCGCTGCGCGACATGTTCCCGCCGATGATGGACGACCAGCGCGATCGGCTGATGGCTGCCGTGGCCCGGATCGTGCACCAGGCGCAGGAGCCGCAGAGTCTGATCGAGTATCTGCGGCAGCTCGGCCGCGATCATCGGAAGTTCGGCGTCCGGTCTCAGGACTATGATGCGGTGACCCGTTGCTTCATCGCGGCCATGCGGCACTTCGGCGGCGCGGGCTGGACGCCGCAGATGGATGCGGCGTGGCTGTCAGCCTTCGAATTCGTGTCGCAGACGATGATCGCCGCCGCGCAAGACTCCGCGAAGATCATCCCGGCGTTCTGGAGCGGCCGGGTCGTCGCGCATCACCGACCCAGCCCCTCGGTGGCGCTGCTGACGTTGCAGACCGACCATCCGTACCCGTTTCGTCCGGGTCAGGCCGCGGCGATCGAAACGCTGCGCTGGCCACGGGTCTGGCGCCCGTACTCGATCGCGAACGCGCCTCGCGCGGACGGCCTGCTGACCTTCCAGGTGCGCGCGGTCGACGGCGGCTGGGTTTCCACGGCGCTGGTGCACCACACTCGGCTTGGCGACACGGTGCGGCTCGGCCCGGCGGTCGGCTCGTTGGTGGGCAACTCGCTCTCGAACCGGGACGTGCTTCTGGTCGGCGGCGGCACCGGTATCGCACCGATCATGGCGATCGTCGAGGACATGACGCGCTGGAACACCAACCGGCGAGTCACCGTCTACTACGGCGCACGCAAAACCGCGGACTTGTACGCCCTCGACGCACTGGAGGCGCTGCGCGTCCACGCGCCGTGGCTGACCATCGTGCCCTGTGTTTCACACGATGCCTGGCACTCCGGCGAGCGAGGGCTGCTACCGGATGTGCTGGCCAGGCACGGCGCCGATCGCTTCAACTGGACCGAGCACGACGTCTTCGTCTCGGGTTCGGCTGAAATGATGCGGGCGACGCTGAAGCGGCTGCTGGATATGGACGTGCCCTCGGAACGCATCCGATTCGACGCGTTCGAGGAGCAGAGCGACGTGTATGCCGGCTTCAAACGTCAGGAGTATGCGGTCGCGGCGAGGGCAGCCGCGCAGGCGAGTGCGCGCAAGGTGCTTTCCTCCGGCGAGTCGCAGCGCGCCGCGCTGCCGCAGTCGCCGTCCTTACCGCCTTTGCCGCAGCGGACGCCGCAGCCCCTCCCGCGGCGCCAGCCATTTCCACAGGGCCAGCTGTCGCCGCAGCGCCAGCTTCAGGTCCGGCGTCAGGCGTCGAAGTCGAGTGCGACCTCGTCCGAGGTGGGCAGCGACTGGCAGGTGAGCACAAAGCCGCCGATCTTCTCGTCGGGTTCGAGGGCGTAGTCGCGGGCCATCTGCGCGGTGCCGGATACCAGCTTCGCGCGGCAGGTGCCGCAGACGCCGTCAGTGCACGCATAAGGCACATCTGGCCGGTCGCGCATGACCGCGGCGAGCAGGCTGTCGTCCTCTGGACGCAGCTCGCAGCGTGTGGTGCGGCCGCCCAGCGTCACGGTGATCCGCGTGCCCGTTCCGGTTCCGGCCACCGCGGTCTTGTCCTGCGTCGCAGGTTTCTGTTTCTTGACCCCTCCGGTATCGAAGAGCTCGAACCTGACATGCGTCGCGCCGCGCTCTTCCAGCACCCGGCGGCAGTCCTCCACCATGCCGATGGGCCCGCACAGGTAGTAGGCGTCATCGGGCGCCGCCGCGATCGCGTCGAGCAGCAACGGCAGCTTCTCCCGGTCGATGCGGCCGGTGAGCAGCGGCGAACCGTGATCCTCGCGGGAGAGTATGTGCAGCACCTCGAAGCGTGGCCCGTAGCGGTCCTTGAGGTCGGCCAGTTCGTCGAGGAACATCACGTCGGCGCTGGTGCGGTTGCCGTAGAGCAAAGCCGCGGTGCTTTCAGGGTTCGTACGCAGCGCGTCCTGGAGGATGGCGAGAACCGGGGTGATGCCGCTGCCTGCCGCGATCGCGATCACCCGCACCCGGCCGGCTTGCAGCTCGCCCGGGTGCGCGTGGAAGCCGCCGACCGGAGTGAGCACGTCGAGCACTTCGCCCGGCGCCAGCTTGCGGACCGCGTAGTCGGCGAAACCGCCGGGACCGTGCCGCTTGACCGCGACGGCGAGGCGGGAGGGCGGGCCGTCGAGCGGCGGAGGCGCGCAGATCGAGTAGGAGCGGCGCAACTGCTCGCCGGTACCCGGAGCGCTGTAGCGGATGGTGAGGTGCTGGCCGGCGGTATAGCGATAAGCCTCGCGTAGCGGTTCGGGCACGGCGAGCACGATGCGGACCGCGTCCTCGGTCAGCGGCTCGACCGCCTCGACGGTGAGCTGGTGAAACTGAACGGTCATGGGCGCTGCCTCATCGGGTCCGCTTGATCGCCGGGAAGGGCTCGCGACAGGCGGCACAGCGGCGCAGTTCCTGGCAGGGCGCGGGTCCGAACGCGCTGAGCAGGTCGGTCTGCGCGGCGCCACAATGCGGGCAGCGTACTTCGGCGGGCGGGCGGCCGAGGGTGACGAACACCGGAGCCGAGTCAGTCCCCTTCGATCCGGCGCGGCCCGTCGGCGGCGCGATGCCTTCTGCCGCGAGCTTTGCGCGGCCCTGCCGCGTGATGCGCTCGGGGGTCCACGGCGGATCGAAGCGCAGCTCAATCGCCACTGAACGCCACCCGGCGTCAAGCAGCGCGGCCTTCACGTCCTGCTGGATGACCTCCGTCGCGGGGCAACCAAGGTATGTCGGCGTCAGCTCCACGTGCACCGCTCGCGCATCCTCGTCGATGCGTACCGCGCCGACGACCCCGAGGTCGCCGAGCGTGATGTACGGCATCTCTGGATCGGGGACTGAAGACACGAGGTCTCGCGCGCTAAGCAAAGCTGTCTGTCCGTGCATTGCGGTCACCAGGCGGCGCCGGGGTGCGCGCGGTGCACCGATTGCATCTCGGCGAGCAGATAGCTGAGCGCTTCGGTGTGCAGGCCGCTGCGGCCGCCGCCCGGCCGCCATGTGCCGGTCGGCTCGACGCCGAGGGTGGCCTGCGCGAGGACCGCCTCGATCTGCTCGCTCCATTCCGCGTGCAACACCGCGGGGTCGGCGGCGATTCCTTCGTTAGCCAGAGCATTGACAAGGTCGTCGGCGGCGAACAGTTCCGCGGTGTACGGCCAGAGCTCTGCGACAGCGGCGGCTGCGCGGTCGTGGCTCTCTTCCGTGCCGTCGCCGAGCCGCACGGCCCAGCCGGCCGCGTATTCGACGTGGTACTCGACCTCGCTGAGCGCCTTGCCAGCGAAGGCGGCCAGGCTCGCGTCCGCGCTGTGCGCGAGCGCCCGATAGAGCGCGCGTTGATAGGTGGAGAAGAACAGCAGCCTGAGGATTGTGTGCGCGAAATCGCCGTTCGGCAGCTCGACGATCAGTGCGTTGCGGTACTCGCGGTCAGAGCGGCGGAAGGCCAGCACGTCCTCGTCCTGCGCGGTGGATTGACCGGCGAGGGAGAGCAGGTAGCGTGCCTGGCCGAGCAGGTCGAGGGCGATGTTGGCGAGTGCGACCTCTTCCTCCAGGTCCGGCGCGCGGGTCAGCCACTCGGACAGTCGGTGCGATAGCAGCAGCGCGTCATCGCCGAGCCGCAACGCGTATTCCTCAACCGGCTTCTCCACCGGCCGCACGGTGACGCCTGTTTCTGTGGCACGCGTCTCGGTCACAGGTTCTTCACCCCCTCCGGCAGCTGGTAGAAGGTCGGGTGCCGGTACGCCTTGTCTGCGGCGGGTGCGAAATAAGGGTCCTTCTCATCAGGGCACGAAGCACTGATGGCACCGCCCGGCACCACCCAGATCGAGACGCCTTCGCCGCGGCGGGTGTACAGATCGCGGGCGCGGCGCAATGCGAGCTCGGCGTCCGCGGCGTGCACCGAGCCGACATGCTGATGCGAGAGGCCACGGCGCGGGCGCACGAACACCTCCCACACCATGCTGGCTATTTCGCCAGGTGCGCTCGGCCCGGACGCAGTCGGGCTGTTCATAAGCTGGCTCCATGCTTCTGCGCGTACGCGGCCGCGGCGGCGCGAACCCAGGCGCCGTCCTCGTGGGCGGCGACCTTGCGGGCGATCCGCTGCCGGTTGCACGGGCCATTGCCGGCGAGTACGGCCTCGAACTCGGACCAGTCAATCGGTCCGTAGTCGTAGTGCCCGCTTTCAGGATTCCACGTCAACTGGGCGTCCGGAAGGGTGAGCCCGAGCACCTCGGCCTGCGGGACGGTGATGTCCACGAAGCGCTGCCGCAGCTCGTCGTTGGTGTGCCGCTTGATCTTCCAGTGCGTGGAACGCGCGGTGTGCGCCGAGGCACTGTCCGGCGGCCCGAACATCATCAGCGAAGGCCACCACCAGCGATCCACCGCGTCCTGCGCCATAGCGCGCTGCTGCGCGGTGCCGTGCGCCAGGGCGTACAGCGATTCATAGCCCTGACGCTGATGGAACGACTCCTCCTTGCAGATGCGCACCATCGCCCGCGCGTACGGACCATACGAGCAGCGGGTCAGCGGGATCTGGTTGACGATCGCGGCGCCGTCCACGAGCCAGCCGATCGCGCCGACATCGGCCCAAGTCAGCGTCGGGTAGTTGAAGATCGACGAGTAGCGCTGGCGGCCGGTGTGCAGCGCGTCGAGCAGTTCCTCGCGTGACACGCCGAGCGTTTCGGCAGCGGCGTAAAGGTACAGCCCGTGGCCGGCTTCATCCTGCACCTTCGCGAGCAAAATCGCCTTGCGCCGCAAGGACGGCGCGCGAGTGAGCCAGTTGCCCTCTGGCTGCATGCCGATGATCTCGGAGTGCGCGTGCTGGGCGATCTGCCGGATGAGCGAGGCGCGATAGGCGTCGGGCATCCAGTCGCGCGGCTCGACTCGCTCGTCAGCGGCGAGCAACGCGTCGAATCCTGCCTGCGGATCGACCGATCGCGCGTCTGGGGTTACCGATCCGGCTTCGACGACGGACACCTGCCACACCTCCCGACCGAACGTTCGGTTCAAGTGTCCCCGGTCCGAGTACCCCCGTCAATGCCGAGCACTCCTCCCGTGTTACTGAGCGTGTGCCGTTATCGAGAGCGCGCCCGAGAGTCAGGCGCCGCGATTCAGCCCCTGACGCCGCCGAAACGATAGGTTGGGGGCGTGACGGGCTATGACGACGACTTGCGGCTGGCGCACGTCCTGGCGGACCAGGCCGACTCGCTGACCATGCAGCGCTTCAAGGCGCTGGATCTGAAGGTGGAGACCAAACCGGACCTCACCCCGGTCAGCGACGCGGACAAGGCCACCGAGGAGCTGCTGCGCACCACGCTGAGCCGCTCGCGCCCGCGCGACGCGGTGATCGGCGAGGAGTACGGGGACACCCCGGGCAACAGCGGCTCCACCCGGCGGCGCTGGGTGATCGACCCGATCGACGGGACCAAGAACTACGTGCGCGGCGTTCCGGTCTGGGCGACGCTGATCGCGCTCATGGAGGGTCCAACCCCCGTGGTCGGCGTGGTCTCCGCGCCCGCGCTCGGCCGGCGCTGGTGGGCGTCGAAGGACGGCGGGGCATACTCCGGGCGCTCGCTGTCCTCGGCGACTCGGCTGGCGGTCTCGAAGGTCAAGGCCCTCGAAGACGCCTCCTTCGCCTACTCCTCGATCATCTCGTGGGAGGAAGACGGCAAGCTCGACGGTTTCCTGACCCTCTCCCGAGCCTGTTGGCGCACCCGCGCCTACGGGGACTTCTGGTCGCACATGATGGTGGCCGAGGGCAGCGTGGACCTGGCCGCCGAGCCCGAAGTCTCGCTCTGGGACATGGCCGCGGTCGCGGTAATCGTCTCGGAGGCGGGCGGCCTGTTCACCTCCACCGACGGCGACCCCTCCCCCGCCGCGGGCTCGGCCTGCACCTCCAACGGCCTGCTGCACGACGCTCTGCTGGCGCACCTGGGGGACTGACGGATGGTCACCTGGATCGTCGACCAGCTGCTGAAGCTCAATCCGTGGGTGGCCCTGGGTCTGGTGTTCCTGCTGCCGGGCCTTGAGGCTTCGATCTTCCTCGGCTTCATCCTGCCCGGCGAGACCGCGGTCGTCGTCGGCGGGTTCCTCGCGTACGAGCACAAGATCCCGCTGTACGCCGTGTTCCTTGCCGCGATCGCAGGAGCGATCCTGGGCGATTCGGTCGGGTACGAGGTCGGCAAGAAGTGGGGCGACGCACTACTCGACAAGGCGCCGAAGCGGTTCGTTAAGCCCGCGCACATCAGGCAGGGCAAGGACCTGATCAACCGGCTCGGCGGCCGCGCGGTGTTCATTGGTCGCTGGACTGCGGTACTACGCGCGCTGGTGCCGAGCCTGTGCGGTACGGCGAAGATGCGGTACCGAAGCTTCCTGCTTTGGAACGCACTCGGCGGCGTCACCTGGGCAACCGCGTTCATCCTGATCGGCTACCTCGCCGGCACGGCCTGGCAACGCATCGAGCACTACACCAACGTGGTCAGCTACGCGCTTTTCGGCGCGGCACTGGTCCTGATCGTCGGGCTCGTGCTGTGGAACCGGCGCCGGCAAAAGAAGAAGGACGCCGAGACCGAGGCCGAGATGGCGCACGACGAATCCGAATCCGCTTCGAGTCAGCGCGGCTGACGCCGGATCAGCTGCCGAGCGGCTTGGCCGGCGTGCTGCTCTCGGGCCGATCGACCACGCACTCGGCGTGCTGATCCGCGGGCTTGGCGTCGACGAGTTCGCCGTACCGCGACAGCAACAGCGCGCCGCCGACCGCCAGCAGGAACCCGACGATGCCGAGCGGGGCGAAGCCGTGGCGCGTCGTATCGCCGAGCGCGATGAGGCCGACCAGGGCGGGGATCGTCGTCTCGCCGACCACCAGCGCGGCCGTCGTCGCGGTGACCGAGCCACGCTGCAGTGCGCCCGCGAAGAACATGAAGCCGGTCACCGAGGCGATGATCGCCGCGTAGGCCGCCGGATCCGCGACCAGCCGCTCGACGGCCAGCGACGGTATCACCCGCACCGAGATTCCGAAGATGCCGAACAGGAAGCCGGCCAGCGCGCCGAGCACTGCCGGGTGCACCTGCTTGAACACGTTCGCGACCATGATCGCGACCGTCGCGAGGGCCGCCGAGGCGACCAGCAGTCCGTAGCGGGCCCCGGTGTCGAAGGTGCCGCTGCCCTCCGGCCCCGCGGCGAGGCAGAGCAGAACGAGTCCGAAGATGACACTGGTGACCGCGAGCTTGTCCCGACGGATCATGCTCGCGCGCAGGAGCAGAACCGCAGTCACGGCCGTTACCGCAAGGTTCGTGTTCACTAGCGCCTGCACGGTGAACAAGGTCAAGTGGCGTAGGGCGAATAGGTTGAAGCAGAGCCCGATCGCGTCAAGACCCGTGCCTGCGAGGAAAGGCAGCGAACTGAGTACGCGCACCAGCAGTCGGTGATCGATCTGCTCGGTACGCTCCACCCGCCGCGCTCCGACTGCCTGAAGCACCGAGGCGACGCCGTAACACAGCGAAGCCACCAGCGCAGCCATCAGGCCCCATCCCACTCGGAAGCCTCCTTAGCTCACGCCTGATCGGAACGTATCGCGGCGACGGCTACCGCGCAGCAAAACTGAAGATCACCTGAACCGCCTATCCACCCTAGGGGAGATGCGGGCGGGAACACACCGGCCACGCGGGGTGTCTTAGCGCTGTTGCCGCAGTGGGCCATGCGCAGCTACGAGACGGATGTCACGTGGCGTTCAGCGGTCGTTGGCCTCAAGCTTTAAGGAATACCGCTCGGAAGGCATGCGCGCCCCCGACTCAGGGGACAAACAGCCTTACCACCCTTTCGCGCTACCGAACGCCCCTGCCGGGGCCCAGGGAGCAAAACCGTCGATGACGCCGTGCGAGGGCGTCGTCGTACCCGCGTGACCCCGAGCACGAACGATCCAAAAGGAGCCTCCGGTGCCCACCCTCGCCCCGTCGCCCCGCCGTCGGACCGTCCGCCACGAGACCGCGATAGACCTGCTCGACGGCGAGATCCGCCGCCTTGCTGAGTTAGTCGCCGACACCTCACCGTCCGCCCCCGTGCCAGGTTGCGGGGACTGGACGCTCTCCGACCTCATCGACCACGTCGGGCTGATCCACCTGTGGGTGCGCACGATGGTCGAGAAGTTGGCCCCGGAGCGCATCGATCGGCGCCCCATGACCTCCGGGATGCCGCAGGACTGGTCCGCGGTCCCCGCCTGGTTCGCCCAGAACGGCGCCGCCCTGGTCGCCGCGCTGCGCGCCGCCGACCCGGACGCCCCGATGTACTCGTGGGCCGCCGACAAGCACGTGAGCTTCTGGATCCGCCGGATGCTGCATGAGACCACGATCCACCGGACAGACGCCGAGGCCGCGGCAGGCGTGGCGAGCCAGATCGAGCAGGCGGTGGCCGTGGACGCGGTCGACGAACTACTCGACCTGCTGCCGTTCGCCGCCTTCTTCCAGCCGAAGGTGCGCGAGCTGCACGGCGACGGCGAGACGATCCACCTGCACGCCACCGACCTGGACGGCGACGAGCTGCCCGGCGAGTGGCTGATCACCCTGGAGCCCGAGGGCTTCCGCTGGTCGCACGCGCACGTCAAGGGCGCGGCCGCGATTCGCGGCAAGGCGCAGGACTTGGCGCTGTTCATTTACGGCCGGCGCAAGGTGGGCGACCCGCAGCTGGAAGTGCTCGGCGACCTCTCGCTGCTCGCGCACTGGTCCGCTAAGTCAGCGTTCTGACAGTTCACCCGGTACGGCCGGAACGGCGGCATCGGCGGGCGGCGGCGTAAGTCGCCCGCCGGACAGCCGGAATCCGGCCTCTCGCAGCACCGGGATCGAGGCTTCGAACAGGCCGATGATCCGGCGCGCGACGTAGAAGCAGATCATTCCGCACGGAATCTCCGCGAAGAGCGCGAACAGCACCGCGATCAGCTGCTCGCTGGCGCGGCGCGAGGTGAGCACGTCGAACCAGGCGTCGATGAACAGCATCGTCCCGGTCGCCGTGGCCGTGATCGCGCCGCGCGGGGAGCGCCTGGCGACCCGGTAGGCGGTCAGCGCGAAGCCGATCACCAGGAAGCAGTCGAAACCGCCCCAGACCAGCCGGGAGTGTTTGCTGATCACGCCGGGCTCGGTGGTAGTGAACAGGAACACGGTCCACGGGATCAGCACCAAAGCGCCGGCGACGAAGAACCACTCGACCCACGTCGGCAGCAGCCTGGTACGCCGCCATTCCTCCGCGGCGCGGCGCTCGCGCCGTACCCGCTGCAAGCGCTCGACCCGCGCCGTGCCTCCGTGGCCCATGGAGCCTCACCGCTCTCTTCGCACTCGCCCGGGCTTCGGTGCCCGCGTCTGATGATGCCCATACCAACGCCGTTGGCCTCGCCTCGCCCCTTATGCTGACCTAAAACGGCCCAAGCAGACTTCAGCGACCTTGGATTGGGGGCCCGGGTGGCGAACTCGGCGCACATGACCACCGCCGGCGCGACCGCGACGAGCGACGGCACGGCCCAGGCAGCCGCCGGCGGGTTCGCTTGGCCGGTCGAGCAGTTCTCCCTCGGCAACGGGCTGCGAGTGGTCGTGGCCCCGGACCATTCGGCGCCGATCGTCGCGGTGAACCTCTGGTACAACGTGGGCTCCCGGCATGAGCCGCCCGGCAAGCACGGCTTCGCGCACCTCTTCGAGCACCTGATGTTCGAGGGCTCGGCGCAGGTCGGCAAGGGCGAGCATTTCGGCGTGCTGCAGGAGGTCGGCGGGGCCGCGATCAACGCCACCACCAGTTCGGACCGCACCAACTACTTCCAGACCGTGCCGTCCGCGGCGCTGGCCACCGTGCTGTGGCTTGAGGCAGACCGGATGGGCGCGCTGGCGCTGACCCAGGAGACCCTGGACAACCAGCGCGAGGTGGTCAAGAACGAGCGCCGACAGCGGTACGACAATGTGCCCTACGGTCGCTGGCACGAGGTGCTCGGCGAGCTTGCCTACCCCGAGGGACATCCGTACCACCACTCGACGATCGGCTCGATGGCTGAGCTGGACAGTGCGCAGTTGTCCGACTTCACCGCCTTCTACGAGTCCTACTACTCCCCCGACAACGCAGTGCTCACGGTCGTCGGCGACACCACGGCCGAAGAGGTGCGCGAACTGACCGAACGGTACTTCGGCGCGCTGAGCCCGCGGCCGCGGCCGCAGCTGCCGCCGGTCGAGGAACTGGCGGACGTGCTGGGCAAGGCCGAGCGGGTCGAACTCGAGGAGCCGGTCCCACTGCCGCGAGTGTTCTTCGCGTTTCGCTCCGCCCGCTTCGCCGAGCCGGGCTCGGCGGCCGATGACGTGCTGAGCGTGGTGCTCGGCCGGGGCCGCGGCAGCCGGCTGTTTCGCGAGTTGGTTACCGAGCGGCGGCTGGCTCAGGCCGAGGGAGGCTATCTCGGCACTTGGCAGCGCGCCTGGCACGCCTCGATGATCACCGGGATGGCCACGCCGCGCGACGGAGTGACGCTGCCTCAGCTGGAGGCGGCGTTCTTCGAGGTCTGCGAGCAGGTCGCGGCCGATGGCGTCAGCGAGGAGGAGCTGAGCAGAGCGCGCTCGATGCTTGCCGCGGACTGGTCGCGTGAGCTCGCGACGGTCGGCTCGCGGGCCGATCAGCTCGGCAAGCACGCCACGCTGTTCGATGACGCGCTGAAGGTCGCCGATCGGCTCCCTGAGCTGCTTGAGGTGGACGCGGCTCAGGTTCAGGAGGCGGCCGTGCGGGTGTTCGCACCGGACAACCGGATCACGCTCGCATACACACCCACGGCAGAACGCAACGACGAGAGCGCGGAGGCCTGAGAGCTGTGACTGAGACCTCTGCAAGCTTCGGCGCCGCCGCCTCGCTCGCCGCGCGTCCAGGCAGTGTCCCCCCGCGTCCGTATGTCTTCCCCGAAGTCCGTACCGTGCCTGTCGGCGGGGGACGTATCGTCGCCGCACACCTGCCGGGCCAGCCGATCGCGTGGCTGTCGGTGCTGCTCGACGGCGGCGCGTTATCCGACCCGGCCGGCCTCGACGGGCTGGCCAAGGCGACCGCGGGATTGCTCGACGAGGGCACGCAGAAGCGCAGCGCTGACGACTTCGGCACCGCGGTGGAATCGCTGGGCGGCAGCTGGTCGGTGGACACCGGCTGGGAGACCGCGCGGATTTCACTCGATCTGCCGATCCGCGAGGCCGCGGCTGGAGCGGACCTGCTGGCCGAGGCGGTGCGCACGCCGGCGTTCACGGACGTTGACGTCGAGCGATACCTGTCGGACCTGGTGGCGGCCAAGCGCGAGTCCTTCGCGCGGCCGGGTCCGCGCGCGCAGCTGGCGCTGCGGTCGGCGCTGTACGGTGCCGACGCCCGCTTCGGCCGGCTGACCGGTGGCGACCCCGAGTCGGTAGCCGCGCTCAATGCGGAGGCCGTGCGCGCCTTCCACGCGACCTGGCTGCGGCATGCCGGGACGCTGCTGATCGCGGGTGACCTAGACCGGCTCGACGTGGAAGCGCTCGGCCGGACCATCTTCGGCGACTTCCCAGCGTCCACCGCTTCCCGGCCCCCGGCCCCGGCCGCGCTGCCGAGTCCGCAGCGGCTGACAATCGCCGATCGGCCGGGCGCCGTGCAATCCACCCTGCGCATCGGTCACCCGACCGTCACGCGGGCCGAGGCGGCGCAGCACGGCATCGACGTCGTGGCGCTGCGGCTCACCGCGACGATCCTCGGCGGCACGTTCACCTCGCGTATCAACCACGAACTGCGCGAGGTGAAGGGGTACACGTACGGCGCGCACGCGGGCTTCGACTTCGGCCGTCCGGTGGGCCTGTTCTCGTTCTCGGCCGAGGTGCGCACGGATGCGACCGCCGATGCCGTCGCCGACACGCTTCGGGTCATCGATGAATTCATCGACGGCGGCGCGACGAGCGTGGAGCTGGAGAAGACCCGCGCGTACTTGACCGGTGCCACGCCGATCGGCTTGCAGACCGCTGGTGCGGTCGGCTCGCGGCTGGTCGAGATGGTGCGGCACGGGCTGCCCGAGGACTATGTGACCACCGAACACGCACGGCTGCTGGAGGTGACGCTGGACGAGGCCAACGCGGCAGTGCGGGCGGCGCTGCGTCCGGCGGACCTGGTGGTCGCGGTGGAGGGTGACGCCTCCGTCGTCGGCGCTCCGCTCGAAGCCCTCGGTCTCTAACGTCCCACTCCCCGAAACGGATTTGCCGCTTCCGCGCGCTCCCGTGCTAATCTCCGGATCAAGGTCATGAGTGCCAGCGCTAAGCCCCGGCTTGCTGGCCGGCAACCCTTCCACCGCGATGGGGTGCCCCGGATGGAGACCGGGCCGCGCGGGAGTCGCGTGGCAAGCGCGGATCCGTTGCGCAGGTAAAGCCGCTGAGGCTTGCCCCGCGGGTCCCCGGACCCGTAAGGGGACGAGCCGTCATGCCGACCGCCACATATCAGGCCACCGCCGAAGTCACCGCTGCCGCGCGCCCGCTGCGCCGCGTCGTCGGCGCCGATCTCCCCGTCCCGATCGTGACCGGCGGCACGCGGCCGTACGCCAACCTCGACTACGCAGCCTCCGCTCCCGCGCTTACCGACGTCGCCGAGCACATCGCCACCGTGCTGCCGTATTACGCGTCGGTGCATCGCGGCGCGGGCTACGCGTCGCAGGTCTCGACCGCGGTGCTGGAGAACGCGCGGGCCTGTGTTGGCCGCTTCGTCGACGCACGGCCCGATGACGTCGTGGTTTTCGTGCGCAACACCACCGACGCGCTGAACCTGCTGGCCGGCGCGGTGCCGGCGGGCAGCGGTGCGCAGGGCGGATCAGTGCTCTACCTCGACATCGAGCACCACGCGAACCTGGTGACCTGGCAGCGGCGCGGACACGTGGTCCTGGAAGCCGCGCCGACGATCCGGGAAACGCTCAGCGACCTCGACGCCGCGCTCGCCGCGACCCCTACCGCGCTGGTCGCGGTTACCGGCGCGTCCAACGTGACCGGCGAACTGCTCCCGATCAAGCGGATCGCCCGCATCGCGCACCGCCACGGTGCACGCGTCGTGGTCGACGCGGCGCAACTCGCCCCGCACCGCCGCATCTCGCTGCGTGAATCAGGTGTCGACTACATCGCTTTCTCGGGCCACAAGCTCTACGCGCCTTACGGAGCGGGCGCACTGGTCGGCCGCCGCGACTGGCTCGACGCCGCGCCGGCGTACCTGGCTGGCGGCGGCGCGGTTCGCGAGGTCACCGGTGAGTCGACCGAGTGGGCCGCGGCGCCCGCCCGGCACGAGGCGGGCACGCCGAACGTCCTTGGCGCCGCTGCGCTGGCGAAGGCCTGCGAAACCCTTGCCGCGCAAGGCGAGTCGAGTCTGTCAGCCCACGAGGAAACCCTGCGCGGCCGGCTCATCAGCGGACTGACCCGGCATACCGAAATCAGCGTCCTGCGTATCTTTGCCGACTCCACTGACGCGATCGGCGTGGTCGCGTTCACGGTGGCCGGATTCGACGCGGGCTTCGTCGCGGCGTACCTCTCCGCCGAGCATGCGATCGGCGTGCGTGACGGCCGCTTCTGCGCCCACCCGCTGCTCGCCCGCCTCGGTGCCCACAAGGACGGAGCTATCCGCGCCTCCTTCGGCGTCGGCTCGACGACCGCCGACGTGGACCGCCTGATCGCCGCGATCGATCAGCTCATCGCCACCGGACCCGGCTGGACTTATGAGCGAGTCGATGGTCGTTACGCGCCGATCGGCGACCCGCGCCCGCTGCCCGACTTCGCCGGCGCGGCCCGCGGATCCGCCTCTCCCTGCGGGGCCTGACAGACCCCTTCCGGTCGCGCTCTGTCAATCCTCTTCAAATGAGCCCTCTTCGATCGAGTCCCCGTCAACCTCAGCGAGCGAGTCAAGATACTGGCTGATCGCGGCGACCGCGACCGCACCCTGCCCGACCGCGGAGCCAATGCGTTTGATCGAGCCCGCGCGCACATCACCGGCCGCGAAGACGCCCGGGATCGAGGTCTCGGTGAGCAGTGGCGGGCGGTCGAGCGGCCAGGACATCGGCAGCAACTCGGGGCGCAACGCCACCTCGGTGTCGGTCAGCACGAAGCCGAACTCGTCGAGCGCCACGATGTCCCGTACCCACTCTGAGAAAGGGACCATGCCGATCAGCACGTACAGGCTGCTCGCCGGGAGCACCTCGACCCCGCCGGTGTGCAGGTCGAGCAACACCGCCTTCTCCAGCCTGCCGTAGCCGCGCACCTCGCCGACCTCGGCGCCGCAGCGGACGGTGATCCGCTTGTGGCTTTCGATAGCCATCGCGTGCTTCTCCGAGAGCGGTGCTTGCGCGAGGTTCGGTTCGCGCACCACCAGCGTGACCGAGCGGGCATGCTCGGCGAAGCCGAGCGCGGCGGCCGCGGCGGTGTCGCCATCTCCGACCACGATCACGTCCTCGTCCGCCGCCGCCTTCGCTTCAGCGGCCGAGGCACCGTAGTAGACCCCTGCGTTGACCAGTTCCTCCGCTCCGGGCACGTCGAGCTTCCGCCAGGTCATCCCGGTCGCGATCAGGACCGCCCGGCCGACGACGGTCGTCCCGTTGTCGAGCATCACCCGGTGCGCGCCCTTGAGCGGCAACAAAGTCGTGGCTACCTTTGCGCTGCACCACTCCACGCCGAGCCGCTTGGCCTGCGCCAGCGCCCGGTGCGCGAAGTCGGCGCCGCTCAAGCCGGCTGGGAAACCGAGGTAGTTGTCCACGCGCGTGGTGATCCCGGCCTGGCCGCCGGGGCAGTCGTCCTCGACCACGACCACGGACATGCCTTCGCAGGCTCCGTATACGGCAGCTGCGAGACCCGCCGGACCGCCGCCGACGACCACCAGGTCGTAGCGGTCACGCGTCGCCTCCTGTGTCAGGCCGAGCGCCGCCGCCAGTTCCGCGACGGTCGGGTCGTAGAGCGCCCGGCCGTCATCGAAGAGCACTGTCGTGGGCGCGGGATTCGGCAGATTCAGATCGCGGGCCAGCGCGTGCGCCTCCGGATCGTCGGACAGGTCGAACCAGGTGAATGGCACGAGGCTGCGCGCGAGATAGTCCTTGACCAGGTACGACTTCGGCGCGAACCGATGTCCGAGCACCGTCACCCCGACCTGGGCCGCCGCGTGCTGGGCGAACCAGTCGGTCAGCAGGTCGTCCACGATCGGCAGCAGCCGGTCCTCCAGCGGCTCGGCGGGCAACACGAGGTACCGGTCCACCTGCGACTGGTTGATCGCCTGGAGCGCCGCATCGGCCTGGTCCATCGTGGTCAGCAGCACTCGCCTGGTGGCCGGGGAGGCTATCCCGACGTGACCGAACAGCGCGACCCCGGAGCCGTCCGGCAGCCGGTGCGAACAGATGACCAGCGAGACCGCGGTGCCCTCGACGGTCAGATACGTCAGCACCTCGGACGCCTCACGCACGCTCCCGGCGCCGATCACCCGGGAACTGCCGCCGAGGTGCCGCCGCAGCGCCTCCACGAGTTCGTCGCGCTGCACCGGATCCGGACTGACCATCAGCACCGCCGAGGTACGCGGGTGCGCATTGCCGCTAACTGAACGCGGAGTCTCAGCCATGGCCGCCGGCCTCCTTCGGGCAGGGAACGAACGGGAGAACTAGTCCACCTACGGCGAAAGTAACCCCGCCGACCGCGCTGCGCGCTCTGGGTAGAGCCAACGGGCTACACGTGTGCGGCGCGGGCGCGTGGGCACCATCCCTGTACGGCTCGCGTCAGCGAACACGCACGCTAAGTAAGGGGCATTGATGCTTGCGATTGGCCCTCAGATCCAAGCCCTGTCCGACGGAGCGGCCACCGGCCTCATCATCGCCGTCGGCGCCGGGGGTTCCTTCGCACTCGTACTCGTGCTCACCTTGCTTACCGTTCGCCGATCCGAGCGAAGGGCGGTCCGTGCCCGGCAGAACCAGATGGCCACAGTCGGCGGAGGCGATGGTCAGGACGCGTACCCGCCGCAGCCGTACTCACCCCATGAGCCGCGCAGTCATCGTCCTTATTCGCGGCAGTTCCGGATTCCCCGTCAGGACAATGGCCACGGGGCAACGAACGGCTCGCGGCCGGCCGGTGGCTCGCCAGGAACGGAGATACCCATGGCCCCATGGCCGCCGAACGAGGACTGAACCAAGCGCAACCCTGTCCCGTTCAACTGGACAAGCAACCGTCGCCTGTCCCGTTGAGTGAGACAGATTTATCGCGTTCAGGTAGCGGCGAGCGCGGTCAAGGTCTCGGCGTTGTGCGGTACGAGGATCACATCGTCGACGCCCACGGCGCGGTACTCCCCCAACGCTGCCTGCACTGCGGTGACTGAGCCGACAGCGGCGACGGAATCAAGCATCTCCGGGGGCGCAGCGGCTACGACGGAGCGCACGTGCGCGCCGGAGCGGGCAAGCCGGACGATCTCGCCGAAGCCGGCCTCGGTGAACATGCCTGCGAAGCCGGCCGCGCGTACATAGGGCATCAACGCGCGCAGCATGTCGCGCCGGGTGCCCTCCTCAGGATCGACGGCTACGGGCACCCACACCGCGAGCCTCGGGGGCTGCCTGTTCGCGCGCTCGGCCGCCAACTGAATGCGTCCGCGCAGCCGAGCCAGATGCTCGACGGTACCTATTGGGACGATGAGCCGGTCAGCTCGCGCGACGGCCACTTCGGTCAGCTCTGCGCCGAACGCGAGCACGCTCAGGTCCGCGTTTGAGGGCGGCAACGCGCAGACGAAGCCGCGGGTGCGTACCAGTGCTCCAGCGAAGTCGACCGGCGTTCCGGCCAGCAGTCCGCTGTCGCGGCGAGGCCCGCGCAGCACGGAGGCCGACTCGGCGACCACGGTCGCGGGAACGCCTCGCGCGCGACCGTGCCACTCTTCCACCACCGTGGACGTCGAGGCCGCGAGCGCGATCCCTACCGTGCGACCGGTCAGGGCAGCGACCGAGGCGGCACCGCGAGCGACGGTTACCGGATCACGCACCCCGGCGGGCAACGGCCCGAGGCAGAGCGCGGCCGGTCCTTGTCCCATCGCCGCGCCGAGGGCGAACGCGTCGTGACCGGTCGCCTCGCCGAGCATGACCTCGTGGTACCCGAGCTGGTCGGCCAATCGAGCGATAGCCACCGCTTCGGCCGGATCGCCGTCTGCGCGGGCACCGACGAGAACGCCCAGGTCCGCAGGGGTCGGAATGGGAACGGGCTGCAGCGGCTCGGCCATCCGGGCCGTGCGGGCGCGCCGCATCGGCGCGGGGCTGACGACCGCCGGTCCTGGGGCCGCGCCGCGCCGCGCCGTCTCCTGCGGGGCGCCGCTCACCGAACCGCCGTCCTCCCCAGCCCGGTCTTTGAACCAGTCCAAGATCGCAGTACGCATCTAGCCAGCTGATCCAACTGCGGAAACCGTAGCGGCTCCGCGGTCGATGGCGGAAGGTCGCCGGGGCTGTCGGCCGGTTAACCTCCGGTCGGATAGGTTAGACAAACTGCGCGGGCCGCGCTCGCGCACCTGAAGCGATGAAGCGGACACGAGGAGTGCCAGCCAGTGCGTATCACCTCGATCGGCCACGCCGGCCTGCTGTTGGAGACGGCGGCCGGGCGGATCGTCTGCGACCCCTGGTTCACCCCGGCCTACTTCGGCTCTTGGGTGCCGTTCCCGGACAACACCGGCGTCGACCCGCAGTGGGTGGGCTCGGCTGACTACCTGTACGTCTCGCACCTGCACCGCGACCACTTCGACCCGGACTGGCTCAGCCGGCACATGTCGAAGGACGCGACCGTGCTGCTGCCGGACTTCCCGGTGCCCGACCTGCGTGACGCGCTTGAGGACCTGGGCTTCAAGCGGTTCGTGCAGACCCGCAACAACCAGATCGTCGAGTTGGACGGCCTGCGGATCCTGATCAACGCGCTGGTCTCGCCGACCGACGGCCCGATCGGCGACTCCGGCCTCGCGGTCGACGACGGCACCGTGCGCATTTACAACCAGAACGACTCGCGTCCGGTGGAAGCCGGGCCGATCGAGGAGTTCGGCGCGTTGCACGGGCACTTCCTGCAGTACTCCGGCGCGATCTGGTACCCGATGGTGTACGACTTCCCGGACCGGATGAAGGAGACCGTCGGCAAACGCAAGCGGCGCAACGGAATGGCCCGCGCGCTCAAGTACATGGACCAGTACC
>NZ_DATNGK010000059.1:0-27860 GCF_035605935.1 Actinocrinis sp. | reverse complement strand
GTCGGCGGCGCGGTGCTCAGCGCGTACGGCGGCGCGCCGCTATGGATCGGCTGTTTCGCCGTGACCGGGTTGACGGCGCTGGTCTTCCTGCGAATCGGCAAGCACGTCGAGCGGCGAGTCGCGGCGGCGCGATCGGCCGAGGCCGAGGCCGATCAGACGAAGGTCACCGCGACAGCGATCGCGGACGGTCAGCAGCCTGAGTTGGCCACGGCGTAATCGACCAGCGCGCAATCGGGCGCCGCGTAGTCAGATCAGCTCAGGTCAGGACTCGGGTTCGGTTGGCTCAGGGCTCTCGCCGTTCAGGGTGGCCGGGTCCGGGCGCAGCCGCTCGAAAGCGGCTAGGTTCGCCGTCGACTCGCCGCGCTTGAGCCGCCACGCCCATTCGCGGCGGATCGATCCGGCGAAGCCGAGTTCGAGCAGGGAGTCGAAGCTCGAGTCGGCGGCGTCAAGCACCGAGCCGAGCAGCCGGTCCACCTCCGCCTCGGTGACCGCGGCCAGCGGCACCCGGCCAACCAGGAACACATCGCCGAGCCGGTCGAGCGCGAAGGCGATGCCGGAGAGCCGGGTGTTGTGCTCAAGCAGCCAGCGGTAGACCGCCTCGCGGTTCTCGTCGGCGGCACGCACCACGAATGCGTTAACGGACAACGTGTGGTCACCGACAAGCAGTGAGCAAGTGGTGCTCAGCTTGTGCGTCCCGGGAAGGGCGACGACGAAATGGCCATCCGCTGGGCGCTCGAAGCTTGCCTCGGCGTCGGCGAGCGCGGCCTCAATCGCCGCGATGGCTTGTGCGCGCGACGCCATCTTCTTGGTGATTCCGGTGTCGTTCGTCATCCCACGATCGAGCTTACGCGACGACGGCTGGCCCAGCGCTCCGCCAACGCGTCGCTGTACACGCCGACGATGCGGTCCGCGGTGGCGCCCCAGCCGAACTCGGTCGCGTGCTTTCGCGCGCCAAGCCGCATGTGCTCCAATCGGCCCGGATCGTTCAGCAGCCATGCGCAGGCTGACGCGTAGTCGGCAGGGTCATGGCCCGGTACCAGGATTCCTGATTCACCGTCATTCACTGCGGTAACAAGACCGCCGACCTTCGCCGCGATGACAGGCGTACCGCAGGCCTGCGCTTCCACTGCGACCAATCCGAACGATTCGCTGAACGATGGCACCAACGCGAGGTCGGCCGCGCGGTACCACTCGGCCAGTTCCGCCTGACCGACCGGCTTGACAAAGCGAGTGCGGTCCGAGATGCCGAGCTGGCGAGCCAGCCTGGTCAGGTGATGCGGCTCCGCTAGACCGGTGCCGCTGGGCCCGCCGACGATCACCACGACGAGGTCCCGGTAGCGCTCGGGATCGCGGCGCTGCAGGTCGGCGGCGAGGCGCAGCAGGATGTCGGGGGCCTTGAGCGGCTGGATTCGTCCGGCGAAAAGCAGCACTTGGGCGTGCTGCGGCAGGCCGAGGCGGGCGCGGGCGATCGCCTGGTCTCCGGGCTGGAAGGTCTCCAGATCCACGCCAGGGTTCACGACCGCTACCCGGCTCGGATCGGCTCCATAGAGACGGACGAGCTGGTCCGCCTCCTGCTCGGTGTTCGCGATCAGCCGGTCTGCGGCGTCGACGACCTGGTCCTCGCCGATCAGCCGATTCTGCGGCTCGGGAGTGTCCGAAGCGGCCAGCGCGGCGTTCTTCACCCGCGCGAGCGTGTGCATCGAGTGCACGAGCGGTACGCCCCAGCGTTCGGTGGCGAGCCAGCCGACCTGACCAGAGAGCCAGTAGTGCGAGTGGATGAGGTCGTAGTAGCCCGGCTTGTGCATCGCCTCGGCGCGCAGGACCCCGGAGGTGAACGCGCACAACTGGCCGGGCAGGTCTTCCTTGGAGAGCCCCTCGTACGGACCCGCCGTGATGTGCCGGACTTTGACACCGGGCGCCATCTCCACGACCGGCGGCAGGTCACCCGCGGTGGCGCGAGTGAAGATCTCCACCTCGATCCCGAGCGCGGCCAGCCGCTTGGAGACTTCGACGACGTACACGTTCATCCCACCGGCGTCGCCGGTGCCGGGTTGGTGTAGCGGCGAGGTGTGGACCGAGAGCGTGGCTATCCGCCGGGGAATCAATCTCGGTCCTCCACAGTGTCGGTGGCGCTGAAGCCTTGCAACCACTCCCGGACGCGCCGCTATTCCCCGCATGTCCCCAAGGCTACGTTCGAATCACATGGTCATTTATGAAGACCGGTCGGGGGATGCCGGAGAATGGGCGCATGACTTCTCCTGCTTCCGCGCCTGTGCACGCCCCCTCCGCCCCGGTCGCCGTCGTCACCGGAGCGAGCAGCGGGATCGGCGCCGCGACGGCCCGCCGCCTGGCCGCCGAGGGCTTCCAGGTGGTAGCGGCCGCGCGCCGGATGGACCGGCTGGAGAAGTTGGCGGCGCAGATCGGCGCGACCGCGTTTCAGCTGGATGTGACCGATGAAGCGTCCGTCGCCGCGCTCGCGGAGGCGGTGCCTGAGTGTGCGGTTTTGGTCAACAACGCGGGCGGTGCGCTCGGTCTCGATCCGGTGGCGCAGGCAGATCTTGAGCAGTGGCAGCGGATGTTCGACGTGAACGTGCTCGGCTCGGTGCGTATGACCAAGGCGCTGCTGCCGGCGATGCTGCGTTACGGACGTGGGCACGTGGTGAACATCACGTCGATCGCCGGGCTTCTCGTGTACGAGGGTGGAGCCGGCTATGCGGCCGCGAAGCATGCACAGCACGCGCTCAACGACACGCTGCGACTCGAGCTGAACGGCCAGCCGGTACGAGTCACCGAGATCGCCCCTGGCATGGTCAAGACGGACGAGTTCGCACTGGTGCGCTTCGGCGGCGATGCGGAGCGCGCGGAGGCGACGTATCGAGGCGTCGACGCGCCGCTGGTCGCCGAGGACATCGCCGACTGCGTCGTGTTCGCGGTGACCAGGCCGGCGCACGTGGACATCGATCTCATGGTCATCAAGCCGATCGCGCAGGCCGCGCCGCACAAGGTACACCGCAGCGGATCATGAGCGGCCACGGATCGCGGGCGGAAGACGGCGGCATCGAGTAGGCGGCGAAGTGAAGCGCACTCGCCCAGTCGGCACCATCACGCGCGGCACGACCGCACCCAATCGGCTGCGCCGGGTCGATCGCTGGCTAGTCGGCACACACGGCGGACTGCTGCGCGCGGCGGCCGAATCGCCGTTGATCGTCGATCTCGGATATGGCGCTTATCCGATTACCACCGTCGAGCTGGACGCGCGGCTACGCGTGGTACGGCCGGAAATCCAGACAATCGGACTGGAGATCGATCCGGCTCGGGTGACGGCGGCACTGGGATACGTGCGTGCGGGCCTTGATTTCCGGCTCGGCGGTTTCGAGTTGCCGGTTGACCGCGCGCCGACCGTGATCCGTGCCTTCAATGTGCTGCGACAGTACGACGAATCCGAGGTGGCCGAGGTCTGGCGCGCACTTGCGGCGCGGCTGGCGAGCAGGGGTCTGCTGATCGAGGGCACCTGCTCGGAGAACGGTCGCGTCGCCACCTGGGTCGCGCTGGATGGCACCGGACCGCTGACCCTGACGCTGGCCGGACATCTAGCCTCGCTGGAGTCCCCGGCCGTGTTCGCCGAGCGGTTGCCCAAGGCACTGATCCACCGCAACGTGCCCGGCGAGCCCATCCACGCATTCCTGCAAGCTCTGGAGCGCGCGTGGCAGACGGCGGCGCCGATCGGTGACCTCGGCGTGCGGCAGCGCTGGATCGCGGCAGTGCGTTCGCTGCTGCCGCAGTGGCCGATCATCGGGCGCGCGAATCGCTGGCGGCTCGGCGAGGTGACCGTCGCATGGTCCGCGATCGCGCCGCGCGACGGAGTGCGCGACTGACTGCTGTCTGCGCACCGAACCAAGGACAAGGCCCCAGACAAGGCTGTGGCCCCGGGCGTCGCACGCGGGGGATGGCGACGCCGGGGCCACAGCAACGGTGCCTGAAGCACCTCCGGGAGTCGGGCTCTCCCGGATAACGGGGCGGGCCTTACGCCGCGCCCCGACCTTGGGGGGTTGCTTCTATAGTGCACAGCGGCCATAAGCCGGTCGTTAGAGCAGCTTGAGAATCGGCTGAGAACCTGACGCGAGCGGTAAGCCGCCGGTCACCAGGGCCCGTACGGCCCGTCCTGCGGGCCGCGGCGCGCGCCGGAGTACTGGCGCAGCGCGGGGCGCACGTCGACCATGTACACGATCGCGGCGACCGTGCCAAGGATGGTCAGTATCGAGAAGGGGCCGCCGAAGAAGAGGTCGACGACCGCGGCGATACCGAGGAACAGCAGCCAGGCCACCTTGGTCAGCTTCTCGGCGGCGACATAGGCCTGCGCCGGCCGGATCGCCGCGTCGAAGAAGACGAAGATCTTGAAGATCAGCAGCGCGAGCAGGATGAGGTGCAGCACGCTGAAGAACGTGCCGGTGATCAGTCCGTTGCCGAATCCCATGGCAGGCTCCTCGACCGTGGCCGCGGCCGCTCGGAAGCGCGGCCCTTGATTCCGTCGCGCTTCCGAGCGTACTGCTCAGCCTTCACTTATGGGGTTACCGCACTACGCCTTGGTGGACTTCGACGCGTTCGACGAAGTGGCGCGCTTGCGCGGGGTGGCAGCGGTCTTCTTCGCCTGGGACGCCTGCGGCTTGGCCGACGAAGCGGCGCCGGACGTCCGGCTGCGGGAGGTACCGGCGTTGGAGGAGGAAGCGGAAGAAGAGGGCGCGGACGCGGACGCGCTCTTCGGCTCGGCCTTGGTCTGCGCCTTGGGCTCGGCCGGCTCCTGCTCCTCCACGATCACCTGCTCGACGACCACGGTCACGTCCGTGGCCTCACCGTCGCCGGCGCCCCGGTACCGCTCGACCACGGTCTTGCCGCGCTCGGCCAGACCGTCGTAGGTCTCCACCGCCTTGCCCGCGGCCTCGAGCACCCGGCCGACCTGAATCAGCGCGATGGTCTGGGCCTTGTCGCGCAGCGCCTGCGTGTCGACGCCGCTGACGACGCCGAGGATCGACTCACGCGCGGTGCGCGGGTCGAGGGTGCCGACGACCGCACGCGGGTCGACCGCGAGCGCGTTCGGGACCTCGGCGAGGCGCGCCTGCACCTTGGCGATCTGCTCCGGGGCCTCGGCGGCGATCCGGTTGGCCAGTGTGGTGACCGTGGCGGCCGCCTCGGTCAGCAGCGTCGGCGCGTCACGCAGCTTGGCGGCGGCGAAGTCACCCGCGCCGGCGAGCGCGTAGAGCGGCTTGGGGTCGGAAAGGGTCCGGCGGATCTCGTTGCTCACACTCATGTCAGTCATCCTCGGGTCTCGTGGGGCGCGAGCCCCGCAACGGTCGGTCTGGTCGGTCAGTCCCAGTTGGTCATTCCGGCTCGCCGGAAGCGGCGGACGTCGGAGCCGCGGCCGCTGCCGTGGTCTCCGCGCGGAAGGACTCGTAAATCTCGCGCAGGATCTGCTTCTGACGCCGGGTCAGCGCCTGGTCCGCGGTGATCGCGGCGATCACTCGGCTGGACGCGGCTGCGTCCTCACCGTGCGTGCCGTCCGCGCCACCCGTGTACGCCTCCGAGTGCTCCGGCGCGCCGTCGAGCAAACCGGCCTGCACGTAAAGCGTCTCGGCGGATATTTTCAGCGCCTTCGCGAGCTGCTGCAGGATCTCGGCACTCGGCTTGCGCAGGCCGCGCTCGATCTGGCTGAGGTAGGGGTTCGACACCCCGGCCGCCTGGGCCAGCTGCCGCAGCGAGTACTGCGCGTTCTCCCGCTGCTCGCGGATGTACGCGCCAAGCTGCGCCACGTGCTTCGGTCCCAGGAGGTTCGCCACTCCTCCAGTGTGCGCCACAGTGCTTGCTATTGCAAACGCCCGCTAGCGAGAGTTAAGCGCTGCTGTGGTGAGCACCAGCTTCAGACCGATTGACCGTCTTGGAGCTGGCCGACGACGCGCTTGCCCTGCTCATCGTCGGAAGCGCGGCGGGCTAATCGTCGGAAGCGGCGCGGCGGGCGCGCAGGATGGCGTCGTGGATGGTGACCTTCCGGCCCTCCGGATCGGTGGCCTCGCGCGGCCGGGCCTCGGCGACCTCGATGATCCAGCCGGCGCCGAGCGAGGCGGCCAGGTCGGCCGCGGTCCAGCCGAGTTCGGCGAGGTCGGGGCGCGGGACGGTGGTTTGCAGATCGGTCGGGTCGTGACCGACGACCAGTAGTGTGCCGCCCGGCGCCACGGCTGCGGCGAGGTTGCGATACACGGACTCGCGGGCAGCACGGGGCATGTGCATGTAGTGCGACGTGACTAGGTCATACGTGCCCTGGATTGGGGTTAGGGCAAGGTCGGCGTGCAGCCAGGTGATGTCCAGGCCACGCCCCCGCGCTAACTCCTGGGCGCGCTGTAGCGCCACGCTGGACAGGTCCGCCGCGGTGACCTTCCAGCCTTTCGACGCCAGCCACGCCGCGTCGCCGCCCTCGCCCGCGCCGGCGTCGAATGCGGTACCGGGTGTCAGGTCCGCGACTTCGGTGACGAGCGCGTGGTTCGGTTCGCCGCTCCAGTGGTGCTTGTTGCCATGGGTCTGATAACGCTCGTCCCAGGCGCTTTCGCTATGTTCGCGGCCGGCCTCGACTGCGCGCTTGGCATCCTCCATCACCAGATCCGCGTTGATTGCCGCGCCGGCTGTCAGTCCAGCTGCCGCCGACGTGATGACCTGCGCTTGAACGGCGGCGAGGTTACCGGCGACCCAGACTCCGGGCACACTGGTCGCACCGGCCGGGTTCGCCTCGATCTGCGTCCCGATCACCTCGCCGGCCATCTCGACCTCAGTCGGTGTGAGGCCGAGGGATTCTGCGAGCTCGCTGCGCGCGGTGAACTTGGGCGCGACGATAAGCGCGTCGAGCGCCACGTGGGTACCGTCGGCGAGCCGGACGCCGCTCAGGCCGCCTTCGCCGGACTCGACCTGGGCAACCCGGCCCTCGACGAGGGTGACGCCGAGGACCCGCAACTGCTCGCGGTCCTCGTCGCTCAGGCGCGGCCCGGTGTGCTGAAGGAGCGTCACCCGCGCGCTGAGCTGGCGGAACAACAGCACTTGGTGCAGCACGGCAGCGTTCGTCGCAAGCACGCCGATGCGCTGGTCGCGGACCTCCCAGCCGTGGCAGTACGGACAGTGCAGCACATCGATTCCCCAGCGCTCGGCGAGGCCCGGAATGTCCGGCAGTTCGTCGCGCAGTCCGGTCGCGAGTAGGACGCGCCGAGCGATGACCGTACGATCGCCGATCTCGATGTGGAAGCGCCCGTCCTCCCGGTCTACGGCCGTGACCCGGCCGCTTTCGACGCGGCCGCCATAGCGGACTACCTCGGCCTGCCCAAGCGCGAGGATCTGGGCCGGTGGCGTGCCGTCTCGCGTCAGGAAGTTGTGCACATGGCCAGCCGGGGCATTGCGCGGCTCCCCGGAGTCGACGACGAGGACGGATCTGCGGGAGCGGGCCAGCGCGACCGCCGCGCTGAGTCCGGCCGCTCCGCCGCCGACCACGACCGCGTCGTAGCGCTCAACCAAGTTCTCTTCGTCGCTGTGCGCGTGCTGTTCGTCCATGCATTCACCATCCGTACACCCAGGGCCGCTTGACAAATTCCTTTGCCGAAAGAGCAATAGAACTCATGACGATCGACGATCCGGTTCTCGATGCGATCGGCCCGCGGCTGCGAGAGCTGCGCCAGCAGCAAGGCATGACGCTCAGCGGCCTCTCGGCGGACACCGGCATCTCCATCAGCACGCTCTCCCGGCTCGAGTCCGGCGGCCGCAAGCCAACGCTTGAGCTGCTGCTCGCGTTGGCTCGCGCGTACCAGGTACCGCTCGACGAACTGGTCGGCATGCCGGATCAGGCCGATCCACGCGTTCACACCAAACCAGTACACCTCCACGGCCGCACGCTCTACCCACTCAACCGGCGCCCTGGCGGATTACGCGCATACAAGATGCTGCTGCCAGCCGCCGATCCGGAACGCGATCAGGCGAGCCACGAGGGCTATGAGTGGATGTACGTGCTGTCCGGCCAGGTGCGGCTGCGCCTCGCCGAACTCGATTTCGTCATGAAGGAGGGGGAGGTCGCCGAGTTCGACACGCGCACGCCGCACTGGTTCGGCAGCGCCGGAGGGGCGCCAGCCGAGTTGTTGACCCTTTTCGGTCCGCAGGGCGAGCGGATGCACGTGCGCGCGCGGCCGCGGTCCGCGAAAGCCATTTCGTAAGGACCGAACCACCTTCGAGCGCTTATCGTGGCGGGGATCCGTACTGGCGAAGTCTGGTGAGGCAAGGAGGGGCCGTGACGGTGATCGAACAGCCGCGGCAACTGGTGCGGTACGGATCGCCGACGGGTCGGTGGGTGCTGTTCGCCACAGTGCTCGGCTCGGCGCTGACCTTCATCGACGCGACGGTCGTGAACATCGCGCTCCCGCACATCGGCCGTGACTTCCACGCCGGGGCGGCGGCATTGCAGTGGACTGTTAACGGCTACACCCTCAGTCTTGCCTCACTGATCCTGCTCGGCGGCTCGCTGGGTGACCGCTTCGGCCGCCGCCGGGTGTTCGTCACGGGCATAATCTGGTTCGCGGCGGCGTCGTTGTTGTGCGGTCTCGCGCCCGATGTACAAGTGCTGATCGCGGCTCGGGTCGTGCAGGGGATCGGCGGCGCGCTGCTGACCCCGGGGTCGCTGGCGATCCTCGAGGCCTCATTTCATCCGGACGACCGCGGCCGTGCCATCGGCGCATGGTCGGGCCTCGGCGGCATCGCGGGCGCGCTGGGCCCGTTCGTTGGCGGCTGGCTGGTGCAGGTTTCCACCTGGCGGCTGGTGTTCCTGATCAACGCGCCACTTGCCGCGCTCGTCGTGGCGGTCGGGCTGCGGCACATTCCCGAGTCGCGTGATCCGGGCGCCGCTCGTGGCCTCGATGTGCCGGGAGTCGTGCTGGCCGCGACCTCGCTCGGCGGGTTGACGTACGGGTTCACGGCCTGGCCGACGAACGGCCCGGGGTCCGCCGCGGTCGCGACGTCGTTGGGCGTCGGCGTGGCGTCGCTGATCGGGTTCGTATTCGCCGAGCGGCGCTCGGCGCACCCGATGCTGCCACTGGATGTGTTCCGTTCCCGGGCCTTCACGGCGGCGAATCTGGCAACCTTCGCGGTCTATGCAGCGCTCGGCGGTGTGTTCTTCCTCGTCGTGCTGAATCTCCAGATCGTCGCCGGTTACAGCGCGCTAGGGGCCGGGACGGCGATGCTGCCGATCACGGTACTGATGCTGCTGCTGTCGGCCAGGGCCGGCGCGCTGGCTCAGCGGATCGGACCACGGCTGCCGATGACGATCGGGCCGCTGGTGTGCGCGGCCGCGATGTTGCTCTTCTCGCGCATCGGGGCGCACGCTTCGTACGTCTCCAGCGTGCTGCCGGCTGTGATCGTGCTCGGACTCGGTACGTCGCTGAACGTCGCGCCGCTGACGGCTACTGCTCTTGGCTCGCTCGACGAGAGCCGGGCCGGAATCGCCAGTGGGGTGAACAACGCGGTCGCGCGGGCAGCCGGGTTGCTCGCGGTCGCGGTATTGCCGCTCGCCGCCGGGTTGGGCACGGGGAGCCTGACCAACGCCGCGACGTTGGCGCCGGTGTACCGCACCTCGATGTACATCTGCGCGGGGCTGCTCGCAGCCGGCTCGATCATCGCCGCGATCGCGATCCCGACCCGGTTGGAGCGGGTTCGCGAGCAGCAGAGCCACGAGTTGCACTGCGCGATCGACGGGCCGCCGCTGCGAGCGGAATGCAAGGCGTAAGCGCCCGCCGATCGCCCTCTTAGTGTGCTCCGCTCGACTCAGAACGCCGCGCGGATACCGCCGACGACGGAGTTGCCACCGAGCAAGGGCAGGGTTCCGAGCCGGTCGAGGGCCGCGGAGTGGACACCGAATCGACGCAGCGCCTCGGCGAGTATGACCGGCTTGGCGCGCTTCGAACCGTCGGAAATCTTGAACGCGAGGGCGCGGCCGTCAGGCAACGCGGCGGCGTGTACGGCCTCTGCGCCGGTCTTCGCGAGCAGGCCGCTTACCGCGCGCATGGCTTGGGTGTCGAGTTGCTGCGTTCCCGCGACGTATTCGGGATGGGACCGCATGGCGTCAGCGACTTTGCGTGCGTTGGTGCCTGGCTGCGCGGTAACGCACGCGCTAAATGCCCGTGCCAGGCCGACGAGGGAAAGACCGAGCAGCGGCGCACCGCATCCGTCCACCGCGTCATAAGCGATCTGCTCGCCCGCAAGCTGTTCGACTGCGTGACGGATCGCGCGCTGCACCGGGTGCTCAGGGTCGAGGTATTCGGCTACGTCCCAACCGTTGCGAACGCAGACGGCGAGCATCGCGGCGTGCTTACCTGAGCAGTCGGAGTAGATCGGTCTGGGGGCACTGCCCGCGAAGAGTTCGGCGTGCCGGGCGTCGTCATCGAGCGGCAGGCTCGGCGGAGTACGCAGCGCCGACTCGTCGAGGCCGACTCCGGCGAGGATTTTGCGCACGCCGTCCACATGGAACGGCTCGCCCGCGTGGCTGGCCGAGGCCAGCGCGAGTTCCGCTCCGGTCAGTTCGAGACCCGCGTCGAGCAGACCAGTGGCCTGCATCGGCTTGTTGGAGGAGCGGGGCAGGATCGGCGCGTGCACATCGCCCACGGCCAGTTGGATCGAGCCGTCGGCGCCCAGCAGCACCAGGCGGCCGCGGTGCACGCCCTCGATGAAGCCGGATCTGACGATCTCGGCGAGGACCGGTTCGGCGGGGAACTCGGACGGAACGCTGACTGTGCCGGTCGGGTTGTGACCGGCGGGGTCGGTGCTGGCCATCATCATCGGGATGCAGGGTCTCCGCTCTCGGTGTCGACGAGGCGGCGGCCGGATGACCGGTGATGACCGGCTAGTCCGCGGCGAGGAGATCGTCGATGGCCGCCTCGCCCTCACGGTACCGGCGGGCCAGGTCTGCGGCACAGGCGTCGGCAACACCTTGTACTCTGCGTCGCAGATCAGACACCTCGCGCTCACAGACGGACAGCGCGGCGGCGGTATCCCGCAGCGTGCGATCGGAGCAGGCGGTCAGATCGGGCACGGCGAGTTCGCGCAGCCTGCTCTCCATCGCGGCGCGGTACTCCCCGTCCGTCGACTCACCGCCAAGGCCCAGGTGCCGGGCGGAGGCGACGCGACTGGACGGCGCGTCGGCGAGGATCTCGGCCAGCCGCGCTACCAACGGACTCTGGTCGCCGCCGGCGCGCCGGGCACACTCCGCGGCGATTATGTCGAGCCGGCCGTGCAGAACGCGCCGCAGGTATGACAGGTCACTTTCCTCGGCGCTCGCCTCTGCGCGGCGCTCCCGCAGCACGGTCAGCGGGATGGACGGCAGTTCAGCGGTGAACGCATGGTCGAGCACACGGTCGATGCGCCGCTGCGGATGCACGGCGGCAGTGCCGGCGCCGGTGCCGTTCGGACCGGTGATTTCCGTCGGTGTCGGTTCGCTCATCGCACCCCCATGGAGGTGGGGGTGACAACTCCCCCGGGTCTGGTCCTGCCCGGCGGCCGGGCCTCTGGTGAGACTTGCCTGCATCGTCGCACGCTGACCGCGTGTAACGCGGTCCGGATCGCAACTGTCACCCGGTCGGATGAGCGATATCGAGCGTTGAGAGGGCATATGACCCCACTTGGCCGTCCTGTCGACGTCCCAGCGACGTCCGCAAGGCGTCCGCTCTACCGGTATCCGCCAACCCGCTCGTCGCGCGGTTACCGTCCGCGCAGGCGTTCGCGTGCGTTACCGCCGGCATCCGGCGCAACGATGAGCTCCTGGGCGGCGGCCACGCCGCCCGCGGTGAGCTGCGCGTCAACTGGGACGGTCCGCTTAACCAGCGCGAGAGCGATAGGGCCGAGTTCGTAGTGCCGAGCGCTGGAGGTGACCGCACCGATCGCGCGGCCGTCGTACTCCACCGGGTCGCCGTGAGCCGGTAGGTGTTCGGGAGTGCCGTCGAGGTGAAGGAAGACCAGGCGGCGCGGCGGGTGGCCTAGGTTCTCGACCCGGGCCACGGTCTCCTGGCCGCGGTAGCAGCCCTTGTCCAGGTGCACGGCCGTGCTGATCCAGTCCAGCTCATGCGGGATGGCGCGCTCGTCCGTCTCCAGCCCGGCTCGCGGCCGGTGCGCGGCGATGCGCAGTGCCTCGTAAGCCCACATCCCGGCGGGATGGGCGTGAGTTTGGGCGTATTCGCCGAGCGCGGCGCGCGGGAGGAAGAGTTCCCGGCCCTGGGCGGCGTCGCCGAGCTGAATCGGGCCGCGGACGAGCGCCCCGGCGGGAATCGGACCCGAGGGGTCAGCCTCGTAGACCACCGCGTAGTCCTCGGTGACGTCTTGCGGGTCGACGTCCAGCAAGAAGCGCATCTTGTTCAGGAACGCGGCCAACGCGGGCGCCGCGCCCGGTTCGACGTGTGCCCACGTCGCCTCGCCGTCATCGACAAGGTAGAGCGCGTGCTCCACCCGCCCTTGCGGATCGAGCAGCAGCGCCTCGGTGGGCGTGTGCGGCGCAAGCTCGGTCAGATGCTGGGTCAGCAGCGAGTGCAGCCAGCTGAGCCGTTCCTTGCCACCAATGCGGACGACGCCGCGATGTGACAAGTCGACGAATCCCGTTCCCGCGACGAGCGCGCGTTGCTCGGCATGCGGATTGCCGTAGTGCGCGGCGACGCCCTGATCCGGCGCGTCGGCAGCTACCGCACCGGGCAGACCGAGCAGAGGGCTGCGGTAACCGGTCGTTGCAGTCCCAGCCGCAGAGCCGGTGTTGCCGGAAGAGCCAGTGTTGCCGGGAGACCCAGTGTCGCCAGCAGAGCCAGCGTCGAGTGAAGAAGCAGAACTGTCGGGGATCGGCATATCTTCGGCAACCTCGCTCTCGGGACCGCTATTCCGGCCTGCCGCCGGTTCGTGCCGCACATTCGGCGCAGCGACCGAAGATGGCGAAATGCGCGACGTCGATCTCGAAGCCCTGATCCGCGCGCAGCTTTTCGACCAGCGGATCGGCCACATTGGGCTGCGCCTCGGTCACCCGGCCGCAGACCCGGCAGACCAGGTGCAAGTGCTGCTGTTCGGCGGCGGCGTGATAGATCGGGGCACCGTGCCCGAGGTGGGTGTGGGTGACCAGGCCGAGTTCCTCAAGCAGCTCAAGGGTGCGGTACACGGTGGAGAGATTGACCGAGCTCGCAGTGCGCTGCACCTCGGCACAGATGGCGTCGGGTGTGGCGTGTTCGAGCCCGGAGACGGCGCTGAGCACCAGCTGACGCGCCGGCGTCAACCGGTATCCCTTGGCCCTGAGCTGCTTCGTCAGGTCGGACTGCTCCATCGTGCTGCCCACGTTACGACTCTACGGCGCTGCTAGGGCGCCGGCCGAACGCCCTAGACCCGCTTGAGTTGCGCGGCCAGGTGGTTCTGGATTTCCTTGCCCATCGCGGCCATGTCGAAAGTCCAGTAGAGATCGCCCTGCACCAGCCCGTAAAGCCGCTGGCCGCCCGTGTACTCCTTCGCGGTGGCGGTGCGCGCGACCGCGTCCGTGGCCAGCTCGATCTTGCCGCTGTCGATGGTGCCGTGCCAGATCTCGACGAATCCGGTCGGGTGCGCGAGCAAGACCTCGAGGGTCTTGTCCGGCTGCGGGCGCCAATAGCCGTGTTCGCGGGCCAGCGGGCGCACCTTTTCGCCGTTTTCGTCGATCAGCCAGGAGCGGGACTCGTAGTCGAGGAAGGTCTTGCCGGGCACGTAGGAGAAGCTGACCTCCTGCCCGAAGCGGAAGTCCTCGATGGTGGGGTACTGGCCGAGCCCGACGCCGGCCCAGTCGCCGATCAGGAAAGCGACCGGCAGCAGGACGGGGTCGAGGTCGGCGGGGATCTCGAAGGGCATCGCGCGGCTCTCGGCTCTGTTCGGTCGGTCGGTACTGTCGGCTCTGGGGGTGCCGGCTAGCGGGTCTGGCCCTTGAACAGCTTCACCACGACGAACCCGGCGAACCAGGTGACGAGCAGGAAGACCACCACGAGCAGGGCGGTGAAGAAGGTCTCCACGGTGGACGCTCCGGGTGCGTAACGGCGGCGGTGGCCGCACCGGCGCGATTGTGCATCGCGCTGCGCGGACAACTGGACGGCTTCAGTCTATGGGCGCAGCGGACGCACTGCTGGCGCGCCGCTGTGTGAGTCTCGCTACGCTCGACGTTCATGGCGAAGAAGCTGGTCATCAAGGTCACTGCGGGCGAGGACGCGCCGGAGCGGTGCTCGCAAGCTTTCACGGTGGCGGCCGTAGGAGTGGCCTCGGGCGCTCAGGTCTCGCTGTGGCTTACCGGGGAATCCGCGTGGTTCGCGCTTCCCGGGCGCGCAGCGCAGTTCAAGTTGCCGCACTCGGCTCCATTGGAAGAACTGCTCGCGGCGGTGCTTCAAGCGGGCACCGTGACGCTCTGCACGCAGTGCGCGGCGCGGCGGGACATCGCCGAGCACGACGTGCGCCCCGGCGTACGAATCGCCGGGGCGCAACTGTTCGTGCAGGAAGTACTGGGAGACGACGTGCAGGCACTCGTCTACTGACCAGCCGCTGACCGCCTCTCCTACGAGAGGCGGTCAGCCGGTGATCAATCGTCAGACTGTGATCAGTACCTCGGCGACCTCACCCTGGGTGGCGACGACCTTGCGGTCCGCCGTCCCGCCGGGCACCAAAGCCCGCAGCGTCCACGATCCGGGCGCCGCGAAGAAGCGGAATGCCCCGGTCGCCGAGGTGGGCACCTCGGCGGTGAACTCGCCGTCCTCGTTGAGGAGGCGCACGTAGCCGGTCACCGGGGTGCCGTCACGCTGGATGGTGCCCTCGATGATGGTTTCCTTCGACACGTCGATCCCCTCCCGGGACAAGCCGCCGGTGGTAGCACCGCACATGGTCTTTTCCTCTCGCTACTGCTGCTGCCGCTGGCCTGGCGCTCAGGCGCCGAGCTCGATCGGCACGCCGACCAGCGAGCCGTATTCGGTCCACGAGCCGTCGTAGTTCTTCACGTTCTCCTGGCCGAGCAGCTCGTGCAGCACGAACCAGGTGTGCGCCGAGCGCTCGCCGATGCGGCAGTAGGCGATGGTGTCCTTCGCCAGGTCCACGCCCTCGTTCTGGTAGAGCTCGGTCAGCTCCGCGTCCGACTTGAAGGTGCCATCGTCGTTGGCCGACTTCGACCACGGGATGTTCTTCGCGCTCGGCACGTGGCCGGGGCGCTGCGACTGCTCCTGCGGCAGGTGCGCGGGGGCGAGCAGCTTGCCCGAGAACTCGTCGGGGGAACGCACGTCGACCAGGTTCTTCGCGCCGATCGCGGCGACGACCTCGTCACGGAACGCGCGGATCGTGGTGTCCTGCGGCTGCGCGGTGTACTGGGTGGCGGCGCGGCTGGGCACCTCCTCGACCAGGTCGCGCGAGTCCAGCTCCCACTTCTTGCGGCCGCCGTCGAGCAGCTTGACATCCTGGTGGCCGTACAGCTTGAAGTACCAGTACGCGTAGGACGCGAACCAGTTGTTGTTGCCGCCGTAGAGCACCACGGTGGAGTCGTTGGCGATGCCACGCTCCGAGAGGAGCGCCTCGAACTGCTCCTTCGAGACGAAGTCGCGCCGGACCGGGTCCTGCAGGTCCTTCTTCCAGTCGATCCGGATCGCGTTGCGGATGTGGTTCTTGTCGTAGGCGGCGGTGTCCTCGTCCACTTCGACGACGACCACCTTCGGGTCGTCGAGGTGTGCCTCGACCCAGTCTGCGTCGACCAGGACGTCGGTGCGGCTCATGAGTTCATTCCTCCAGGGCTGGTGTTCTGCCGGTGCGTGTGGACGCTGATCAGGGGGCTTGCGGGCGGCTACGGCCGCCGGTTTGCCGGGCTCGGGTCGCCGTGCTGGGTGGCCGGGGCGGTGTCCGCAGGACGGACGGCGGCGAGCGAGGTCCTGGTCGGACGGGGCTCAAGCCGCGGCGGGCCGGCGCGGGTGCCTTCCGGCTCGGCCGGTCAGGCTCAGGTCAGCGACAACACAGGCAGGCCGCGACGCGGCACAGGTCGACTGCGCGCCGCTTGGTCAGCTCTGCCTGGGGCCTCATGCCGTCGATACTAAGGAGCGGCCGGGTGCGCTGTCATTAACATCTCGGATTCCGAGACAATCGTCTCACGAAACGATTGAATGGCCTCTGACGTCGCACGTCGCGGCGGCCCCGCGGGCCGCTACGCGGTCCGGCGCCGTTCGCACGTGCGAGATCGCGGTTGCTTGCATGCCGATTTGCACCGATTGGGCGGTCGTCAGTGGGGGTGGTTCAGGCTGAGCAGCGTGCTTCCGTTCGGCAGGTCCACCTGAATGGTCGCGATGCGGTCAGGGGCGAGGGAAACCGAGCCGGGGATCGTGACCGTCTCCTCCGGGCTGGCCTTCCAGTCACCGGCCACCGTCGGCGTGCCCGTGGTGCTGATGACCACCATGGTGCAGGTGTAGCCGGCCGGGACGTGGTCCATCTTCAGCTGGATCTTCGAGCCCCAGCTGACCGGGGTGACCTCGACGCTCGCGGTGATGGGCTCGTCGTAGCCGGTCGAGGCTACCGTGGCGCTCGCGGACCAGCCCGGAGCGGCGGCGACCTGCGCGCCGCCGGACAGCAGCAGGGCGGTTCCTGCTCCCGCGGCGACGACCACCCCGGCGGCGCCGAGCGCGATGCGGGTCCGCAGGCTCGTGCGCGCGGGTCGATAACTGCGGCCGCGATGCTGCCTCGCGTGCTCCGGCTGCTCCAGGGCGTTCGGGTACTCGCGCAGGTGGTGCGCCGCGCGGCCGGCGCGGCCTGCGGCGTGCTGAGAGGCGGTTTCCAGCACTCGGCCGAGCACCGCCGGTTCGGGGCGCAACGGTCCGTTGACGGCTTCGGTCTCGGTGACCGAAGCGAGCAGCGGCAGCAGTTCGGTCAGCTCGCCGTACTCGGCGCGGCAGCTCTCGCAGGTCACCAGATGCGCCGCGACCCGGTCGTTCTCCTCGGGTTCAAGCGCGCCGAGCAGGTACGCACCGACGGCCTCGCGGAGCCACGGATCGCGCGCGGCGGTGCATGGGGGGACACGGTCGCTCACGGTGTGATCCCCCTTTCCTGACAGGCGAGCCGAAGGGCGCGCAGTGCGTAGAACGTGCGGGACTTGACGGTCCCCGGCGGGATGCCGAGCGCGCGCGCCGCCTCGTTGACGGTCGCGCGCCGGTAGTACACCTCGATGACCACGGCCCGGTGCTCCGCGCTGAGTGCGGCCAGCGCGTCAGCGAACTCCCAGGCACGCAACGCGGCCTCGTACGGATCTACGCCGTCCTCGGTCCGTTCCGTGTACTCGGTCAGCTCGGTCTCGGTTGGGCGGGCGGCCCGCGAGCGGGCGTCGTCCACGACCAGGTTGTGCGCGACCGTGCACAGCCACGCGCGTACCGAGCCGCGGCCGGGCTGGAAGGCCTCGGGCCGGCGCCAGGCGCGCAGCATCGTCTCCTGAAGCAGATCCTCGGCCCGTGCTCGATCCCTGGTCAGCTTGAGCAGGTAGGCCAGGACGGGGCCGGAGTGTTCCGCGTACAGCAGACGCAAAGCCGCCTCGTCGAGGACTTCGGTGCTTGCCGCCACATCGGTATCACGTTTTGTCTGGCCGTTCCGTTCAGCTGAACCGGCGCGCGACCGCATCCGTGTCCAGTGCATGAACAGATCCTCGCGCATGTTGGGTGCCGCCGTCACGGCCTTGGCCCTCGCGAGTGCGGCAGCCTGTTCCAGTTCGAGCTCGGGATCCTCGGGCAACGCAGCCGGCTCAGCGCCTTCGGCCACGCCTTCCGCCATGTCCTCGATGCCGGCAGGTGGGGGCAGCGCCCCGGCGGCCGCGGCGAACACGATCACCATCATGAGCTTTACGTTCAGCGGACCGTTGACTGTCTCGCCGGGCGCACAGGTCACGGTGGTGAACAAGGACTCGGTGATGCATACGGTCACCGCGGATTCGAGCGGCGGCTTCGACGTAAGCATCCCGGCAGGCGGTACCGCGACCTTCGCCGCGCCGACCGCGGCCGGTTCATACTCCTTCCACTGCTCCATCCACCCATCGATGAAGCACAGCACGCTCATCGTTAAGTGAGGGCGGCGCGAAGTAAGCGCAACGGGTGATAAGTGGCCGAGTAGGGCAACGGCGTCGCGCAGGGGCAATGACCGCTGAGCTACTCAGCTGATCCACTCAGCCGCCGGTGTTGGCTGCGTTCCCGGTCAGCCGCACGTTCTGCCCGGTGGCCGAGATGTCCACGCCCGTGGGCGTCATCTGGAGATCCTTGAGCTGCATCCCGAAGGGCATGCCACCGAGCGGGACCTTCTGGTCGAAGCCGCCGGTGTTCAATCCGATATTGGACAGCGGCGTGGTGACCTTCATCGTCGTGAAGCGGAGCGTGTCGCCGCTCACCAGGCTCACGGCGACATCCGCGCTGACGCTGACGCCGGCGACGCTGTACGTCGCCTTAACCTGGTTCCCCGTGCCCTGACTGAGATTGATCTGACCGATGCCGACCTCGCTGCTCAGCTTGGCCGCCACCTGGGCATAGCTGAGCATGGCGTCGCCGGTGAGCGTGTCCACGGTCGCGCTGTTGTAGCCCGAGGAGACGTGCACGCCGCGCAGGTCCGCGTGAATGTGCTGGATCGGCACGCCGCGCGAGGTGAAGTTGTCGATGTCGACGGTCACGTGATCGAAGTGCCGCGAGATGACCTGGGTGAGGAACGGGAAGCCGTCGATCGAGACGGAGGGCTTCTGGTTGAGGTTCTGGCTGGTCTGGATCTTCCCAGCCAGCTGGTTCTCGGTGACCGACGCGGCGACCCGGTCGGCGCCGACCAGCAGCGCGACGAGGATGACGAGCGCGACGAGGCAGCCGAGGCCGCGGCGACGCGGGCGCGGTGCCCGCCGCAGCGCGGAGACCGGGGGCTCATCCTCGTAGTAGTTGCCGTAGTAACGGTCTGGCTCCGGGGTCGGCGCGGTCATCCTGAGAGGGTAGCCGCTCGGCGGCGCTCGAAACGGGTCTGTGACAAGCCCGTCGAAAACCGGAACCGGCGGCAGTCGTGCTGCCGGATTCGCTTGTCAGCGCAGCACTTGCGCTGCGATCACGGCCCCGATGGCCGAGTACGCGACCGGTAGCGCCTGAGCACTGATACGCACGTCCCCGCCCTCGCTGCCGAGCCGGTCCGCGGTGCGTGCGCCGATCACGGCGAAGAGTCCCGAGAGGAGGCCGCCGAGCGCGCCGCCCTTGGCGCCGGCTGAGGCGCTGAGCGTGACGGCAGTCAGCGCGCCGAGCGCGGTAGCTGCTACGACGGCCGCCGCGATCCCGATGGGCTTCGCGCCGCCACCCACGAGCGCGGAGCAGAGGACTGCGACGGCAGCCGCGAGGGCGCATGCTCCGGCGAGCGCCGAGTCCTGGCGTTGCGCGACGAGGTATCCCGCCGGTAGCACCGTGAATGCCGCACCAGTCACCGCGGCGGCGAGCGCTTCGCTGCGCCGCCGTCCCGCTCCGGTGTCCTTGCGGAAGAGTTGATCTGCCGCGAGGAAGACGAATCCGACGCCGAGTGCCGCGCCCATCGCGGCGGGGGCCCGGTCCGGGACGAGGCGGTAGGCGAGCGCTGCGGCAGCTAATCCGATAGCCGCGACGAAGACCGTGGTGCGCCGTGCGTTAGACGATCCGACCGTGCGCATCCAGCCGACGGCGATCCCGATCTGGGTCAGCCCGGCCACGACTGCGATCACCGGAGTGGCGACGAGCGCTCCTATCCCGGTGACGACGGCGAGACCGGCCGCGCCGAAAGCGCCCTGACCGGGGGTGGCGAACGGCTTGTCGGCAGGGCTGGCGGACCTGGCGGCGGTGTCGGTCTCGGGCGGGGGTGCAAATTCGGGCGCGGATTCGAGCGGCGGGTACTGCGCTTCTAAGCGGGTTTCAAAGCGGGGTTCTAATTCAGTTTCAAGATCTGCGGTGGGTACTCCACCAAGGGCACGCTGATCTTGGCTGTAGTAATCCGTTTCGAGGTAATCGGACTCCGCCTCGTAATACGCATGCTGATCAGATACGTGGCGATCTGACGCGTACTGATCTGACGGGTACTGATCTGGCGGGTATCGGTCTGGCGGGTATTGCTCCGGCGCGTATTGCTCGCGTTGAGCTCCGTATTGCTCCGCCTGCGCCTCGTTCCACGCCTGCGGATCCCAGCCGAGGCCGGACTGTTCCCACTGCGCGTCGTGATACGCGGGCTGGGGCTGGGCAACGGCGGGTTCGGGCTCCTGCGCGGGCCTGCGACGACGGCCGCGGCCTGCCGGGGACTCCTGTTCGCCCCCGCCTTCGTACCCGCTGTCTTCGTAGCCTGCGCCGTCGTACCCGCCGCGCTCGTGACCCTCGTACTCATAGCCGTAACTCATGGCAGGCCGACTCATCCCCCCGCGAAGGGGGGCAGGATCTCCACCACGGCACCGGGATCCAGGTGGACCGTTTCCGGGTCGCGCTTGCCGACCTGCTGCCCGTCGACCAGGAAGGAACAGCGCTGAAGCACGCTGGCCAGCCGGCTGCCCTCGGCTCCGCGCTCGGCCACCGCAGCGGAGAGGGCAGCTCCGAGCGTTTCCGCGCGCGTCTGCTCCTCGGAGGTCCCCGCGGCCTCACGCGCGGCGGCCCAGTAACGCAGGGTCGCCGTGCCTGTTGCTTGCACCGGCTTCACTCCCTCCCAGTTTCGGCATGCGCCAGAGCAAACCGTACCCGTGTGGCGGTGTTAGTCACAGGCGGATGTGTTCACACATGCCATCGGGACGGCCAGCCTGTTCATGCGCACAACGAGACACCTGCGCGATAACGAAGCAAGAAAGGTTCGTCACCCCGCAGACATACCCTGTCCACGTCGGCTATCCTGCCTTCAGAGGATCCGGGCGATGAGGCCACTGGATCCTTCGTGTTTTTTACGAGCACGTTACACACGCCTCACTAGCCGGCTCTGCGGTGTGGGTGTCGGCTCGGTTGTGAAACGCGGCGAAGCCGTCGTCGCGCTCTCGCGATCGTCCATCCGGTACCCGTGCAGCACGGCGGAAGGAGCACCACCCATGGCCACTCTCCTCCTGTTGACCAATGCTCTAGCTCCTTCAGCAGAAGTGCTCCCCGCTCTCGGCCTCCTCCTGCACACCGTGCGCGTGGCCCCGGCGGAGGCGTCCGCGCTCATGGACACCGCGCCGGCCGACGTGCTGCTGGTCGACGGCCGCCGCGAACTGCCCGCGACCCGCTCACTGTGCCGGGTACTGCGGACCACCGGACTGGACTGCCCGATGCTGCTGATCGCCACGGAGGGCGGGCTCGCCGCGGTGACCGCCGAGTGGGGCATAGACGACGTGTTGCTGGACACCGCCGGACCGGCCGAGGTCGAGGCCCGTATCCGGCTCGCGGTCGGCCGCCTCGCCGCCGCGGCGGGCACCGAGGACCTGCCGCTGGAGATCCGCAACGGCGACTTGACCATCGACGAGGCCACGTACACGGCGCGGCTGCGTAACCGGGTGCTTGACCTTACGTTCAAAGAGTTCGAGCTGCTCAAGTACCTGGCGCAGCACCCCGGCCGGGTCTTCACACGGGCGCAGCTGCTCCAGGAGGTCTGGGGCTATGACTACTTCGGTGGTACGCGCACGGTAGACGTACACGTGCGGCGGCTGCGGGCGAAGCTCGGTGCGGAGCACGAGCAGTTGATCGGTACGGTCCGCAACGTGGGGTACCGGTTCGTCAACCCGGAGAAGCGCTCGGACCGCGAGGCTGTGCGCGTCTGAAGCCGCGCATAACCTGACGATGTGGCAGAGACGAACGAGGGATCACCAGCCGCGGCCGCGGAGCTGACCGGGATTGCAGCGGTGACCGGGATTGCCGGGCTCACCGAAGCCGATCGCGCTGAGGCGTTGGCGCTGCTGCGCGCGGTGACGGAGGCCGACGGCGTCTCTCCGGTCTCGGAGAGCGGCCGGCTCGCCTTGATGCACGGCCGCGCCGAAGAGTCGCATGTCATTCGCCGGGAGGCCGGGAAACTCGTCGGCTACCTCTACCTCGGACCGCCGGACGAAGACCAGAACCGGGCCGCGGAACTGTGCGTCGCGCCGCCCGCGCGGCGGCGCGGGATCGGTCGATCTCTCATCGAGGCCGCCCTCGCCGGCACCGCCGGAGCGCTGCGCGTCTGGGCACACGGCAGCCTGCCGGGCGCCGAGCAGTTCGCCGCACGGCTGGGGTTCGCGGCCATCCGCGAACTGCGGCTGATGGAGGCGCCGTTGACCGGCGGCTCGGCCTCGGTCCTCACGGCGCCGCAGCCGCCCGAGGGCGTTGAAATCAGCACCTTCCGTCCTGGCGAGGACGAAGACGCGTGGCTTGCGCTCAACGCGCGAGCCTTCGCGCACCATCCGGAGCAGGGTTCGTGGACCCTAGATGATCTCGCCGAGCGCGAAGCCGAGCCGTGGTTCGATCCGGCCGGCTTCTTCCTCGCCCGCTCCGCCGAAGGGCTGATCGGTTTCCACTGGACCAAGGTGCACCCGGCCGGGGCCTACGGGCCGGACCGGGTCGGGGAGATTTACGTGCTCGGGGTGGACCCGCAGGCCGGCCACCGCGGGCTCGGCCGGTTGCTCGCGTTAGTGGGATTACAGCATTTGGCGCAATCAGGACTAGGAAACGTCATCTTGTATGTAGATGGCGACAACACAGCGGCCGTACGGTTGTACCAGTCCCTGGGCTTCGGCAATCGAGCCGTGGACACCATGTACGAACGGCGGGGCGTGAAGGCGTAGCACCTTCGCTGCCTACGCGCCGCCGACGGCCGGGACGTTGAGCCCCAGTCCAGTCGCCCGGTGTCCCTCCGCTCGACACCCGCAGTTCACCTTTCCGTGCGAGAGTTTGGATCATGGACCCGGCCGACCTCCCCCGCTACCTCGACCGCGAATCCTCCTGGCTCCAGTTCAACAGCCGGGTGCTCGAGCTGGCCGAGGACAAGGAGGTCCCGCTGCTGGAGCGGGCCAAGTTCGCCGCGATCTTCGCCAACAATCTCGACGAGTTCTTCATGGTCCGGGTCGCCGGGCTAAAGCGACGCATCGCCACCGGCGCCACCGGGACGACCGCCTCCGGTTTCACCCACCGCGAGGTACTGCAACGGATCTGGGCCACGACGCGGGAGCTGATGATCAGGCATGCGCAGCTCTTCCAGGAGCAAGTGCGCCCGGAGCTGACCCAGCACGGCATCGAGATTCTGCGCTGGGGCGACTTTGACGCGGCGCAGCAGGAACAGCTCTACGCGCTCTTTCGCGAGCGGATCTTCCCGGTGCTCACGCCGCTGGCCGTCGACCCCGCGCACCCGTTCCCGTACATATCAGGGCTCTCGCTCAACCTGGCCGTGCTGGTACGTAACCCGGTCACCGGTAACGAGCACTTCGCGCGCGTGAAGGTGCCGCCGCTGCTGCCGCGCTTCGTGGAGGTGAGCTCCGGCCGGTTCATCCCGCTGGAAGAGCTCATAGCGGTCCACCTGCCGCACCTGTTCAACGGCATGGAGGTGCTCGGCCACCACACCTTCCGGGTGACCAGGAACGAAGACGTCGAGGTCGAGGGCGACGAGTCGCAAAGCCTGCTGGAGACACTGGAGCGGGAGCTGGTACGGCGCAGGTTCGGCCCGCCGGTCCGGCTCGAGGTTGAGGAGACCATCGACCCCACGGTGTTCGAACTGCTGGTCCGCGAGCTCGGCGTGAACGACAACGAGGTGTTCCGGCTGCCCGCGCCGCTGGATCTGACCGGGCTGTTCACCATCGCCGACGAGGACCGGCCCGAGCTGAAGTTCCCGCCGTTCGCCACCGCGCTGCACCGGGACCTGGCCGACTACGAGACCAACTCCGCAGTCGATATCTTCGCGGCGATGCGGCAGCGCGAGATCCTGCTGCACCATCCGTATGACTCGTTCACGACCTCGGTGCAGGCATTCCTGGAGCAGGCCGCGGACGACCCGGATGTTCGCGCGATCAAGATGACGCTGTACCGCACGAGCGGCGACTCGCCGATCGTCGACGCGTTGATCGACGCGGCTGAGGCGGGCAAGGAGGTGCTGGTCCTCGTCGAAATCAAGGCCCGGTTCGACGAGCACGCCAACATCGTCTGGGCACGCAAGCTCGAACAGGCCGGCTGCCACGTCGTGTACGGCCTGATGGGCCTTAAGACACACACCAAGTCGCTGCTGGTGATCCGGCTTGAGGGCAACAAGCTGCGGCGTTACGCGCACATCGGTACCGGTAACTACAACCCGAAGACCGCGCGCCAGTACGAGGACCTCGGCCTGCTGACCGCGGACCCGCAGGTTGGCGAGGACCTTACGCACCTGTTCAACCGGTTGTCCGGATACTCGCGCACGATCTCCTACCGCCGGCTGCTGACAGCGCCGAACGGGCTGCGCGAGGCGCTGATCGAGCGGATCGACCGGGAGCGGGAGAAGCTGGCGGCCGGCCGCCGCGGGGCCGCCAAGACCGCGCGGATCAGACTCAAGATGAACTCGCTTGTGGACGAAGCGATCATCGACGCGCTCTATGAGGCCTCGCAGGCGGGTGTGCGGATCGATGTGGTGGTGCGCGGGATGTGCGCGCTGCGGCCGGGCGTACCGGGGCTGTCCGAGAACATCAGGGTTCGCAGCGTGCTCGGCCGATTCCTCGAGCATTCGCGGATATTCGTGTTCGGGCAGGAGATCCCGGCTTCGGCGACGGGCCGCGGCGTCGGCGAACCGCCGGAGGTGTGGATCGGCTCGGCCGACATGATGCACCGCAACCTGGACCGGCGGGTCGAGGCTCTGGTGCAGCTGACCGAGCCGACGCACCGGCGCGAGCTGACCGCCATGATCGACACCGTCTTCGAGGAAGACGCGGCCTGCTGGGAGCTGGGTCCGCTGGGTGACTGGACCCGGCGCCAGCCGCCGGACGGCGTGCCGCTGCGCGATATCCAGGAGTCCTTCATCGAGTCGCGCAACCAGCTGATCGCGGCACGGCGGGCGAGGATGGGCTGAGGGCGCGGCGAGGCAATGCACTCAGGCGGCGACTCTGCGGGGGTTTTGATGACAGAAGCGCAGGCAGCACAGCGCGTCGGCGCGCAGCCGGGTGAGCGGGCCGGAGAACGGCGCGGCGAACAGGGTGCCGGGCCCGGGCAACAGCCCGACGGCGCGGCGGCTACTGCGGCGGCGGCGAGTTCGGTGGCCGAGGCGGCTCGTCCCGTACCGGCGGCCGTCGACGTGCTGCGCGGCTATCTCAGCGCTCAGAGCACGGCATTCCTGACCCAGCTGCCACGGCTGCGCGAGGGCAAGCCGGAGGCGTCGCACCGGATCCGGGTCGCCTGTCGGCGTTCCCGGTCGCTGCTGCGAACTTACCGGTCCCTGATGGACGGCGACTGGGCCGACGGGTTGGCGGCGCGGATTGACGAGTTCACCCAGATCGTCTCGCCGGAGCGGGATGTCGAGGTGGTCCGTACGCGGCTGCTCACGGCGCTGGATGGGCTGGCTGACGAGTCGTCGGGTGCGGTACGGGCTCGAACGCTGCTTGATCGGATGCTGCATCGCGAGTACGCGGTTGCTCACGAGGCGACGCTGGCGGCGCTCGCCGGCCCGCGGTTCCATGCTTTAGCGGATCAGTTGGCCATCGCTCCCGAGACGATGCCGAGCAAGCCGGAAGCGCGATCCCCTGCGCCCGAAGCGTTGTATCCGCTGGTCGAGCATGCCTTCGCCGTGGTGGAGCGCCGGGTCGCGGCATTGCCCGACCCGCGCAAGCAGAACGCGAAGGAACTGCTGACCGACGATCCGGCCGACGAGCAGTGGCACCGCCTGCGTATAGCTGCTAAGCGCTGTCGTTACGCGGCTGAGGTGTGCACACCTGTCGCGGGTAAGCCGGCTGCCGAACTGGCCGACGCGATGGCAGTGATCACGGAGGAACTCGGCGCTCAGCAGGACGCCAGCGTGGCGTCGGCCGTGCTGCTACGCGCCGCGCGGACTCCGCGGATCGCCGCGCCAACCGGTTTCGTGCTCGGCCGGCTGTTGGGCGAATCGCGCGCCGGTATCCTGCGTTCTCGGCTGGCCTTCCCGACGCTGTGGCGTCAGGCCGCCGACCCAGGTCTACGCGCGTGGCTGGAAGGGTGACGACTTCAAGCGATGGCGTTGTTCCACTCCCGCCCCGCCGCCACCGCTGACAAGCCGGTGCACGCGGCCGGGGCCGTGTTATGGCGGCCGGGCCCAGCCGGCCTTGAGGTGGCGCTGATCCACCGGCCCCGCTACGACGACTGGTCGCTGCCGAAGGGGAAGGTCGATTCCGGCGAGCACATGGTGCACACCGCCGTGCGCGAGGTCTTCGAGGAGACCGGTCGGCGCATCGTGCTCGGCCGCAGGCTGCCTGCCATCAGCTACGAGGTCGTCGGCGGCACGAAGCGAGTGCGGTATTGGGCCGGGCGGGCGCTGGCGCAATCCGAGGCGGAGAACGCGTTCCGGCCGAACCACGAAGTGGATCAGCTCGCGTGGATGAGTCCGCAAGAAGCGCTGGACCGCTTGACCAGGCCACTCGACGCGACCGTGCTCGCATCGTTCATGCGCGCGCCGGTCGACACGGTGCCGATCGTGCTGCTGCGACATGGCACGGCGGAGAAGCGCGCGCCGAAATACTCAGATGATCTGATCAGACCGCTGGCGGCGGTAGGGCACTGGCAGTCAGAGACGCTGGCCACGCTGCTGCCCTGCTACGGGCCATTGCGGATCGTCTCGTCGCCCGCGGTGCGCTGCCTGGACACCGTGCGGCCGTTCGCGCGAAAACAGCAGACGATCATAGATATCGAGCCAGCGCTGGGCGAAGCGGCGCACGCAGCTGAGCCGGAAGCCGCCGCGTCGTGGTTGCGTGCCCTGATCGCACAGAACTCGCCGACAGTAGTGTGCTCACACCGGCAAGTGCTTGACGACATGCTGGCCTCGCTGCTTGACGAGGCCGCCAGGGAGCGGGCCGTTGCGCGATCGATGAACGGTAGGGCTTGGTCGAAACGGCAGGTGAATCGGCTCCTCGGCGAGGACCGAAGCGGCGGGCGCCTGAAGCCGGGCCGCGCGTGGATCTTGCATGTGACGCCTGGAACCGATTCGGGAGGTGGCATGCCGCGCCTGGTCGCGGTCGACCGGCTCAAGCCGTGACGGCGAGAAGCCCCGGACGTTTCGTAGCGGGGCATTGAGCCGTTTCGAGCGCGCGAACGTAGTAGCGGTGAGTACTCGTCAGATGATCAGTCCTGAATACCGTGACGGGAACAAGGATCGCTCGTTGCACTGACCGAGACCGAATGTCGCAGCCACTGCTTCAGGAGTCCGCATGCCCGGCACAGTCCTGTACGACGGCAAACGCTCGATCGCGGAAACCTGCGCCGCGCCGCAGACTCCGAACGCCGGTCTCGCGACGGCCGAAGCGCTGCACGCGATGCACGGCTTGGTCGCCATCGCGAACGGACCGGACTACTGCCTGTGCGGGCGCACCTGGCCCTGCGAGAGGCGCGCGGACTAGGCCGTGTGTAAGAAGTAGCGTCGGATTAAGGCTGCGGCGTCTGGCGCGTGCGATCGCAAGGCAGCGGAGCATCCTCATGGGGCATCTGGCAGTGTCCGATAGGTGCCTGGCGGCACCGGGGCTTCGCCAACGCAGCGAGCGTGCGTGGCAGGCGTCGCGGCCCCGGCCAAACTTCTTACACACAGCCTAACGGCCGTCGTCTGACGTGCGGCGCGGCTGGCTCGGCAGGGTCAGTTCACCGGCCTGTCTGGCTCGGGTTGCTCGCGCGCGGTCCGAACACCGCTGCCGCGATGGCCGTCAGGTCGGGGTCGTC
>NZ_DATNGK010000058.1:0-27302 GCF_035605935.1 Actinocrinis sp. | reverse complement strand
CGGGTCGGTGAGCAGGTGGCCGCCCGCAGCGCTACACCGCACGAGCACCGAACTGGTGCTCGCCAGGCGGCCCACCTGCTGATCAACCTCCAGCCGATCCGCCAGGCCAACACGCCCGAACCTCAATCGCTCCCAAGGTCGTGAGCGCACTTGTGGTTGTCTCGTTCAACGGGACAGTCAGGCAGTTGTCTCGTTCAACGGGACAACCGGCGACCGCGGATGTCCACTCCAGACGGACACGACCGCCCCTCCCGCCCCACCAATGCCAGACACCAGATGGCCTCCGTCTCTGAGCGAGACACCAACACCACGCCAGCGGGTCCAAGCGAGGGTCAACCCGGCATGATCACGCTAGCGGACGGCCATTAAGTGGGACACAGGAATCTGATTCGCTGCGCCGTACGATCACGCGCCCTGCGATGCCGCCGGCGCACGGTCGGCCACGGCGACCGCCACCACGAGGTCGGCCTGATGCGTGAGCGTCACCACGATCTCGCCCAACCCGGCCGCCTGCGCGAGTTGCCGCGCCCCGCCGGTGAGACTCACCGACGGAGCGCCCCAGGCGTCATTCGTGACCTCGATGTCGCGCCAGCGCAGGCCCTGGCCGAATCCCCGGCCGAGCACCTTGCAGGTGGCCTCCTTGACACAGAACCGTCCGGCTAACCGTTCGGCGTAACGCTCGGGGCCGAGTCCGTGGGCCTGCTCCAGTTCGGTCCGCGTGAAGAGGATCGCGCTGTAGCGGCGGTGCGCGGCGATCCGGGTGAACCGCGACACCGACAGCAGGTCGACGCCGATCCTCATGCCCGCGCCTGTATGCGAGGCCGCATCGCCGCGCGCGCGGCGATGGGAAGACCACCGAGCAGGCTCGCCGCGGCGGCGATGGCCATGGTCCAGTACAGAGCGGCGACCTCGTGCCTTGCGGTCGCGGCATACCAGCCGACCGCGAGGATGACCACGAAGTAACCGGTGTTCATCGCCACCGCCAGCGGTCCATGGCCGACCTGCTCCAGCACGGTCAGCACGGTCAGCATCAGCCCGGTACAGCCGAAGGTCGGTCCGACGATCGTGACGAAGTGCCGGGCCTGCGCCGCGACCGAGGGGCTTCCTCCGGACATCAGGTTCGCCAGCGGCCCGCCGAGCAGCACGACGGCGAGAGTCACCACGGCATATCCGATGACCGCGAGGAGGAGCCCGCGCCGGAAGACGGTGCGCGAGGCCGGTAGCCCACCGGCGCCGAGGCTCTGGTTCATCAGCACCGCGATGGCCGAACCGAGCCCCACCGCGGGCACGATGATCGCGGTCTGGACGGTATAGCCGACGTTGAAGCCTGCGACTGCCGACTGTCCGGACGGCGCCACGATCCGCAGCAGCAGCAGGTTGACCACGGCCAGCACGATCGAGGACGCGCTCACCGGCACGCCGATGGACAGCAGCAGCCGCGGCGTCTGCGGGCGCCACTCGGTGAAGCGGCGTGGGCGGATCGCTCCCGCGCGCATCAGCACCGTCAGTCCGAGCACGATCTCGGCCGCGCCGGCAATGCCCGAAGCGAGCGGCACGGCCATGAGCCCACCGTGCAGCACGAGCCCGACCACGATGATGATGCCGAGGTTGAGCGACACGTATATGGCCGTGATGATCGCTGCGACGCCCGTGCGGCCCATCCCGCGCAATACCGCTGAGCACAGTTCGCCGAGCATGCACAGTACGGCGGCTCCGGTCATCGCAGCGAGGAAGCTCTGGAATTCGCCGCGCCGATCAGCCGCGAGTTGCACGGCGTCGCCGAGTGGACCGCTCAGCGCGAGCAAGAGCCCGCCGAAGACGGCGAAGACCAAGATCCCGGCTCGTCCCATGCTGCCGAGGCGCGGGGAGATCTCGTCGCGTTCGCCGCGTCCCCAGGCCTGCGCGACGGCGACTTGCAGCGTGATGGAAAGACCGGTGGTCAGCGCGAGGAACAGATAGGAGACCGGGTTGTAGACCGAGCGGACATACAGCGCGGTTCCGCCCATCCGGCCGATCAGCGCGGTCGCGATGACCTGGGCGCCGACTCCGGTGGCGGTGGACAGGACCATCGGCAGCGATAGCTTCACGATGCGCTGATAGGAGACATCGACGTTCTGACGCGTCGGACGCTCGGGCGGGTCGGGTTCCGCGGCCCGCGCGACCCGTGGCTCGTTCAGCATGTCACTGCTCATGGGATCACACGTTTCATAAGATCACACCGTCCTGCTCGTATCTGCGGTCAGCAGTTGCAGACCTGTGATATCGACTGCCTCGATCAGCAGCCAGCCCTCGCGCATTGGTCCGCGCGTGTGTATCAGTACTCGATCGCCATCGTTAATGCGGTGCTGCGCCACGGCGTCGCGCAGCGCGATCCAGCCGTCGCTAGGCCGGCTTCCCGGCAGTCGATGCTCCGCGCGATTGGCCAGAGCCGTGGGTGCGCCTTCGCCGCAGCCGAGAACGCGCAGCGCTCCGGGAGCGCTGCGGACCCGGACAGCGGCGGCGGCCACCCGGGAACGGCCAAGCTCGCCGACGTGATCTTCGGCGAACAACGGGTCGTCGCAAATCAGCGCCGTGGCACCGCAACCGTCCGGGATAGCCCACCTCAACAGGTCGAACACCACCGTGCCGCCGAGCTCGTCCAGGTGAGTGATACCGACGTCCTCGCCCGCCCAGCCCGACTCGAACACCAGCCGGGCCAGCAGCGCCCCGTACGGATCGGACAGCGGCCCCGAACGCACCAGGAACAGCGACTCCTCGCGGTGCTCCGCACCGAGCGCGGCCAGCGCCAGAGCACTTACATCAGGGGTCTTGCCGTCGGCCGGCAGGAGCCGAAGCGCCGCCAACGTGGTGCCGGTTTGCTGTGCGAGGCCATGGGCGAGCTGCCGGAATTCGTGTCCTTCATCAAGGAGCGTCGCCGGCCGGTAGAACGCCTCATCGCATACCGCCACCGCGATCGCGGTGATGCTCAGGTCAGCCATCAGCGTCGCCCGACAGGTAGCCCTTGGCGACGTGCAGCCGCTGGATGTTGCCGGTGCCCTCCATGAATTCGAACGCGCACACGTCCCGGGTCCACTTCTCCAGCAGCGGATGCTCCAGCAACCCGGCGGGCCCCATCGCGCCGGAGGCCCAGCGCGCGGTCTGCACTGCCATCCGGGTCGCGCCGAGCTTCGCCGCGCAGGACAGGTAGCTGTTGTCCGGGTCGCGCAGGACGCGCGCCGCCGCCTGGTACACCAGTTCCCGCGCGGCTTCCGCGCGGGCGAGCGCGACCGGCAACCCGGGGGCGCTCTTGCGGTGTTCGGCCACGTACTCGGCAATCGCCAGCGCCGTGCCGACCGCGAGCGCGGCCACCTGGATGCGCATGTTGTTGAAGGTCTCGATGGCACCCCAGATGCCGCGGCGGGTCACCGGCAGGTGCTCGCCGAGCAGCATGTCGCCGCGCACCGGCACGCCGTCGAAACGCAGGGCGCTGAGAGCCGCGCCGCGCAATCCGACCATGTCGAGCCGCTGCGCGTGCCACGCTTCGTGCGGCGGCTCGAGCAGCACGGCGCGGATGGACAGCGCCGAGCGGCCGGTCCGCGCGAACACCACGCCGACGCCGCCCCGGGCGCCGTTGCCGATGTACCGCTTCTCGCCGCGCAGCAGCCAGCCGCCCGCGCCGTCGGGTTCGAGCCTGGTCTCCATCGCGGTCGCGTCGCTGCCCCGGCCCGGCTCCGTCATCGCGAAGAAGGTCCAGGTGCGGCCGCCGTGCAGCCGGGTGTAGAACAGTTCGCGCTGCCGCTCGTCGCCGAGCAGATCCACGATCACCCCGGCGAGCGCGGGGGAGGGGCAGGCCAGCAGCGCCCCGGCGTCGCCGCGGGCCAATTCAAGCGTGCCGACCACGGTCTCCAGGCAGTTGCCTTCGTCCAGCAGCCGCAGCGGCCGGCCCGGCAGCGACTCGCGGTGCCTCGCCGGGGTATTCGAGGTGCGCACCATCGCGTACACCTCGGTGTCCAGGTGCGCCTCCATGGCGTCAGGGTCCGCGTCGATCGCCAGCGCGAGCGCGCGCAGCTGCTCGGCCGCTTCCCGGCTCACGTCGCGCACCGCACGCAGCCGTGCGTCCAGCTCGATCATTCGCCCGCTCCTTCCCGGCCGATCCACGTGTTCGCACACAGCGCCGAGACATACAGCGCCCGCACCGGGTGGTCGGCGATGTACCCGGCCGCGCCGAAGAGCTTGGTCACCTGCCAACCCAGTTCATCGATCCGGGTATGCAGGTCAGCGAGCGCCGCGGGGTCGCGGTAGCCGGGGATTTGCTCGCGCAGCAACTCCACCTCGGCGATGAGGTCGGCGACGGCCCCCGTCACCAGCTGCTTGCGGATCAGCGGCTCGCCGCCGCAGTCGCGCGCGGAAAGGTGCTCGACCGCCAAATCGAGCGTGCGACGCACCACGCCGAGCCGCACGGCGGCCAGCAGCGCGCCGATCTCGGCCAGGGCGGGCCCGGCCGGCGGCCGGGGGCTTGGCAGCTCGGCGAAGACCACGTCTTCGCGGTCGGCGAGGCCGTGCTTGAGCACGACCACTGATTCCATCTCCCTGACGCTCTCCGCGGACAGCGCCGCGTATCGGCCCGGAGCGGTGGCGGCGACGTCCCTGCCGTCCAGGGCCGCGGCGAGCCCGGCGGCCAGGCCTTCGGTACGGCCGATCCGCTCGCAGTCCCGCAGCGCTGCGGGAACGGCGCCTGCATCCAGCGTGTTCGCAGCGTTCATGAGGCGTCCTCCGCGACCTCGACGATGACCACTTGGAAATAAGCACCCTGACCGAGCGAGACCAGGGCGCAGCGATCGCCGGGACGCAGCCGCCCCTGCCGGTCCGCGTGTTCGAGCGCCATCAGCGCGTCGCAGCCGAAGTTGTGCGCCTGCTCGCCGATCAGGTCGAGGGCGATCCGGTCCTTCGCGATCCCCGACGCCGCGCAGAAGGCACGCCAGAACATCCGGTTGGACAAGTGCGGCATGACCCAGTCGAGGCGGTCGGCGGTGAGCCCGGCGGCGCGGGCGGCGCGGTGCACCGTCTCTACCGCACCTTCGGCGCAGACCTTGCCGAAGAGCGCGAATTCCGCATCGGACATGCCGAGGCTGCGGTGGAAGCGGGTGTCGCGACCGGATGCCCCGGCTAAATACCGGTACCGCGGCCGGAGCGGACCGGTGCCGCTGTCGCGCTGAACCGTGAACCCGAGCGCTCCATCTCCGCCGATGGTGGTGCGCCGGATCAGCCTCGAGTGGTCCGAGATGCTGCCATGGTCGCCGCCGAGCACCAGTACGCGGTCTCCCGCCGTCGCCTGCGGGCGCGCGAGATAGCGGCGGGCCAACTCGACCGCACGCAGCACCGACACGCAGTTGATGTGCGAGATCCCGTAAAACGCGGCGTCCGGGAGTTCTAGCCGCTTACGCAGCCGGTCAGGGAATCCGCCGCGATATCCGAACTCTTGCGTCAGCAGCGTGTGTCCGTAGAGCACCAGTTCGGCGGTTCCGCCGCCAAGCGCGCTCTGCCCGGCGGCTGCGAGCAGGTCCTCCATGCACTCGCCCGCGGCCAGAGTCGGGCTCTGATTCAGCCCGTAGATCTTGGCGAACATCTTGCGCTCGGCCGGGCCGTGCCCGGTGCGGGTGAGGATGTCGTCCACGGACTCCATGCGCTCGGGCAGCTGAACCGCGATCCGCGACAGTCCGACGTCCACGATCACGCCTCCGCGTCCGGCACGAGCAGACAGCTGTGGAAGACCCCTCCGGCACCGTGGAAGTCGGCCAGCAGCACCGGCTCGCGGATCGGCCACAGCCGAGCAAGAGCGCCCCACAGCGCCGTGCTCCAAAGGTCATCGTGCTCTGACATATGAAGCTCGCTGGCGAGTTCGGCGCCGATGAGCGCGTACGCGCCTGGATGCCGCGCCAGCGTGCTGTCTAATACCTGCGCCGGGCTCGGGAATCCGGTCTCCCCGGCGCGAACCTCCGTCGCTTCCGCGATGCGCGCCGCCCCGGCCACCGCCATACCGCCGAACTCGATCAGAACGGCCGCATCAGGCCTCGACTGTCGCGTCTCGTCCGCATCCCACGCCGCGCCGTTCTGGTCGTATGCGAACAGCGCACCGCGCTCCAGTTCGCCGAGCTGCCACATCGCGTCCGCGATCCGCAACGCCGTGAACGGGGCGCCCGATCCCTGCTCCGCGATGGAGCACGGGACCGGTGCGCCGGGCAAGCGGTTCGACAGATAGCAACCGGCCACCTCGGAGTAGTAAAGGTCCGGGGTCCGGTACGCCAGCAGCACGGTGTCGAAATCCGGCGCCGCAGCAGATTCAGGCGCCGCGTCCAGCGCGGTAGACGGTGTCGCCAGCCTTTCGAGCAGCGCCTCGCTCATCGCGATGAAACTGTTGCCGGTGCGGTTGAGGAACTCCGGCAACTCGTCACCGCGCCCGAATGCGCTTAGCACTTCCTTGGCCAACTCGACCTCGTACCCGATCAACGGCTGCTGCCGTTCCGGGAAGACCCGGTGCCGGATACCGGTCAACCGCAGTCCTCCCGCCCGCGGCGGCGCACCCGGCCGGCCAGGCGGGGCGAGCGTGTCAGTCGCGGCCATGTCTCAGACTGCCGCGCTGCTCAGGCTGTTCTGTATGTAGTCGGTGAGGCTGCCGACCGTGCGGAAGACGTCGGGCTCCAGGTCGTCCGGGTCGATCTGCAGGTCGATGGTGTCCTCCAGGCTCATCAGCAGCTCGATCACGCTGGTCGAGTCCAGGGCCAGGTCCTCGAAGAGCCGGGACTGCTCGGTCAGGTCCGGGATGTCCCGGCCGAGCACACTGGACAGGGCGATGCGGACATGGTCGACGGTCTCGGAGCGGTTCATCGTGGTCGCCTTCCTTACGGGACGGGAATGGATGGGCAGGTGCGGGGAGCGCGGTAAGCCGTCACAGGACCCTGATCATCCCGCCGCCGCCGTCCCCCCGGACCGTTCGTTTTCGACGATCGTCGTAGGCGCGGCGCGCCCGCGATAGGTGTCGCCTATGGCATGTTGCGGCGGTGCGAAGCTGCCACCGCGGGGACCTGCGCCGAAAGCAGCCGCGCGGCGCGGGCGCTCAACGCGATCCGATCGGTCTTGCGGTTCGCGTTGAGCGGAATGTCAGCCAGCCGCTCGAAATGCAGCGGGACCACCGCCTTCGGCAGCATCTGCGCCAGCTCGCCGGTCAGGCTGGAGCCGGTGCGCTGCGTGCCGGTGAAGAAGGCGACAAGCCGGCCCTCGACCGCGACGACCACGCCGTCCTGGACACCGGAGCAGCGGCGCAGCGCCCACTCCACCTCCGCGAGCTCGATCCGCACGCCGCGGATCTTCACCTGGTGGTCGCGCCGGCCGAGATAGGCGAGTTCTTGATTGGGCAGTCGCCGCACCACGTCGCCTGTGCGGTACCAGCGCAGTCCGTCGCGTTCGAGGAAACGCCCTTCGTCGTCTCGCGGATCGAGGTAACCAGGGAACATCTGCGGGCCGGTAACGCACAGTTCGCCGGTATCAGGGTCGTCCCCTGATTGCTGGTCGAGTACGTAACGTGACTCGGCGTGCATTGTGCCGATCGACACGACGTCGTTGACGCAGTACTCCGGCGAGTACTCCGGATCCCAGCGGTGGGCGGTACACGAGACGGTCAGCTCGGTCGGCCCGTACAAGTTGTCCACCCACGCACCGCCGGTCGCCGCGCTCCAATCCGCCGCGTCTTGGCGCAGCAACGGCTCGCCACAGAACAGGCTTACCCGCACGCCCGCCAGCGAGCCAGGGGCCAGCGCGCGCATGGTCCTGGCCAAGCCGATCACGCTGGGGGAGGAGAACCAGACGGTGATGCCGTGATGCGCGACGAACGCCGGCAGCGCCGCGAACACCTGCGGCGGCACGCTCACCAAGGTCCCGCCGCAACCCCACGCCGCGTACACATCGAAGATCGACATATCAAAGGTCAGATCCGCGATCTGCGCGAACACGTCCTGCGGCCCGATCGGATAGCGGCCGTGCACGTGCCGCAGGTAGGCGTCGACGTTGCGGTGCAGGATCGGGACGCCCTTGGGCCTTCCCGTGGAGCCGGAGGTGAACATGATGTATGCGACGTCACCCGGCGACGACACGAGCGGGCGCTCCAGCGGCGGCGCGCTCGGCTCACCGATGACCGGCGCTTTCCCGAGTTCGTCGGCCAACTCGGGCAGGATCTGCGCGCCCGAGGCGTCCACCAGCAGCGCATCCAGCCCGGCCGCGGCGATCATTCGCCGCGTGCGCTCGGGCGGATACTCGGGGTTGAGCGGCACGACCGCCCCACCGGCGTATCCGGGCGCGAGCATCCCGGCATACGCCTGCTCGCTGCGCGCGGCCAGCAAGCCGACCCGGCGCGGCGGCCCGCCGACCGCGGCCGTCAACGAGCCGGCCAGTGCGAGCGCTCTCTCGTGCAGCCGCCGATAGCTGAAGCTGCGGGCGCCGATGCGCAGCGCCTCAGCCTCGGGATCGATCGCGGCCCCGCGTAAGAACCAGCCGTGCAGCAGCCCGTCCGCTCGTAGCGCCTCCTGGGGCACAGGCGCAGCTGCGCGGATACCGATGCCGCTCATCTTCGCTCGGCTTCCTCGTCGGATATGACAAGGCGCTGGGAACGCAGCAGGTCATCCACCTCGTCACGCACCCGCACGATGTGCGCCTGACCGTCCATCACCAGAACCTCGGCAGGGAACCCGTGGCTGAGGAAAAGTCCAGGCGAAGCCGTCGGCCCGTAAGCGCCCGAACGCAGGACCCCGATGAGGTCGCCGGGCCGCAGCGGCGGCAGCGCGACGTGCTTGAGCAGCGTGTCGTTCGGCGTGCACAAGGGACCGGTGACGTTCCACGACTCGGTTTCACCGGCCGACTCACCCGAATCACCGGGTTCATCCTCGCCGCGCGGGCTGAGCAGCACCGCCGGGAAATTGCGCTTGACGAAGGAACCGATGCCGACCGCGGCCATGTGGTGATGCGTGCCGCCGTCCGCGACCGCGAATCGCTCGCCGAGCGACTCCTTCACGTAGCGCACGCGCAGCATGTAGGTACCGGCGCGCGCGGCCAGGTAACGCCCTGACTCCATGATCATCCGGGTGCCGGGATGCGCGGCCGCGAACGCCTCGATCAGCGGATTGATCTGCTCGGCGACCGCCTTGGCTTCGAGGTCGGCCTCGTCGTCGAAGTACGCGACGCCCAGCCCGCCGCCGATATCGACAGCGTCGAGCCGGATGCCCGTGGCCGTGACGATCCGGTCGGCCAGCTCCAGCGCATAGGCGGTGTTCTTGGCCACCACCTCGGCGTCCAGAATGCGGGTGCCCGCGTACACGTGCACACCCGCGATATCGGCATGCTGATAGCGCGAAGGAAGGTGGCCGGCGTCGAGCACCTGCGCCTCGTCGATCCCGAACTGGCGCGGCTTGCCGCCCATGGTCAGACGCGAGCCCTTGACCGAGACGGCCGGATTGATCCGCAGCAGCACCCGCTGCGTCAGCCCGCGCGCCGCCGCCATGCTCTCGACCCGGTCCACCTCGTCGAAGGACTCGCAGACGATGGCGTAGATCCCGGCGTCGAGGCAGGCGGCCAGCTCCCGCTCGCTCTTGCCAGGGCCAAGGAAGATGATGTCCTGCGGCGGCGTTCCGGCCTGCTGCGCGGTCCGCAGTTCGGCCAGCGAGCAGACCTCGGCGCGAGCCCCGGCCCGGCGCAGCACGCTCAGCACACTGATGTTCGGGTTGGCCTTGAGTGAGTAGAAAACCTCCAGGACCGGCGGCAACGCCGCGCGCAGCTCGGCCAGGGTGCGGGTTAGCAGGTCGCCGTCGTAGACGTAGAGCGGCGTGCCGAATCGCTGCGCCAGTTCCGTGTACTCGATTCCCTGAATCCTCATGCCGCGCCAACCTCCGTCAGTGCGCGCAGACGCCGCTCGGCCTCCTGCCGCAGACCCAGCGCCGCCTCGGCCGAGCCGGCGATGCAGATCGCGTAGATGCGCCCGTGGAAATCGCCCTCGCCGCTCGCCGCGGCGTTGAGCGTCGCGAAGTTGTTGACCAGCACCCCGTCGCGCCCCGGGCCGTCGAAGACCAGTTCGCCCAATGCCTCGGCGACCTCGCCGAACGTGTGCGTGCGCGCCGGCCGCAGCCCGATCGTCGCCGCGATCGCGTGCCTGCCCTCCGGGATGAAACGCTCCGCGATCCGGTTCTGATAGGTCGACATGTTGAACCTGGCGTTGATCTCCAGGCACGGATAGAGCGTCCCGTCGGGAGCGAGCATCGCGTCGACGCCGACCATGCCGAAGTAGCCCTCGGCGTACAGGGCCTTGCCGATTGTCTCGACCGCCTCGAGCAGCCGGTCCATCGCGGCGCCGGGCAGCTCGACCGGGAAACGGTGCCCCTGGTGCACCCCGCCACGCAAGACCGCGGCCTTCACGGTCTCGAAGCGCACCGCGCCGTCGCGCGAGATGACGAACTGGTAGTTCAGATCCTGCGTCCGCTCGATCCAGGACTCGACGACCAGATCCGCCGCGGCCTGCTCGCCGCGCCGCTCGATCAGCCGCAGCAGCCGCGCCGCGCCGCGCTCGTCCTCCACCACGACCATGCCTCGGCCCGAGACGCCCAGCGACTCCTTGACCACGACCCGGCCGCCACCCGCTAGCTGACCGAACAGTGCGCCGCGCAGCTCCCCGACGGTCCGGCAGATCTGTCCGGGTACCGCGGTCAGGCCCGTGGCGTCGACCAGCTCGCGGCTGAAGATCTTGCCGTTGACCGCCTTACACACCCGCGCGGGGGCTCCGGCCAGCGGCAGCCCGGTCGCCTCGGCGAGTGCCTCCTCGGCGGCCGAAATACCGAGCGGCATCAGATACGTGCGACCGTCGTTCAGCGCGCGCAGTTCGTCGAGCAGCCGCGGGGAGACGAGCGCGTCCTCGGTGACCGTACGCTCCGGCTCGCTGTTCTCCGCCCACACCGTGCGCCCGGCCGCCGCGCCCAGGCTGGATAGGTAGGCCGCGAACTGCGGGTCCATCGGCGCTTTGAGCACCACCGCGTCGTCCTCGCCGGCCAGCAGGACGCCCATCTCCTCCATCCGGTTCACGGTGGCGCCGGCGAAGGCGATGCCCGCGCCCGGCAGCTTCGGCTCCCCGGCGGCCCAGGCGCGTTCCACCTCGAAGTTGTTCACCAGCACGAAGCGGGCGCCGGAGTCACCGGTCAGGTCCCGCTTGAGCCGTTCCAGGAAATTCATCGGATTCCTTCCCCTAGCTGCACGACGGTCGCGGCGAACGCCGCGCCCATTCCGGCGCCGGCCATCAGCACCAGGTCCCCGGCCGCCACCCGCCCCCCGTCCCGGACCGCCGCCAGGTTGATGAAGGGGTCGGAGGTGTAGCAGTGGCCGAGTTTCGGTACGTTGTCGAGGAAGACCCGGTCCGCCGGGATCCCCAGGGCGCCGCAGATCTTCTTCCACGACAGCCGGTTGACGTTGTGCGGGAGCACGGCCGCGATGCTCGCCGGATCGCAGCCTGCGTCCTCGATCGCGGCGGCCATCGCCTGTCCCAGAAGTTCGACGTAGCGCTGCTTGTACTCGGCGCGCAGCGGATCTGGGCAGTCAAGGCACTGATAGAACTTGCCGTGCACAGTGAGTGCGCGGCCTATGACGCGATCGCCGCGCGGGTCCGTGCCGACCACGCAGCCGGCCGCCGCTTCACCGAGCAGCGTGGTGTCCGGGATCAGGCGCAGCCGATGCGACAGGATTTTGTCACCGGTCACGATCAGTGCTTTGTGTTGCGGCGGCGCGCCATGCAGGAGATAGCGAGCGATTTGGAGCGCGTGTAGCCCCATGACGCAGTTAAGGTGCGAGAGGCTGACAACGCTCGCGTGGCGCAGCCCCAGTTTCAACCGCACGTTCTCCAGCAGATGGCGCGACGGCGGCCCGGTGTGCTGCATCGTGTGCGCGTGCAGCAGGTAGCGCACCTCGTCGCGATCTGTGTCGCCGAGCGCGTCCTCGCCGGCCGCGGTCAGCAGGTCCGCCAGGTCGAGGTCGGGGGCGACCGCGATCCGGTTCAGCCCGAGAATCCGGCTGAACAGCAGCACCTGACCTTCGGTCAGCCCGAGCGGCCCGCCCAGCTCGCGGACCGAGAGGGAGTCCTGCGGCAGAAAGGTGCCGACGCGTTCGAGATACAGCATGTTCTCCTCAGCTCCGCACCAGGTCGGCCGCGAGCGAGCGCAGCGGTCGGATGCCGCAGAGCTGGCCGCCGCGCAGCCCGCTCCAGCCTTGTTCCGCAAGCACCTCGATGACGCGCGGGATGCGCAGCACTCGGGCTCCGGTGGCCGCGTAGCAGTCGGCCGGGTCCAGATCGGGCAAGCCGTTGACCTCTTGCACCGCGTCGAAGAGTGCTTGCTCGGCTTCGGTGGCTGGCGCACGCCGCGGTGCGTCGAGCCCGTCTCCTTCGACCTCAACCGCGCCGCGGATCCGGAACCAGTCGGGGCAGCGCGCCTGCGGAGACTCGTCGATGGCCCCGAGGACGTGGGCTCGCAGATCGGCCGGCGTCACCGGATCCGCCGCGATCACGTCCGCGACCAGGCCGCGCTCGGTCACGTCAACCCTGACGTCGACCGCCGCCGGATGCGTCGCGACCAGAGCCTCGGTCCGGTCGACGGCCAACGCGTCGCACCGGTCGAGATCCGGTCCAACGCCGGTCGCACCGCGCAGGATTCGCAGTTGCGGCCGGGGCGTGAAATCGAAGAATTGCGCCGCCTCGCTCACCCGCAAGTCAGTTCCCTGTTCGCGGTGCGCTTCCAGCAGGCGCGCGTAGCCGCGCAGGAAGCGCTCGACCGCATCGGAGTCCATCACGCCCGCCATCGCTTGAAGCGCGAGTGTGACTCCGTCGCTCCACTCGTAGATGCGGAAATATGTGTCCGAACCCGCGCCGGTCCACTCGGTCGGCTCGGCATGCCACGTCAGCCGGTCGCGCCGAGTCGCGCACGAGCGCGGCGCGTTCGTCAGGAAGTTGAATTCGCCGGCCACCCGCACCGGCCGGCCGCGTCGCCGGCCCTCGTGCGCGACCAGCTCGGCGACCTCGTCGTATGGGACGTGAGCGTGCGCAATGGCCCGCTCCACCCGAACCGCCGCGCGCCGGACCACCTCGGTGAAGGTCGGATCGTCACCCAAATCGGCGGCGACCAGCGTCGGATACGACATGCAGGTCATCAGGTCCTGACAGCCACTCGCCTCGCGCTGACTGGTGTACATCCGGTGCGTGACTACAGGTTCGCCGGTGTACGCGGCCATGCTCACCGCATAGGCGGCCAGATGGATCGCAGACGGCCACACGCGCAACCGCGCCGCGGTTTCCCGCGCGGCGGCCAGCAGCGTGGGCGAGGTCAGCGAGGCGCTCAACGCGGGGCCGCGATCCGCGGGCAGGCTGCGTCGGCCCACGAACATGTCAGAGGGCATACGTTCCAGCTCGGCACGCCAGTGCTCGAGCGCCGAGCGCGCCGCATCCCGTGCCTCGTCGGATTCCTCGCGCAGGGCCTGGTCCACCGGGTGCGCCGCCACCGGCGCCAACCGGGCCGGCCGGCCCGAGACCGCCGCGCCGAGCAAGGCTTCGAACTCGGCGCGTAGCAGCTCCAGGCTGCGATCGTCGAAGGCCAGGTGGTTGAACACCATCACCAGCCGCACGGGCACCCCTGCGGTGGTCACCACACAAGCGCGGGCCGGCCACTGCGTCGAGAGCTCGAAGTCCGCCTCGGTGAGCCGGCGGATCGCCTCCGCGGGTGGCGGCGTGCCGTCCTGCTCGGTGGTCGCCTCGCAGATCGGCATCGGCCCGGGGGACTGCACCACCTGGCGCGGCCATGGCCCGTCCTGCGTCCGGTAGACCGTCCGCAGCACCTCGTGCCGCCGCACCAGGTGGTTGAGCGCGGACCGCAGCCGAGGCGTGGACAGCCCCGGCGGCAGGGCGAAGGTGTCGACGATGTGGGCCTCATGCCGCGATCCGGGCGGCACATGCTGGTAGCGCAGCCAGTGATACCGCTGGCCCCAGCACAGGTTCGCGCTCTTCGACGCCGGCATTCGGGTCTCCGCTCGAGGGTGGATTTCGCTGCGATGGACGAGCCATTCCGGTCCGATGGTCGCGGGTGTGCGAACCGCGCGGCAGCCCCGCGCGGTGGCATTTAGTGGACTGCGTTTTGTGGTCAACGCGAAACAACTGAGCCGGGCGGCGAATGCCTTGACACGGGAATCCCGGATCGGTGAATCTCGAAGGGCCGAAAGAAACCGAGTCGGTGAAATCCGCAAATTCCTGTCAGCCCATCATGAAGGGGAGTGATCATCGTGGCGAAGGTTGCTGCGAAGGCCGCCGCGAAGTCTGCCGCCAAGAGCGCGGCGAAGTCGGCCGCCAAGTCCGCTGCCAAGTCGGCGTCGAAGAGCGCTGCGAAGAGCGCGGCGAAGTCGGCGGCGAAGAGCGCGGCCAAGGCCGCCTAGTTACCGACGGCATGACGCCGGCCGGCCGCCGCGAGGCGCCGCCGGCGTCATGCCCGCTGGTTTCTCATCCCGGCCGTGCGCCCGGTGTGCGGCCGGCGCAATTGCGTGGGTAATCGGCCGCGCGGATCGCCGAATTATTTCGCCTTCCTCGCTTAATTCATTGCGCTGCCGCGCGCGAAAACGCGGTTACGGAGGATGAGATGCGGGAATCCATTTCCGAGTGCGAGCGGATCGCGCACGCGCAGGGCCTGGCCGCCGGACTCGGCGTGGCCCTCGCCGGCGTGGACGCGGATGCCGCACCCGGTCTCATCGCCGCCCTGCCCACGACCCGGGTCGCGCCCGGCGCGTCCGTCATACCGCATCGCATGGCACAGCTCGAAGGCATCAGCTTCGTCCGCCCGCTCGCCAAGGCCGCGTGCTCCGGTGAGGAGCGCACCGCGCTGGCCGGCCGCCTCGGCGGCGTTCGGCTCGGGATGGTGCGCAGCCTGGTTGAGCGCGCGGTGGGCCATCTGTCCGGTCGCGTCGTCGGCGGCGAACCGACCATCCGCAAGCAACTCGTTTTAGGCACCGTGGCCGACCTGGTCACCGAGACCGAAGCGATCCGCAGGCTTCTGACGGTGGCGGGCACCGTGTCCACCGCCGTCGCGGACGCACACGAGCGGCTGACCGTGCTCGGCTGGGAGGCGGCGAAGTTGTTCGGCGCGAGCGGCTACCTCGTCGACGGGCCGGTCCGCGGCGTGTACGTCTCCCGACTGGTAGCGAACTGCTGGGTCGTCACCGAGGCGGGCGGCTCATGACCGGCCGCGACCTGGATCCCGCGCTGCGAGAACTGCGCGACACCTGCCGGCAGATCGCACGGGACCTGCGCTCCCGTGCGCTTGCCGTAGACGCCGACCCCGATGACGTGTCCCGGCACCTTGACGCGCCGTCACTCACGCTGCTGCGCACCGCGAGCACACCCAAGCGCTTCCGGCAGGAGGACCTGCCGCTGCGTTTCGCCGAATACACCGACAGCTGCCTGGCGCGTGCGCTGGCCAATGTCGAACTCGCCCGCGGTGACGCCGGCATCCTGAGCGCGAACACCGGCCCCTCGCTGGCCGGGCTCGCCGTCGACGCACTTGGCGACGAAGCGCAACGGGAGCTGTTCTACCGCGCGCTGGCCGACGGCCGCACGTGGACCTTCTTCGCCATGACAGAGCCTGATCGGGGCAGTGACGCGACCGCACTCACCTCCCGCTTCGAGCCGGACCCCGGCGGCGGCCACCGCCTCACCGGAACGAAACGCTACGTCGCCAACGCGGCGCGCGGCTCGATAGGCGTCGTCTTCGCCCGCACCGGGCCGACCGCGCTGTCCATCCGCGCCGCCCTCGTGCAGTGCCCGGTGCCCGGCTTCTCCGGTCATGCCCTGGACATGATCGGCCTGCGCGGCGCGCGGTTCGGCGAGATGCGCTTCGACGGCGTCCGCGTGCCCGAGGAGATGTTGCTCGGCCGTCACCTGCCGACCTCGCAGCGCGGCATCTGGGGAGCCGGCCGGGCATTCAATGTGATGCGTGTGCAGATCGCCGCCCAGGCCCTCGGCCTCGCGTTCGCGATCAGCGACTACGTGCTCGAACATCGGCCGCGATCGCCCGGTGCGGAGCTGATTTCCGCGCGGCTCGCCGCGGCCAGGGAACTGCTCTACGACGTCGCCGTCGCGGTCGATCGTGCCCCCGGCGATCCGCGCCCGCCCTCGATCGTCAAGCTGCACACCACCGCTCTGGCCGTCGAACTCACCCGCTGGGCCGAACGGGCCCTCGGCGCCGGCTCGCTGCTGGAGCACCCGCTGCTGGAGAAGTGGTGCCGCGACGTATGCGCCTTCGAGTTCATGGACGGCACCGGAAACATCCTGCGTCTGCACATCGCGCCGGACACGGCGCCCGTCCGGGAGGAACGATGACGATCACGACGCCGACCGGACCACCCAGGGTCGCGGACAGTATTCACCAGAACGGTGATACTGCGCTGCCCGAGTGGTCCGCCCGCGCGTACAGCGACCGGGACCGCGAAGCCGTGCTCGAGATGTTCACCGAGCCGGACTTCTACTACCGCACCGCGCAGCCAGACACCCGGCCCGAGTGGGAGATCCTCGACCTGCTCGCCGAGGACACCCGCGTGCTGCTGGCGCACGGCGAGCCGGTCGGCCTGTACGCGCTGGAGAACGAAGGCAGCGACCACGGCTGCCACTACCGGCTCGACCTGCGCCTGCACGCCGCGGCGCCGCCCGCTTGGTGGCGCGGCGCGTTCGCCGAGGTGGTGCGGGCTACCCGCTGGCGCCGCGAGGTGGTGCGCCTCGCGTTGCGCGTCGCCGAGTTCGACCAGCGTGGCCTGGCGATCACCCGCTCGCTCGGCCTCACCGAGGAGGGCGTGCTCACGGACACCACGATCCATGAGGGACGCCGATACGGATACGTGTTCTTCTCCCGAGTCTGGACGCCCGCCTCATGATGCTCAGGGGATACCGCAGCGGCGACGCCCGACTGCTGTCCGGCCCATGGACGGCCGGGGAACTGCTCGGGCTGCCGGTGAACGGCCGCCCGGCACTGGTCGAGGACGCGGCCGTCGAACCGCCGCGCGACGCCGCCGTGGAGCTGTGCATCGCCCCCGGCGTGGCCTTCGTCCGCTTCAGCGAGCTGGACTGGACCGCCCGCCGCGCGCGGCTGGAGATCGGGATACAGCCGCAGGCCATCGACGCGGTGGCGATGCTGCTCAAGACCGCCGTCGCGCACGGCTTCCACGTCTTGAACCTGCACCGGCTCTACGGCTGGGTCACGCCCGCGGCCGATCCGCCGCTCGCCGTGCTCGGCGACGCCGGATTCCAGCGAGAGGCGAGCGTGCCCGCCGGGAACTGGCTCGACGGCGCCGCCGTGCAGCGGCAGATCTGGGGAGCGGTGCGCCGTGGTTGAGACGACTCTGACTGATCCGACTCTGATCGATACGACTCTGACCAACGCAGCATCGGCATCGGCGGTCGATTCGACGCGCACTGACATCCGCCGCCTCGACCCGGCCGCCGCGGCCGCGCACCTGCGCGCCGCAGCCGAGGCAGGCCGCGGCTTCCTCGGCCTGGACCCGGTGACCCAGAACGACGCGCTGCTGGCCGCTGAGCTGGCCCGCATGCAGGCGCAGGTCTTCCGCGCCGGAGACATGCTGCTCGGCTCGGTGCCGAATCCCGACCAGCCGCGCCAAGCGTTCATCGCCGCCACCAGCGCGGATCCCGAACCGCTGCGCATCCTGCTCGGGTTCCTGGACACCCGCCAGCGGTGCAACTCCTTCGTGGCGATGGTCCCGGACGGCGCGGCGTGCGCCGCGGCCTTCGCGAGCTGCGGGTTCCGTCAGGTCGGCGTGCTGCGCGACCACCGATACCAATCCGGCGCCTATCAGGACGTCATCGTCTACCACGCCGAATCAGGTTTCTTCGCATCGGCCGACTCGGAGGTCCCATGTTCGGCGTGACCGTCCGGCATTTCACGCAGGCCGACATCCCCGTGCGCACCGCGCTGCTGCGCGAGTCGCGGTTCCAGGCCAACCTCACCGACTTCGCGGTCGTGGCCGAGGACGACGCGCTGGTGGCCGGCCAGCGCCGCACGATCGAGCAGGAGCACGCGGTCAAGCGGATCTTCACGCTATGCGGGCCGAACGACCAGGTGCTCGGCTTCGCCTGGATCACCTCGATCGACTGGCGCAGTCAGACCTGCGAGCTGTCCTTCGGCGTGCTGCCGGAGTATCGCGGCGGATTCGGTGCCATCGCGGTCGCGGCGGCGCACGACTATCTGCGCACCGAACTGAACATGCGGGTCGTCATCAACCAAGTACTCGAACACAACACGATGCTGCACTCGGCCGAGGCTCTGGCCGCGCAGCAGCGGGTTCGGTGCCCGTACGACTCCTACACGGTGGGGGAGTGGCGCACCTCGTACTACTGGACCACCACCGAGGACGACGTGCGGCAGCATCACGAGCGCACCGAGACCCGGCGCCGCGAGATCGCCGAGCGCATCCGCGCGCGCCGCACCGCCTGAACGTGCAACGCACTCCGAGACCGACCGGGCGCCCACATGACTGCGTACCTTGACACAGCGAGCCCTGACAGAGCGATCCTTGGCACGGCGAGCCCTGATGCAGCGCACGTTGACACCGCCGCCGGCCCCGGCCCCACGCCGGGGCCGGCCCGCGGCAGCGGCGGCTACCTGCGTCAGCCTTCGATCAGCGGCGACACCGTCGTCTTCTGCTGCGAGGACGATCTGTGGCTTGTCGCGGCGACGGGTGGTACGGCGCGGAGGCTGACCTGCGCCGCGGTCGAGGCGAGCCGGCCGCGATTGTCACCGGACGGCGCGACGGTCGCGTTCGTCGCAGCCGAGGACGGTCCCACCGAGGTGTACGCGCTGCCGCTGTCCGGTGGGCCCGCTCAACGCCTGACCTACCAGGCGGCACGTTGCGCCGTCGTCGGATGGCACCCGCGGACCGGCGAGATCATCTATGCCAGCACCGCACAGCAGCCGGCCGGATTCGGGTACCGGCTGTTCGCGATCGATCCATCCGGCGGTCCCACCCGACTGCTCGGCCACGGACCGGCCAGCAGCATCGCCTGGGGCCCGGACGGCGGCACCGTGCTCGGTCGCAGCATCGCCGAACCCGCGCGCTGGAAGCGCTATCGCGGCGGCGCCGGCGGCCGGCTCTGGATCGACCGCGCGGACAGTGGCGACTACAAGCCCCTGATCTGCCTGCCCGGCAACCTGGCCGACCCCTGCTGGGTAGGCGATCGGATCTACTTCCTCAGCGACCACGACGGCATCGCGAACGTCTACTCCTGCCACCCGGATGGCTCCGGCCTGGCCCGGCACAGCTCTCATACCGAGTTCTACGCGCGCAACCTCGCCGCTGACGGCGGCCGCCTCGTCTACCACGCGGGTGCCGAGTTGTTCCTGATCGACCCCGCGGATGGTGACCATGATGAAGACAGCGAGGCCCGCCACATCCCGGTTACCCTCACCACCGACCGAGCTTTGCGCGCCCGCCGGCTCGTACCGGCCGCCGACCACCTCGACGGCGCGACGCTGAGTCCTGACGGCAGCACCCTGGCTCTGATCGCCCGCGGCAAACCGTTCACCCTGGAACCTTGGAGCGGTCCCGTCCACCGGCTCGGCGCCGCTGACGGGGTGCGCTATCGACTGCTGAACTGGCTGGGCGACGGCCGCCGCCTGATCGCGGTCGCCGCCGACGAACGCCGGGATGAACGGCTCGCCCTGCTGTCGGCTGACGGGGAACGTACCGCGATCGAAATCCCGCTCGGCGACCTCGGACACATCACCGAACTGGCCGCGGCTCCCGTCGGCACGCTGGTCGCCTTGGCGACCAACCGGCAACAGCTGTGGACCGTCGACGTGGACGCCGCCGCACCGGCGCCGCGCCTGATCGATTCCAGCGCGCACGAGCGGATCGAAGAGCTGGCCTGGTCCCCGGACGGCCGGTGGCTCGCATACACCCACCCGAACTCGCCGCGCACCTCGGCGATCAAGGTCGCCGAAGCCTCTCGCGGCGCCGTCTTCCAGGTCACCCGGCCGATCCTGCGTGACAGCTCTCCCGTATTCGACCCCTGCGGTCGCTACCTCTACTTCCTCAGCCAGCGCGACCTCACCGCCGAAGCGGACCGGGTTCAGTTCGAGGTCGGATTCCCCTTCGGCGCCCGCCCCTACCTCGCGGTGCTGCGCGCCGGCGAACCCGCTGCGTTCCGCGGACCGAACCCACCGCCCGGCGCCGAGCCGCAATCCGAGAGCCCGGACGAGCCGCCGACGGTCCACATCGACTTCGACGGACTTGACCGGCGCGTCGTCCCGATGCCTGTCGCAGAGGGCAGATATGCCGGCATCGTCGCACTGCCGCGCTCCGTGCTCCTGCTGACCGTTCCCGTGCTCGCCCCCGACCCGAAGCGGCCCGGCGCCGAGCCCGAAGGGACGGTGGCCTCGGTGGATCTGGCCACCGGTGAGGTCATCGCCGACTACCTCGAACCGGTCGACGAGATCAGCGTGAGCCGCACCAACGATGTGCTGCTCTATCGCTGGAGCGATCGTCTCAGGGTGCTGAGCGCGGGCGTGGACCAGGACACCGCGGCGGAGTTCCTTTTCCGCGGCGCGCCTGCCACGCGGCAGAGCGGCTGGATCGATCTGGGCCGGGTCATGGTTTCGCTGGACCCGGCCGCGGAGTGGCGCCAGATGTTCCGCGAGGCCTGGCGGCTCCAACGCGAGAGCTTCTGGAACGCCGACATGGCGGGCGCGGACTGGGACGGTGTATACGAGCGCTACCTTCCGCTCGCCGTCGCAGTGTCCTGCCGCTCGGAGCTGTCCGACCTGCTCTGGGAACTACAGGGCGAATTGGCCACCTCGCATGCTTACGAACGCGACGGCGACTACCGGCGGCCCGACGAGCACGCCCAGGGTTTTCTCGGCGTCGACTGGGACGTCGAGCGACCGCGCGGCGGCGGCGTCCCGCGCTGGCGGGTCGGCCGAATCCTGCGCGGCGATCCCTGGAACGCGGACGCGACCTCTCCGTGCTCACGGCCCGGGGCGGACGTGCAAGAGGGGGATGCGGTCGTCGCGATCAACGGGCAACCAATCGGACCGCTCGGGCCGGGCGAGCTACTGGTCGGGCAGGCCGGGCGCGACGTGCAGCTGACGCTGCACCGCGACAGCGCGCCGACGCGCCGCGCCGTCGTGCGCGCGCTCGGCAACGAAGCCGGCGCCCGCTATCGAGACTGGGTCGAGCGGCAGCGCGAGCAGGTGCACGAAGACTCGAGCGGACGGCTGGGCTACGTCCACGTGCCCGACATGTTCGCCACCGGATACACCGAGTTCGTACGCGGGTTCCTCGCCGAACTCGACCGCGAAGGACTCGTGATGGATGTCCGCTTCAACAGCGGGGGCCACGTCTCGCCGCTGCTGCTCGACCGGCTGGCCCGTCGACGCGCCGGAACCGAGCAAGGCCGCTGGAGCGGTGCGGCGCCGTACCCGGCGGAGGCGCCACGAGGGCCGATGGCCGCGCTCATCAACGAGCACACCGGTTCGGACGGCGAGATCTTCAGCCACCTGTTTCGCGCCCGCGGCTTCGGTTCGCTGATCGGCGCGCGCACCTGGGGCGGAGTGATCGCCACTTGGCCGCGCCATCGCCTCGTGGACGGCACGCTCACCACGCAGCCGGAATTCCGGTACTTCTTCCGCGGCGTCGGCGACGGGCTCGAGAACCGCGGCGTCGAACCGGATATCGAGGTCGAAACAGGGCCCTGCGACCATGACGTCGAGGACGGCGGCCACGACGTCCAACTCGCCGCCGCCATCCACCATCTGCTCGGCGTACTCGACGAGCAACCACCTGTCGAAGCCGGCGTCGGCCAGTTCACCCTCGACCTCGTGGCCGCCCGCAGCGGACAGTGGGGCGGCTGATGCCAGCGTTGAACCTCGCCTCCCGCGCCGCGCCGGACACGCTGGCCGTTCCAGCCCTCGGCGAGTGCCACCTGTGGCTGGTCCCGGTACGCGCCCGGCCCGACTGGACCGAACTGCTGGACGAGGTCGAGCGCGATCGCTTGGCGCGGCTGCCGGTGCCAGCGGCGAAGAACGCCTTCGTCACCTCACGCGGCGCGCAACGCGTGATCGGCTCGCGCTATCTCCACCTGCCGCCCGCGCAGGTCACGATCAACCGCGACTGCCAGCATTGCGCTGCTGCGCACGGCCGACCGCGATACCGTGGATCAGTGGTCGACTATTCGGTCTCGCACAACGAGCGGTGGGTCGTCGCGGCGGTCGTCGGCAGCGGTCTGGCCGGGGTCGACATCGAGGGGTTCGACTCCTGCCCGGATCCGGAGGCCATCGCGCCGGTGACGCTGACCAGCGCCGAACGCGAGCACTTCGCGACCTTGCCGCCGGCAGAGCGCGCCCGCTGGTTCTTCGCGGCCTGGACCCGCAAGGAAGCGGCGATGAAGCTGGCCGGTCTGGGCTTGGCCGCCGCCCCGGACCGCCTTGACGTGCTCGGATCCGTTCTGGTGGTAGGCGAGGTGGCTCGCTGGCCCGACGTGCGCATCCACCTGCGCGCACTACCCGCGCCGCACGGCCACGCCGCTGCGCTCGCGACGACGGTGCCCGTACCGACCATACGTAGTTTCGTTCTGCCGTAGGTCGCCAAGTTGTAGAGCGCAAGCACACACACGGCGATCGCGGCGACGCTCAGTCCTTCAGCACCAGCCGGAAGTAGTGCTGCGTCGCGGTGCTGCGGACCCGCTCGAAGCCGTTCTTCTCCAGGACGCGTTGCGAGCCGATGTTGTCCAGGTCGGTGTCGGCGTTGACCGCGCTGACGCCGCCGTGCGCGCGACAGATCTCGACCAGCCCGGCGACCGCCGCGGTGCCGTAGCCCTGGCCCCATTCCGGTTCCACCATGCCGTAGCCGATGGTGACCTCGCCGGCCGGGTCGGGCGGCCCGAAGAAGCCCGCGGTCCCGATGGTGCGGCCATGGCTGCGCGGCACGAGGGCATAGACGCCGAACGGCGCCGGGTCCTGCGCCGCGGCAGCCAGCCCCGCGGCGGGATCAGAGTCGTCTTCGCGCGGGAAGCCTTCGGCCCACTGGTCCTCCGGACCCGGTTGGCCGGCGGCGATCCGGGCGGCTTCTTGCCGGCTGACCTGCTTCAGGTCGAGGCGCTTGGTGTCTGCGTCAGTCATGGTGGCCCGATCCAATCAGATCAGCCGCCGGGCCGCGCCTGGGTTTTACGGTGACGCGGCCCGGCGACCGCCGACGGGCGGTCAGGTTCACGGTCTGGCTCCCCGCTTGCTGGTGATCTTGCGCTAGGCAGTACTCGCGCCGCCAACGGTGAACTCGAAGTCCTGGTGCGCCTTGGCACCCGGCTCGATCGGCAGGCGGATGCGCCCGCGCGCCACCATGCGCCGCACCTCGCCGCGGCTGACGTGGAGTCCGAGCATGAGCAGGCGCTCGACGCGGATCGGCACCGGAAGTTCGAAGCCGACCAGCACCCTGAACGATTCCGGTTCGAGCGGCGAATAGAAGGGAGTGTCCGTATCGAGCCGCCAGGTGCCGGCCCAGTCGAGCCGGTAGCCGGTTTTCCCGGCCAGCGATGCGCTCATCGTGAGCGCGCGCACCATCGCCGGATCGTTGGACTCGAAGGCCAACCGGTGGGCGGGGGCGAGCGACTGCACGTGAACGCGTTCATGGACGGGCACCTTCGACGTGCGGCCGCACGCCGAACAGCACAGCAGCAGCCAGACGTCCAGCAGCTTGCCGTTCGCGTTGACGCGGAACTTGCCAGAGGGGTGATGGCGCGAACCGGAGCAGTCCACGCACGGTCGCACGATGGCGGGCAGGCCACACTCACGCACGGCCCAAAGCGCCTTGCGGTCAGTATTCACTATTTGATTGATTTCAGGGTTCAGCGGAGCGCCGGCGGGCAGGCCGCGACGCCCCTGGATCAGACGGTGCACACAAGGGCGCGACCGATACGCCGAGCCGAGTCGTCAGGCTCCGGGGTCGATCGCGCGACAGATCAACTGTGGTTGCGTGGCAGCGCCTATAGATCCATAAGCGTCATCGTGGCGAGTTAGCGACGCTCAGGCAACTGCTTTTTGGACTGCGGCTTTTCTTCCACTTCCGCCCTTCGCCCCGCGCTCCCGATGAGTTTTGCCCGCGCCGCGAGTCTGTAATGGTGAACGTCTGGGCGTCGCACGACGCTGCCCGGCGCGAGACACCGCAGAGGAGACCCGATGACGACGACCACGCCGAGTGACCCGGCCGGCGCGCAGCCCGGCCGCCCGCCCATCGCCGACCTGGCCACCTGGCAGGCCGCCCGTGATGAACTTCTGCTGCGGGAGAAGGCTCACACCCGCGAGGGCGACGCGATCGCGGCAGCCCGCCGCCGGCTGCCGATGGTGGAGTTCGACGGGACGGTGAAGGTCGTCGGGCCCGACGGCGCTGTCCCGTTCCTTCACCTGTTCCAGGGCCGCGACGAACTCGTGGTCTACAAACACATGTGGTACGACGGCGCGCCGCACCAGGGCCAGTGCGAGGGCTGCACCACCACGGCCTGGAACCTGAAGGACTCCGTCTACCTCAACGCCCGCGGCGTCTCGCTCGCCATCCTGACGACGGGAGCGTGGGACGAGGTAGCGCCCTTCGTCGACTTCATGGGCTATACCGAGCCCTGGTACTCAGTGCGCGACCTGGATGAGCCGGTCGGCGGCGAGATGGGTTACCTCGCCAGCTTCCTGCGCGACGGCGAGCGCGTATTCCTCACCTACTCCACGACTGGCCGCGGCAACGAGCCGGTCAACGGGTCGCTGTTCCTGCTCGACATCACGCCCTACGGCCGCGGCGAGGCCTGGCAGGACAACCCCGAGGGCTGGCCCGAGGGGCAAGATCCGTGCTGGTACTGGCGTTCGGACGCGGACGGGAACGCGGTCTGGGGGCCGACCAGCCGGCCAGTACCGCAGTGGACCCGGCCCGGTGCAACCCCTGTGCAGACACTCGGCCGACGCGGCCACCACCACTAACAGGAGAGCTAACGCACCGTACCCATCGGGCTGTGGGTCGGCGCTACGAACGCGCCGACCCGCAGGCCATGGATCAGAGCGAAGCGGTCAGAGCGCGGGGAAGCTCGGGAAGGAGCAGCTCGGGACGCTGCCGCTGCCGGAGATGTTGCTGACCTTCACGCCGGTGCCGGAGGCGGTGATGTTGGATTTGTAGAGCCCGATGTTCGCGTACTGGGCCGTGGTCTTGGTGACGTCGAGCTTGATGTTCTCCAGCTTCAGGCCGGCCGGGTGGCTCGAGTTGTAGCCGTTGAGCGTGGACTGGGCGCTGGACGCGGAGTGTACGGAGACGATGCCGTTGAGGGTGATGTCGGCGAAGTTCGGGATCGAGGAGCCGCTGCCGCCGCCGCTGTAGTTCGGGTCGATGACGATGAGATCCTTGACGCCGGTCATGCAGATGTTCTGATAAACCACGCTGGTGACCAGACCGCCGCGGTCCGCGGCGCTCTTGACCCGCACGCCGTTGTTGCTGGAGCTGGTGATCCCGCCGGTGTCGGTGCCGGCGAGGGTGTCATTCAGGAACGTGACGTTGTTGACGCCGCCGGCCGTCTGGCTGCCGATGGACAGGCCGTGCGTACCCCAGCAGTGCGTGTTCTCCACCGTGATGTGGCTGGCCGCCGTGCCCGCGTCGGATTTGACCGAGATGCAGTCGTCGCCGTCCTGGATGTACGCGTCGTTGATCGTGACGTTGCTGATGTCCTCGGGATCGATGCCGTCGGTGTTGCGGGAGTTGGACGGGGTCTTGATCCGCACGCCCCACACGGTCGCGCCGCTGCCGCCCTTGAGCAGCACGTGGTACATCGGCGAGTTGATCAGGTCGACGTCATAGAGCGTCAGGTTGCTCGCGCCGTTGCTCTGCACCAGCTTGGGGTTGTTCTGGTTGCCGCTGGACTTGGCGGAGGCGGCCAGCGCCCACCAGGTGGTGCTGGTGCCGAGCATGTCCTGCCCGCCGCGACCGTCCACGATGCCCTGGCTGCCCGAGGAGCTGCGGGTGCCCATCAGGCCCGCGCCGGAACCGGAGAGGCTGATGAACGACTTGCAGCCGTCGCTGCTGCTGGAGGTGATGGTGCCGCACTTGTTGCCGCCGGAGATCTGATAGTCGGACGGCTTACGCGAGGCGTACAGCGTGACACCGGCGTCCACGAGCAGCACCTCGTTGCTGCCGATGCTCAGCGGACCGGACAGGAACGCGTTCTTGCCGCCGTTCGCCTTCAGCTCGACGGCTTTTCCGCTGCCCGCGCAGGAATTGAGCGCGGACTGGATGCGCGCGGTGTCCGGCGCGGCGGCCTCGGCGCTGGAGGAGAACTGCTCGTTGCTGGCGGTCAGGCTCGCGGACAGCGGCGTGCAGGTTCCCGGCACGCTCGGCTGGCTCGCGGCCGGCTTCGGGGTGGCGAGGGCGTCGGGCGCGACGATGGCGGCGCCCGTCCCGAGCGCGAGCGCGGCGCCCACCCCGAAGATCAGGGTTCTTCTGCGCAGGTGAGTTGGGCGGAGCACGGGGAAAGAGGTCACGCGAATCCTCCACGGCCGGAAATGCGAACAAGGGGGCGTATATGGCCGCCACCCTCATAACGGCCGTGTCGCGAAGAGACTTCGCGCTCAGGAAAGTACGGCAGACACTCGCGGTTGGCAAGGTCGCCGACTCGCGCGTGGTCCGTGCGCGCTGTCAGCCGCCGGCGCGCACGGACCGCGGGAATCAGTCATCAGTCGGCGATGGCGCAGCCGATGTCTTGGTTGGACCAGATGGAGGTGACCGGGAAGGAGCCGGTGGTCAGGGTGAGGTTGCCGACCTCCTCGATCGGGAGCAACTGCCGGACGCGCTACCCGAGAAGCACCTCAAGCCGGTATTCATCCGGGACATCCTGCGCAGCAGCTGACGCTTGCGCGGTTGAGGACGCAGCTCGAGCGTCCGGCGCCGCGCCGGTCAGGTGCCCGGGTCGTCGGTCGCCGGCCGCCGCGAACCGCTTCGGCAGGCTTCCAGCTGCGCCGCCACGGCCAGCCCGAGCAGCAGCGCTATCGAGGTCAGATTCGCCCACGCCATCAGGGCGATGATGGCGGTCAGCGGCCCGTAGGTCGCGCCCAGCGCGCTGCTGCCGCCGACGTACCAGCTGAGCAGCGCGGTCAGCGCGGCCCACAGCACCAGGCTCAATCCGGCGCCGACCGCCAGCCAGCTCAGCGACGGCTGGCGGCGGCGCGGGGCGCGGCGGAAGATCGCGG
>NZ_DATNGK010000057.1:0-28395 GCF_035605935.1 Actinocrinis sp. | reverse complement strand
CTGCCGGTTCGTCACGTACGCGGGCGTGAGCGCCTGGATACCGTACTCGCCGAAGTTCAGCTCGTTGCCGCCCTTCGACGCACCGCCGCGCTCCGGGTGGTGCTGCTTGCGGTGCTTGACACGACGCGGGATCAGCATCGTCTCAGCCCTCCTTCGGAGCTTCGGCCGCCGCGACGGCCTCGGCCGGAGCCTCGGTCGCCGGAGCGGAAGTGTTCTCGGTGCGGCCCTGGCCGCGCCCGCCGCGCTCGCCGCCGCGAGCCGGACGGCCGCCGCGCGGACGGTCGCCGCCGCGCCGCTCGTCGCGGCCGCCGGCCGGACGGCTCTGGCGCTGGGCCGCGGCCTCCGCCTCGCGGGCCGCGCGCAGGTTCGCGACGTCGCCCTTGTAGATCCAGACCTTCACACCGATCCGGCCGAAGGTGGTGCGGGCCTCGTAGAAGCCGTAGTCGATGTTCGTGCGCAGCGTGTGCAGCGGGACCCGGCCCTCGCGGTACTGCTCGGACCGGCTCATCTCCGCGCCGCCGAGACGGCCGGAGACCTGCACCTTGATGCCCTTGGCGCCGGCCTTCATGGTCGACTGGATCGCCTTGCGCATGGCGCGACGGAACGCGACACGGCTGGAGAGCTGCTCGGCGACGCCCTGGGCGACCAGCTGCGCGTCGATCTCGGGGTTCTTGACCTCGAGGATGTTCAGCTGCACCTGCTTGCCGGTCAGCTTCTCCAGCTCGCCGCGGATCCGCTCGGCCTCCGCGCCGCGGCGGCCGATCACGATGCCGGGACGCGCGGTGTGGATGTCGACGCGCACGCGGTCACGGGTGCGCTCGATCTCCACCTTCGAGATGCCGGCGCGCTCCATGCCGGTGGTCATCAGCTTGCGGATCGCGACGTCTTCCTTGACGTACGCCTTGTACAGCTTGTCGGCGTACCAGCGCGACTTGAAGTCGGTGGTGATGCCCAGGCGGAACCCGTGCGGGTTGACTTTCTGGCCCATTACCGGGTCCTGCCCTTCTTGCCGCCGACGTTCGCCGGGACGAACTCCTCCACCACGACCGTGATGTGGCTGCTGCGCTTGCGGATCCGGTAGGCCCGGCCCTGCGCCCGCGGCTGGAACCGCTTGAGCGTGGGGCCTTCGTCCACGTAGGCCGCGGCGATGTACAGGTCGCCGAACAGGTTCTTGTTGTGGCGGGCGTTGGCAGCGGCCGACGCGACGCACTTGAGGACCGGCTCGGCGGCGGCCCACGGCGCGAACTTCAGGTAGTCCAGCGCCTTGTCCACCGGCAGCCCGCGCACCTCGTTGACCACGCGACGGACCTTCATCGGGGTCATCGGGACGTGCCTGGCCTGGGCCAGCGCCTGGTTCTCCGGCAGGTCCTTGGCCTTGTTCTCAGCCACGGCGCGACCTCCGGTCTTCCTTCACGTGACCCTTGAAGGTGCGGGTCGGCGCGAACTCGCCCAGCTTGTGGCCGACCATCGACTCGGTGACGAACACCGGGATGTGCTTGCGGCCGTCGTGCACGGCGATGGTGTGACCCAGCATGTCCGGGACGATCATCGAGCGCCGGGACCACGTCTTGATGACGTTGTGGGTGCCCTTCTCGTTCTGTACGTCGACCTTCTTCTGCAGATGGTCGTCGACGAAGGGACCCTTTTTGAGACTGCGCGGCATCTAGACCTCCTCCTAGCGCTTCTTGTTCGTCTTGCGACGGCGGACGATGAGCTTGTCGCTGGGCTTGCCCGGCTGGCGGGTGCGCCCTTCCTTCTGACCCCAGGGCGAGACCGGGTGGCGACCACCGGAGGTCTTGCCCTCGCCACCGCCGTGCGGGTGGTCGATCGGGTTCATCGCCACACCACGGACGGTCGGGCGCTTGCCCTTCCAGCGCATGCGGCCGGCCTTGCCCCAGTTGATGTTGCTCTGCTCGGCGTTGCCGACCTCGCCGACGGTGGCGCGGCAGCGCGCGTCGAAGTTGCGGATCTCGCCGGACGGCATGCGCAGCTGCGCGTAGGGGCCGTCCTTGGCCACCAGCTGCACGCTGGCTCCGGCCGAGCGGGCGATCTTCGCGCCGCCGCCGGGCCGCAGCTCGATGGCGTGGATGGTCGTACCGGTCGGGATGTTGCGCAGCGGCAGGTTGTTACCCGGCTTGATGTCGGCGTCGGGGCCGGCCTCGACCCGGTCGCCCTGCTTCAGCCGGGACGGCGCAATGATGTAGCGCTTCTCGCCGTCGGCGTAGTGCAGCAGCGCGATGCGCGCGGTGCGGTTCGGGTCGTACTCGATGTGCGCGACCTTCGCCGGCACGCCGTCCTTGTCGTCCCGACGGAAGTCGATGACGCGGTACGCGCGCTTGTGGCCGCCACCCTGGTGACGGACCGTCACGCGCCCCTGCGCGTTACGGCCGCCCTTCGAGTGCAGCGGACGCACCAGGGACTTCTCGGGGAAGTCCCGGGTGATCTCGGCGAAGTCGGCAACGCTGGCGCCGCGGCGACCGGGGGTCGTCGGCTTGTACTTGCGGATGCCCATGGCTTCTCAGATTCCTCTGCGTGTCCTCGGTGTCCGATCCCCTTAGGAGACCGGGCCTCCGAAGATGTCGATCCGGCTCTTCTTGCTCGCGTCCCTCGGGTTCGGATCGACCGAGACGATGGCGCGACGGGTGTCGGGGCGCTTGCCGAAGCCGGCGCGGGTGCGCTTGCGCTTGCCCTTGCGGTTGATCGTGTTGACGCCCGTGACCTCGACGTCGAAGAGCAGCTCGACGGCCTGGCGGATCTCCGTCTTGTTGGCGCCCTTCTGCACGATGAACGTGTACTTGTTCTCGTCGAGCAGCGCGTAGCTCTTCTCCGAGACAACCGGGCGGATCAGCAGGTCGCGCGCGGCGTTGTAACGGTCGTACGCGGGCATCAGGCCTCGTCTCCTTCCGCGGCGTCGGTCTTCTTCGCCGGGCCGGCCAAGAACGCGTCGTAACCGGCCTTGGTGAACACCACGTCGTCGCTGACCAGCACGTCGTACGTGTTGAGCTGGTCGGCGTGCAGCAGGTGCACCTCGGGCAGGTTGCGCAGCGACTTCCAGGCGTTGGTCTCCTCGCGACCGAGCACGACGAGCACGTGCCTGCGGTCGGTCAGCTCCTTGATGGCGCCGAGCGCGGTCTTGCTGTGCGGCTTCTCGGCCACGTCGAACGCGTCGATAACGTGCAGCCGGCCGTTGCGCGCCCGGTCGGAGAGGGCACCGCGCAGGGCGGCGGCCTTCATCTTCTTCGGAGTGCGCTGCGAGTAGTCGCGCGGCACCGGGCCGTGCACGATGCCACCGCCGGCGAACTGCGGCGCGCGGGTCGAGCCCTGGCGGGCGCGGCCGGTGCCCTTCTGGCGGTACGGCTTCCTGCCGCCGCCGGCGACCTCGCCGCGGGTCTTGGTCTTGTGGGTGCCCTGGCGCGCCGCGGCCAGCTGGGCCACCACGACCTGGTGGATCAGCGGCACGTTCGCCGGGACGTCGAAGATCTCCGCGGGGAGATCGACATTCAGAGTAGTCGTCATCTCAATCAGCCCTTAGCAGCCGTCTTCACGAGCACGACGCCGCCGTTGGGGCCCGGGATGGCGCCCTTGATCAGCAGCAGGCCCTTCTCGGCGTCGATGGCGTGCACGGTCAGGTTCTGCACGGTCACCCGCGCGTTGCCCATGCGGCCGGCCATCCGCACGCCCTTGAACACGCGGCCCGGGGTGGCGCAGGCGCCGATCGAACCCGGGGAGCGGTGCTTGCGCTGGGTACCGTGCGAGGAACCCAGGCCACGGAAGTTGTGCCGCTTCATGACACCCGCGGTGCCCTTACCCTTCGAGGTGCCCACGACGTCGATGCGCTGACCGACCTCGAAGACCCCGGTGGTGAGCTCCTGGCCGAGTGTGTAGTCAGCGGCGTCGTCGGTGCGCAGCTCGACCAGGTGGCGGCGCGGGGTGACGCCGGCCTTGTCGAAGTGGCCCTTGCGCGGCTTGTTGACCTTGCGCGGGTCGATCTCGCCGAAGGCGATCTGGACCGCGCTGTAGCCGTCGTTCTCGGTGTTGCGCACCTGGGTCACGACGCAGGGCCCGGCCTTGACCACGGTGACCGGGACGACCCGGTTGTCCGTGTCCCAGACCTGTGTCATGCCGAGCTTCTCGCCCAGGAGGCCCTTGATCTGCTTACTCATGATCGGCAGGTTCCTTAGAGCTTGATCTCGATGTCGACGCCGGCCGGCAGGTCGAGCCGCATGAGCGAGTCGACGGTCTTGGGGGTCGGGTCGAGGATGTCGATTAGCCGCTTGTGGGTGCGCATCTCGAAGTGCTCGCGCGAGTCCTTGTACTTGTGCGGCGAGCGGATAACGCAGTACACATTCTTCTCGGTCGGCAGCGGCACCGGGCCCGCGACCTGCGCACCAGTGCGGCTCACCGTCTCGACGATCTTGCGCGCCGAGGAGTCGATGACCTCGTGGTCGTAGGCCTTGAGCCTGATGCGGATCTTCTGTCCCGCCATGGCTGCTTCGATTTCCTTCTACTCGTAAACTGCGGCGCCCCCGCGGCGCGGGCTTGCCTCTGTTCTGAGCCGTCTGTCCGGTTTCCTCCGACCCACGCGGTCGGGCGTGTCGCGCTGCTGCCGCACACAAGGCACAGCAGCAGGGCACAACCCTGCCGGTCACCATTGCTGATGAGCACGGGCCCTGGAGGTCCACCGCGCAGCTGGCACGCCTTCTGGCGAGACTTCGCGAGTGGCTGGTACTTCACTCCGGGCGCCCGGCGAAAGGGCAACCCTCGCCGAGCAACTGAAACAGTATGCCGGAGTGCCCTGCCCGAGGCCAAATCGACGCTTGGCCACGCGGCTGCCGCGACTCGGCGGCGCACGCGCCCACGTCGGCATCCGCCATAGTATGGCCGCCGTGTCGAAAGTCCTTCTCCAGCGCGGTCGCCAGCACTGGCTCGTCGTCGCGGCGGCGCTGGCGGTCACCCTGGGCGCCGGAGCCGCGAGCGAGCTGGGGCTGACCGCGAACTCCAGCCTCAAGCCGACCACCGCCGCCTCGGCCTCGCCAGGCGCCGCGCACAGCACGGCAGGGTCCGGCAAGGGAAGCGGGACCGTCGCGCTCGCCGACGGGGCCCATCCGATGAAGTTCGGACTCGACTATGGCTCGACACTGATGAGCCAGAGCCCGGCCGGTATCAGGACCAGCCTTCAGGACGCGGTGACGGTCGGCGCGAAGTGGGTCCGTATCGACCTGCCCTGGGAGACGGTCCAGCCGAACAACGCACTGACGTACAAATGGGGCAAGTTCGACGTGGTCGCCGACACGGCCAAGTCGCTCGGGCTCAAGATCGACGCGGTGTTGGACGCGACCGCCTATTGGGACACCACCCAGGCCTGCAAGCGAGGCACCGCCAACACCACGTTCTGCCCGCCGTCCAGCGACGCCGACTTCGCCAAGTTCGCGGCCGCGGCGGCCCGGCGTTACAAGAACCGCGGCGTGGGCGCCTGGGAGGTCTGGAACGAGCCCAATCTGGCAGCGCGCTGGTGGCCGACACCGAACGCGCCGGCCTACGCGCAGATGCTCACTACCGTGTCGAACGCGATCCGCGGCGCCGATCGCGGCGCTCTCGTCCTCATGGCGGGTCTCGCGGCGGTCCCGGACGATGCCAAGCAGGGCTTCGTTTCGCAGAACCGGTTCCTCGCGGATGTGGCGCATGTCGGCGGGAGCTTGGCGAATGTGGACGCGGTCAGCTATCACCCGTTCTCCGCGCCGACTCGGCCGAGCCTGGCCGGCGACTTCGCCGATGTATCCGGCAGCCCGGACAATCTGCTGCGGATCCTGCAGACCAGCGGCAACCCGAAGCTGCAGATCTGGATCACCGAGTCCGGCGACACCGAGTACGACGGCGCACTGCCGCCGTTCGGCACCAAACCCACGGCCACTCAGTTGCAGGGCCAGGCCGCCTATGCCACCGACCTGGTCAGGACGGTCTCGGCCAATCCGAACGTGGCAGCGGACTTCTGGTTCGCCGATCAGGACATCGCCACCGAGCACCTCTACTGGGGACTGCGGGACGAGACCGGCAAGGCGCGACCGGTGTTCAACACGCTGAAGGCGGCCATCGCAGCCTGTGGATGCAGCGTCGGCTGACATTGGCTGATTTCGCGGGGGAGGGAAACGTGCGGCTTCTGCACATAGTGAACGTGGGCTTCGAGGCAGGCGGCGCGGAGAAGAGCGTGCGCATCATCGCCGAGGGGCTACGCGCGCGGGGACACGAGATCCATGTCCTGTCGACCGATCATCTGCTCGACGGTAGCCAGGATTGCTTCGCTGACACGGTGGTCCCTGCGGTAGCGGGAAGCGCGGCGGCGCGGCTGGCCGGATACTTCTGGAACCGTCAGGCGTACCGCGCCACGCGGCGGCTGATTGCGCAGTTCCGGCCCGATTGCGTCCACCTGCACACGATCGGCGAGTTCAGCCCGTCGGTGCTGGCCGCGACGCGTAACCTGCCGCGCGTGCTGACCGTGCACGGCCCAGAGGACTGGACGCTGAAGCTGCTGCGCTGGAATCTCGCTTCTGCGACCCGCGGGAGCGCGCTCAGCCCGGCGGACCGTGCTCGGTATCTCTACTTGCGCTTCATGCAACGGCCGGCTTATCTGCTCTGGCTGCGTCACCTCGACCGGATCATCACGCCGAGCGAGTATTTCGCCGAAGCCGTGCGCGGCGACGTGGGGAAGGTTCCGATCACGGTGCTGGCGAACGGCATCGAGGACCTGCCTGGCATTGAGGACGCGACTGCCCCGGATCCGTACCACGTGGTCTACGTCGGGCGTCTGACGCGCGTGAAGGGCGTCCACGTTCTCGTGGACGCGGTGCGCCGACTACAGGAACAGGGCATCAAGGCCCGGCTCAGTGTCGTCGGGGACGGAGACGAGCGCGGCGCCCTCGAAAGCGCGGCCGCCGAGTTGATCGCCGCCGGAGCCGTGCAGTTCCACGGCTGGCAGAGTCAGGACTCGGTCACCCGGCTGGTGTCGGGCGCGGCGGCGGTGGTCATCCCGTCGCTGTGGCCGGAGAATTTCCCGACCGTGGCGCTGGAAGCGCTCCAGCTTGGCCGGCCGTTGATCGCCTCTCGGGTCGGCGGGCTGCCGGAGCTCGTCGGGGATGACAACGGGGTGCTCGTTCCGCCCGGAGATCCGGCCAGGCTCGCGGCGGCGCTGGCGAGCGTGCTCGGCGACGAACGGCGCCAGGCCGCGCTCGGCCAGGGTTCGAGCGCACGGGCGCAGCGCTACCGGGTCGACGCGTTTCTCGACAACCTGCTCGCCTGTTACTGGGAGATCAGCGATCGAAGAAGCGAGCAGCGAAGTACGCCTAGCGAAGCGGGGATACGTCCATGACCAAAGTGGCCCTGGTCACGCCTTATTACCCGCCGAAGATCGGTGGCGTGGAACGGTACGTGGCCCAGCTCGCGCAGGGTCTGGCCGGCGAGACGGACTTCACGCCGGTGGTGATCACTACCCGCGCCAAAGGACTGCGAACGCACCGCAGTGTGGAGGACGGCATTGAAGTAATCCGCCTCGGCGCCTGGTTCCGGGTCTCCAATACGCCGCTAAGCCCGCTCTGGCCGCTCCAGGTGCGTAGATGGCTGCGCCGGACTGAGGCGCAGATCGTGAACGCGCACGCACCGGTTCCTGGCCTCGGCGATATCGCGATCCTGGCGAGCGGGCAGCGCCGCGTCGTGTTCACTTATCACGCCGGCACCATGCACAAGGGGGCGGAAGGCTCAGGGCTCGCCGACCGGATCATCGCCGCGTACGAACGCTTCGTCCTGCCGCGCGTCTTCGACCGCTGCGACGTTCCGGTGCCGGTCGGCCCGTCGTCGCTCGCCGCCGGCAAGCCGGGCGCGGTCCTGATCACTCCGGGAGTCGATCTGGCCAGGTTCACGCCCGGCGAGACGGCGTCGCGCGGCCGCGAACTGGTGTATGTGGGCCGAATGGACCGGACCTCCAGCTGGAAGGGCGTAGACGTCCTCATCAATGCCCTGTCGCTACTAGGCGACATTCCGGGGCTGCGGCTGAAGCTGGTCGGCGAAGGTGACGCGCTCCCGGACCACCTCGCGCTCGCGCAGCGGCTCGGGGTTCGCGACCGGGTAGACGCCGCGGGGGCGCTGGCCGGCGACGAACTGGTGCGGGCGATGCAGACCGCGGCCGTGTTGGTGCTGCCGTCGACCACAGACGCCGAATGTGCGGGCACGGTGCTGATGGAGGCGATGGCCTGCTCGACGCCGGTGGTGGCCTCGGACGTCGGCAGCCTCGCCTACGTGGTCAACGACGGAGAAGCCGGGATCATCGTGCCGCCGGCCGACCCGGTGCGGCTGGCCGCGGCGTGCCGGGAACTGCTGACCGACCCCGAGCGGGCCGCGAAGCTCGGCGCGGCCGGACGGGCCCGCGCCGAGGCGATGTTCGCCTGGCCACACCTGGTCGGACGTTACGCGGCGGTGTTCGCCGGGCTGACGCTCGAGCGCAGCACGTCGACGAAGCGCTCGACCTCCGCGCGGTAGCCGGGGATCGCCTTGCGCAGGCCGTCCCGATAGCTGTTCTCGCGCAGCGCGGTCTCGACCCGCTCCACCAGCCAGTCGGCGGTGACCGTGCTCATGTCGGTCACCCACTCGGCGAAGCCGAGGTCGCGCATGATGCCGAGCCCCTTGTTCGCGTAGTTGAGCACGACGCAGGGGACGCACTGGCTCAAGCTGAAGATCGCCGAGTGGAATCGCGTGGCGATGGTCAGGTCCGCCGCGCCGTAGAGCCCGAAGATGTCCTGGTGCCCGATGCCCGCGTCATCGATCATGATCAGCCGCGGATTGTCGATCCGCGCGGCGACCCGGCGGTGCACAAGACGGTCGTCATCGGCCTGGAACTCGCAGGTCACCTGCGGGGCGAGCACCAGGAAGCGGGAATCGTCCGCCCTTAGGACGCGCTCGATCGCGGCCACCATCTCATTCTCGTAGCGTTCTTGGGCCGCGGGCGCCAAGTACGCGCGCATCGTGGTCACCATGAGCGCGGCCGTCGGCGGGATCCGCAGTTCGGCACGCCAATCCCGCTCGCTGGTCGCGGTGAACGCGAAGGCGCTGTCCACGTCGCGCCGCAGCACCGCGTCCGGCACCCCGGCGGCCACCAGTACCGCGCGGCTGATTTCCTCCCGGGTCGACACCGCGCGGCAGCGAGACAGGACCCTTCGTACCGCCGCACGCTGGAACCTCGTCGGGAAGGGCCCGAAGGACTGCGGTCCGAGGACGGCCGGGACGCCGAAGCGGTGCGCGAGCCAGAGCGGCAACAGCAGGAACCCGATGCTCAGGTCGTAGCCGAGGCCGGGGCCGCCGTGCAGGTAACCACCACCCAGGCTGACCACCAGATCGGCCTGCGCGATGGCGCGCAGTTCCCCGGCCGCCTCGCGCGGCAGAATCCGCCCGCTCACGGCCGCCAGCGGCCGGCCGAGACCGGCCGCCACGGCGAGGACCATGGCCGCCACGAGCAGTTTGCGCTGGATGCGGGCGGAGCGCGTGATGTGCTCCTGTGCGCTGTATCTGCGGATCGAGCCGACATTGCGCACGCCCCAGATGTCGGGGTACGCGACCGGATCCTCGAAGCCGCAGATCGTGATCTCAGCCTCTGGATGGGCCTGTGCGACCTGCCTGATCATCACGTCGAGCAGCGCCGCGTCGCCGCGGTTGTTGCGCTCGAAGGCGTTGACGATGACTACTTTCACTTCGGGGCCTTCCCAGCAGGTTTCTCACCAGAGGTGGTCACGGGTTTCGGTGGCTGACTCGGCCACGCTGCGCTCGCGCAGCGCCATGTCACCGCCGAGGAAGAGCGGTGCGGCCCGGGGGTTGGCGCCCGTGGCGGTGGTTCGCTCCGGCGCACCGGGCTTGCCGCCGCGCCGCACGTCGCGCGCCACCCAGGGCAGCGACAGCGGCACCGTTTCATCGAGCATGCCGATCGCCGCCTGGCTGCCGGTGTCGTCGAGCGCCGGCGTCGGCCGCGGCGCGAGCGCGGCCGTGCTGCTCGGCACGTAGACGAGCGCCACCAGGCCGGAGAGCAGGTTTCCGCCCACCCATGCCCAGCCGATCCAGAGCGCGCCGTGCATCGCCATCGCCTCGGCGAAACCGATCGAGCCGACGGCATAGACGACATTGCTCGCGACGAGGGGACGTATCGCGCCGGCGACCCGCAAAGCGTTGCTGCTCCAGTTGTTCAGCGCGACGGCGAGCGCGCCGAGCGCCAGCAGCATCAGGAGGCCTTGCGCGTGGTCCGCGTAGGCCGCGCCGAACAGCTCCAGCAGCAGGCGCGCGCCAAGCGTCACGATCGCGACGGCTGGCAGGAGGATGATCAAGTTGAGCTTGGCGGAACGGCGCAGGCATTCGGCCAGCCGCGAGACGTCGTGCGAGGCCTCGGAGAAGGTCGCGTCGCCGATGGAGTGCGAGGCGGCGTAGAGGATGTTCGCAACCTGGAACGCCATGAAGTAGTACGCCTCGGCCTCGCTGCCCAGCTTCTGCAGCGCGATCATCGGCAGCGCCAGTTGCGGCACCAGGTTGAGCAGCGCGGAGCTGTAGTTCGCGAGCGAGTAGCGGGCATGCTCCCGCAGCAGCGTCTCCGGGGTGCGCACGTCCAGCCGGAAACCCAGCCGCCAGTACATCGCGATCAGTGACGCGATGACGGCGACCGCGTAGCCGATGCCGGTGGAGGCGACGATGCCGACGGCGCCGAAGGTCACCAGGAAGATCGGCATGGCCAGCTTCGACAGGCTTTGCACGATCCCGTCGACCAGGAGGTTGTACTGCGGCAGCCGGGCGGCCATGAACACCGAGTCGGTGAGCAGGTTGATCGCGGCGAGGCTGCAGAACGCGACGAACAGCAGCGCGTAGAGCGGATTCTGCCGGATGAACTCCAGCTTGGGGCTCAGCCACGGCAACAGCACCAGAAATCCGTTGGCGAACAACAGGCCGCCGCCACCGCTGATCAGCAGGCCGCGAGTCACCTGGCTGTTGCGAGCCGGTCCGGCGGCCTGATACCGGATCAGCACGCTGTTGAGGCCGAAGAGCGAGAGGTACGAGATCAGCGAGATGGCGTTGATGAGCGAGGTGGCCAGGCCGACCCGTTCGGGGCTGTAGCTGTGGTCGACCAGAATCCAGAACAGGAAGCCGAGGCCGGCGGTCAGGCCGGTGGAAGCCATCAGGAACAGCGAGCTCTCCATGATCTTGACGGTCGAGCGCGCGTGCTTAGACATGGCCGTCGTCCCCGCGGGGATCGGCGCAGCGCGCCAGGAACAGCGCGACGGCGGACGCCGCGAAGCCGGCCACTGCCGTGCTGCCCTCGCTCGGCCACGGAACGAAGTGCGTCAGCTGCATGGACATGGTCCACGGATGCGTCATCGAGTTGACACAGAGATAGGCCCACACCAGCAGGCCGTATCCGGCCACCGTGTTGAGCACGGCGCGGATCAGGCCTCGTGCCGGCGCGCTGCGGCGCTCCCACAGTCGCCCCGTCCGGGCTCGCAGAACGATCGCCGCCGCGGCCGAAGCGGCGAAAGCCACCGCGCCGAACGTGTCCCGGCGCATCGGCACAGCGGCGGCGATCCGCGTGCTCAAATCGTGGGGATAGGCCGCTGCGTAGGCGGCGACGTAGATCCAGCCGAGCAAGCCGTAAACCAGCGCCACCTCGGCCACCGCCCGCGCCCTGCGGCTCACGGCGACCTCTCGAGTGCCGCGCGATAATTGGCGCGCAGCAGATCCAGGTGCTCATCCCAGGAGAACTGCGCGCGCGCGTAACTGCGCGAGTACTCCCCCATGCGAGCCGCGGCGCGTTCGTCGCCGACGATCCGGCGGACCGCCGCACCGACCGCCGCGGCGTCACGAGAGACCAGGGCCATGCCCTGCCGGTCGACGCCGAGCGCGGCGTAGTCCGGCTCGTCCGTGGTGACGACCGGAAGTGCGCTGCTCATCGCCTCCTTGACTACGAGCGGGAAGATCTCGCCCGTGGTCGGCAGCACGAACAGGTCGCAGGCGCGGAAGATCTCGGCCACGTGTCGCGGCGGCCGGCTGCCGAGATGGTGCACGCCGGGCACGCCGTCCAGCATCGCCGCGTCTCCGGACCCGACGACGACGAGATCGAACTCGCTCGTGCGCGCGGCCAGCGCGATGTCTATGCCCTTCTTGGGCACCAGCCGGCCGACGAACAGCGCGAGCGGCCGGTCGAGCGGAAGTCCGTATTCCTTCCGCAGCAGCTCGCGCTCGGCTGGGTCGGCGGCCGGCCGGTAGAACTCGGCATCGACTCCGTTGGACAGCACGACGGTCTTGTGGCGCTGGGCGCCGAGTCCGGCGACGAATCTGCCTACGTACTCGTTGATGACGAAGACCTTCCGGGCCCGTCGCAACAGCAGGCGTCCGATGGTGCCGTAGACGGTCTTCTGCACGGCGGACACGAGGGCAGAGGGGTGCTGGACCATCGCGACATGCTGGCTCAGGACCAGCGGTTTGCGGAAGAGAAGCGCCGCGATGCCCGCACACCACGAACTCAGGTAGAAGCAGTCATGTACGTGCACGATGTCGGTGCGCCGCGTCAACCTGATCGCCTGGGCGAGGAGCCGCGGGGAGAACAGCGGGAAGGGAACGCCCGCACGGTGTTCCAGTCCGTTCCAGGCCGCGACGCGTACGACCCGCACGCCGCCTTCGACGCGCGTGCTACTGCGGTCGGCGCTGGTCAGCACCGTCACCTCGTGACCGAGCGCGGTGAGCCGTTCGGCCTCCGCCTGCACCACGCTCTCGATCCCGCCGATGTGCGGTGCGTAGTAGTGGCAGACGAGGAGAACACGTCGCGGGGAGGGCGGGATCGGCGGCGCGCTCAATTGTTCATCTCCGGCCCGTAGACCTCGGCTCCGTCGCTCGCGTAGATCTTGTTGTACTGGGTGTCGAGCAACTGCGGCGGATACGTGTAGGTGACAATCTGGCCGTTGATGCGGATTGACACGCGTCCGGTGCGCAGCATCGTCTGGCCGACGAACTGGTAACCGCCGGGACGCAGCCACTGCGGCAGCAGATCGGGCAGAACCGGGTTGGTGAAGACGGTCTGCATCGTGTCGTAGGTGTAGAAGTCGGTCTGCAGCACGGGAGCGGTGCCGGACTTGCGCTTCTGCGCGAGCGCCATCGCGTTGAGCCACTGCGCGCCGGTGCGCTCCGAGTCCGTCGGATAGTGGATGTTGTAGTACTGGCCCTCGTTGGACATCGACAGGATGCCGAGATAGCCGCCGGTCAGCTGGGGCACGACGCCAGTCATGGTCGACGCGATGACGGCGACCACCACCGCCGCCGCGGGTCTGGCCCACCGTTTCAGCAAGCCGCAGATCCAGATCAGGCCCGCGGCCATGAAGGGCGCGAAGAAGTACATGCCTTCCTGGAAGGCGCGCAGGATGCCGTAGTCCACGGAGAGTTGCGGAACGACGGTGAGCACGCCGAGCATCCCGAGCGCGCCGACGGAGAGCAGCACCTGATCCTTGAGCGGAGTGAACAGTCTGCGTCCCGCGAACCAGACGCCGGCGAGCCCGGCGATGATGAGCAGTTCGTAGGTGCGGTCGTCGATGCTTCGAGCTAGCACGTTGGCGCCGGTTACGCCGATTCCGGCCTGTTGCAGGCGGCGGCCGGTGCCCGTGAGCGGCTGATACTGGGTGCCCACGGTGGTGATCGGGTACTCGTCGACCGCGGACAGCGGCCAGTAGACGCCCTTGGCGCGGTCCTTCGCCGTGGCCGTGACGGCGGATTTCTGGTAGCCGCTGAGCAGTTGGGTGCTGGTTTGTTTCGTGGCGAAGAGGCCCGAGGAGGCGTTGCCTTCGAGCTGGGAGATCGCGGCGGACAGGGTGGACTGCACTTGACTGTCGGTGTGCGTGACCGGACCGGCCCAGAGGAAGGCGGCCGCAGCCGCGAACACGACGAGCCACCAGGGCACCAGCGCGGCCGTCGCCTGTCCCCCGATGCGCGGGACTCTGCGTGGCCGGCCGCCGGATTCGTGTGCCCGGCGACGCAATCGCGACCACAGCCTGAGCGCCAGATCGGCGACTACCGCGATGCCGCAGATGATGATGACGATGTAAGCCGTGGAGTAGTGCGAGAGCACGACGCCGACCATGAGCGCACCGAACGCGATACGGCGGGCGAGCGGGGCCGTGGCGCGTTCGGTGACCAGCAGCGTCGCGCACCCGACCAGGATGAATGCGATCTCCTGCCTGGACATGTAGGTCATGTCGGTGGAGAAGGTCGGGAAGATGATGAAGAAGATCGCGCTGAGCATCGCGACCTGGTGTGAGGCGACATTGCGCACGCCGCGGAACAAGAGCACCGGCGTGACCGCGAAAAGCAGCGGCTCGACCACTTTGAAGATGTAGACGTCTGAGATCGCGGTCAGGTGCGCGAAGGAGACCGGGAAGAGCGTGACGCTCAGGCAGGCGTAGTAGGCGTTGTGGACGTGGCCTGGCTCCCAGCGCCCGCTCGCGAGCACGTCTGAGTAGTAGGCGAACTCGGTCTGGACATCGTGGCCGGTGATGAGCCAGCCGCGCAGTGAGGTGAGCAGCAGGATGCCCGCCGCCGCGAAGTAGATGCCCAGTTCGATGGCGCCAACCGAATAGCGCTGCTTGAACAGCAGGAACAGCAGCGCCGCGACGATGACCACCATCGCGGTGATGCTCACCGCGGAGCCGAAACCGTTGTTGAGCCTGATCGGTCCGGCCACGCTCAGCACGAGGATCAGCGCGCCGAGGGCCAGCACCGGACCGAATCCTCGGCGATGCCACCACAGCGGCTCGCGCGCCACCGGTTGCGCTTCCGGGGTAAGCGCGCCGACCAGGATCGTGACGGCGGCGAAAGCCAGGGTGATCGGCGCGAGTTGTAGCGGATGCTCGTCGCCGAACAACGGCAGCACCAGGTCGAGGCCGAGCAGTACGAGCAGGTCGTGCAGGATCGTGAAGCCGAAGGCGAGCAGCGCCGCGCCGTCAGGAGTGGACACGACGCGCCGAGCCGTCCCGTAGTACACGCAGGTCGGCGCGCCGATGATCAGCCAGAGCCCGGCGGGGTCCTGGATGATCCGCACCGCCGGAGCGAGCAGGATCAGCAGGCAGCACAGCGCGGTCGACAACACGACGAGGCCGCGGCCGCGCAGCGGCGTCATCGGTATACCTCGTCGTAGATCTGCTCGACGCGGTCCGCCACCGCGTCCCACGTGTATGCGTTCGCGGCGTCCGCGCAGCGTTGCGCTAGCTCGGTGCGCAATCCGCGGTCCGCGGCGACCGCGTCGATCGCCGCGGCTAGCGCGGTGGCGTCCGGGGCCGCCAAAAGGCCGCGTCCGCCGATCAGTTCGGCGTTACCCGGCACATCGGTCGCGATTACCGGCAGCCCGGCGGCCATCGCCTCCAACGCGACGAGCGCCATGCCCTCGCGATCTGACGGCAGAACGAATGCGTCGGCCTCGGCATACGCGCGAAGCAGGTTCTCGCCGTGTAGGGCGCCGGCGAACTCTACGGGCACTCCCGAGACCGCGGCTCGCTGCTCAAGCTGCGCACGCAGCGCGCCGTCGCCGACGATCCGCAGTTCCACTTTCTCCTTGACCAGCGCCAGCGCGTCGATCAGGCGGGCGACATTCTTCTGAACTTCCAGCCTGCCGACGAAAAGCAGCCGCAGCGGCCCGCTTTCAGGCGACCCCTCGTCGTCGGGTGAGCGCCGCGATTGGATGAAGTACTCGCGCCCGACGCCGTTCGGAACGATGTGGATGCGGTCGGCCGGCACGCGGTATGCGTGCTCGACGAACGCGGCCTGCGCGGGCGTGAGCACGATCACACCGGCGGCCGCGCGCATCGCTCGCGCGAAGATGTGCTTCTTGTACAGCGGCAGCAGCCGCCCGAGCGGACCCGAGCTGTCCACGTCGAGATGCAAGTGCAGGAGATACTTTTGCCGCCGCAGCCGCGCGGCGATCATGACCTGCTCGGCGATCAGCGCCTGCGCGCAGTGCAGGTGCCACACGGCGCCGCGCTTCGCTCTCAGCAAGGCGGCGAAAAGGCCCCAGGAGATCGGCGTGTGCGCGACTTCGGCAGCCCGGAATCTGCGCACGCGCATCGCGCCGTTCTCAGGCCCGTTCGATGCCTCCGAGCCGAGCAACGTATCCGGACCCGGCGACACATCGGAACCGAGCGCAGTCGTGATGACCTCGACCTCGCGACGCTCGGCGAGTGTCCGGGCCAGCGCCTGCGCGACTCGCTCCACGCCGCCGAGGTGCGGCGGATAGTACGCGGCGATGTGCATGACTCGCCGCCGGGCGACCCGGTTCGTTGCTTCGACCATCTCTTACCTTCCCCACCGACTCCGGGTCCCGCTCAGCGCGAGCCGCTCGCAGTCGCGCTCGCGCTCGGCAGCGCGCTGCCGGCGAAGCGGTAGTGCACTGACAACGAGGTGCCCTCGACCTGGGCCCAGACCAGCTGCGCGTCCGTGGGGATCGGCAGCTTGAAATTGGCCGCGCCCTTCCCGTCTTGAGTTGGCAGCGTCACCGTCGTGGTGGCGTCGGTCTTCCCGGCGTGGTCGACAGTCCACACGTGCACCTTGTAGCTCATCGCGCTGTGGCCGCCTTGCCGAATGATGCCAAGCGGCACATTGAGGTATTGACCGGATACCCATGGGTTGCCGTTAAGGTAAAACTGCGGGTTCGGCGAGCTGACCTGGGTGAAGGACTGCCGCAGTACCGTGCGCACCGGAGCGAGGGTACACACGCCGTAGACCGCGGCGACCACGAGGAGCACCAGCGCGACCGCCCATGCGCTACGGCCCCTGCTACGCAGGAACCAGGGTCCTGTTCTGTCGACGCCCTCAGGCCGGCCCGGCTTGTCCGGCTCGTCAGGGTCCGCTATGGATTCGGACGAGTCCGGCTTGTCCGAGATCGCCGAATCCGCGGCATCCGCCTCGTGCGCGCCTCGCGTCCTCGGCGTCCAGAACTCCCCTTCATCATCCGGGGCCAGGTCCCGATCCGGGTCCGCGTCGCGTGCACCGAGCCCGGTGAGCGACGCGGCTTCCCCGCCGGAGGCGCTGGTCCTGGACTTCACTACACCTTCATCGATTCCGCTAGCTCTTCACCCGTCGGCACATCGCGGGACGGCCTGCGGAAGCGATGCGCGAACAGGCCGGCGAGATTGGCCAGGCCGTCCATCACCGCGTTGAGCTTCACTTCGCCCCCGCGCATCCGATACTCGATCGGCACCTCGTGCACGCGGCAGCCGGCGCGCGCCGCGTCGTTCTTTATCTCCTGGGAGAATGCCATACCCGGCGAACGAACGTCGAGCCGAGACCAGACGTAGCGCCGGAAAACCCACATACCGGACTGCGAGTCGCGAAAGTCATGCCGGAACAGGACCCTGCTGACCGCGCTCAGTAGGTGATTGCCGACGAAATGTGAGTTCTTCATCGACTCGCGGTTGGCCGGGTGCAGCCGGTCGGTGGTGAGGAACTCGAGGTCCTGCTCCACGAGCAGTTCCAGCAGTTCCGGCAGCGTGTCGAACGGGTATGTGCAGTCGGCGTCCCCGGTGGCGATCACCTCGCCCATGGCCACGTCGAAGCCGGCTCGATAAGCGTTGCCGTAGCCGCGTTCCGGCTGGTGCACGACCTTCGCGCCAAGCTTGCGCGCGATCTCTCCGGTGCCGTCGGTCGACCCGTTGTCGACGACCACCACTTCGGTCGTCCACCCCGCGGTCCGCAGCCGCTCGAAGGGAATGGAATCCATCACCGGTTTCATATTCCCGGCCTCGTTGAGCGCGGGAATAACTATCGACAGGGTCCCCACCGTGTTTGCCGTCCGTCAGTCGTGCAGGGCGCCCCGTGAGCGCACTGCGCCTGCAGAAGTCGAAGCCGCATATTCTGCGGTCGCGTTAATAGATCGGCAGATCTCTGCGGCGGTGAGCCTCGCCGCTCCCGCCGAGATTTGGGTACAGAGACCGCCCCGGCCCCTCACCGACGACAGCGTCGATGTACCGTACCCTACCGCACTGCCACGAGCTGGAGATCATCCACCTGCCGCTGTAGCAGAGTCGTTACTTCGCGCCAGGTTTAACAGAGCTTTGACCCGTGGGAAACTGTTGCGTTACTTCGCTGCTTGATCGACCTGGTGCGGGGTCATGGCCCGGTTCCAGATCCACAGGTCCGCCAGGTTTCCCGCGTACCAGTTGGTGGTGATGCCCTTCTGCAGACCGCTGCCGAAGCTCAGCGGCCCGGTCGGTGTCCAGTTCGCATCGAAATGCTTCGCGCCCTGGAGCACGCCGCCGAGGTAGAAGGACATGGTGTGCGCCTCGGCGTCGTAGGACGCGATGACGCGATACCACTGCGCGGGCGTGGGTTGCGCCTTGGCTTCGACCTTGGTGGTCCCGGCGTTCGCCGTGTCCGAGGACTGCATCACGAACGCCAGCCGCTTCGTGTCGGGGTCCAGTTCGATGCAGGCGGCGCAGCCCTCGGTTCCGCGCTGCTCCACGACGATCTGCCGGCCTGACGGCGTCGTCGTGCTGCCCTCCAGGTGCATCCAGAAAGCCACGGTGAAGCTCTGTGCGGTGTTGATCACCGGTCCGTCGACCAGGATCTGCGTGCCCGCCTTGCCGTTGAAGACCGCGTCGCCGTGCTTCGTGTCGTTCAGCACGACGCCGCCGTTCGTCGCGGTCGTGGTGCCTCCGGCCTCCTGAAGCTGCCCGCAGCACATCGCCCAGTGATGGGTCACCGGCGCGGCGGCGACCGGCGGCGCGGTGTTCGTGGCGGCGTGGCTGGGTGCGGAGCTCGACGCGTTCGCTTGCGGCTTCGGCTTTCCGCCGCCCCCGTTGGTCAGCGCCCAGGCGCCGACGCCGACTCCACCTAGCGCGAGGACGCAGACCGCCGCGATGACGGCGAGCCGCTTTCGCGACCGGCCTTCCTCCTGCGGCGGCGCATAGGTGAATGGCGGCGGCGTCGTGTAGCCGACCGGCGGTGTCGCAGCGCCGCCATGCCAGGAGTCCGATGGCTGAGGGCCGCTGCCGTGCCAGGAATCTGATGTCTGGGTGCCGGTCCCGGTGCCGTGCCAGGAGTCTGGCGCTGGAGAATCGCTGCCGTGCCAGGAGTCCGACGTCGGGGCGGCCTCGTACTCACCGAAGGGCGGCGGCACCGCGCTGTACAGCGGCGAATCCTCGTTCAGCGGAGCCACGGCCGGGCCCTGCGCCGCCTGTTGCTCCGGCCCGTCCGCGAGCGCGGGTTCTTGAGGCACCTGAAGCGGGGCCTCGCTGCGCGCGAACATGGCCAGCTGACCGGCCACGAAGGCGGTGGTGGGCCGCTGAGCCGGATCCTTGGCCAGCATCGCCTCGAACAGGCCCCACATTGTCGGCGGGATCGCGGGATGCGGCGACGGCGCCTCGTGCAGGTGCTTGTAAAGGATCTGCGCATAGTGCTCGCCATCGAAGGGCAGCACGCCGGTGAGCAGTTGGTACAGGCAGACGGCCAGTGAATACACATCGGCGGCGGGGCTCACCGCGCCGCCGGTCAGCAACTCGGGCGCGAGGTAGTGCGGGGTGCCGATGACCGAGTTCGACGCGGTCAGCCTCGGGTTTCCGGCGATCCAGGCGATACCGAAGTCGACCAGCTTGGCCTGCGAGGTGGCGCTCTCCACCAGGATGTTGGCCGGCTTGAGGTCGCGATGCACGATGCCGGCGGCATGCACGGCCATCAACGCCTGCGAGATCTCGTCGCCGAGCCGCGCCGCGTGGTACAGCGACATCGGCCCGTTCTGCTCGAGCAGCCGCGCGGAGTCGACCCCCTCGACCAGCTCCATCACCAGGGCGATGCGCTCGTTCTCGATGACCACGTCCCTGATCTCGACCAGGTACGGGTGCCGCACGCTGAGCAGGGCCGAGCGCTCGCGCAGGAACCGGCCGACCATGTCAGAGTTCTGGCCCATGGTGTCGGAGAGGATTTTGACCGCGACCGGCTGGCCGGTCTCGGTGTGGTGCGCGGACCACACGGTGCCCATCGAGCCGCCGCCGATCCGCTGGTCGAGCACGTACAAGCTGCCCAACCGCGATCCCGCGCCGACCTCGCCGCTCACGTGTAGCCACCCCCATATCACAAACCTGCCGCGCTGCGCGCTAGGTACAGTATCAGGCCCCGTCCCGGGTGTGTTCAGCCGTCCGGTGATCTTGTCACCTCAACTGTGATCTCACCCGTTAGGCTGACCCCCATGTCCTTGTCCGCCAGACGACTGGCTCCTTGGTTGGTCGCCGCCTTCATCATCGTGATCGGGTCGGTCGCCATGGCCGTCTCGGCGCTGCCGGACAAGCCGCCCCAGCAATCAGTGCACATCGAGCAGTCCACTGACAACGGATTCGTCTTCGGCGTCGACTACGCCGACCAGCTGCCCGAAGAATCCGAAACCGGGATCGCGCGCAGCCTGGACGACCCGGGCGCGGTCGGTGCCTCATGGATCAGGGTGGACCTGGCCTGGTACCGGATTGAGCCGAACCCTGGAACGTGGGACTGGAGCAGCTTCGACCGCGAGGTCGACTACGCGAAGGCCAGAGGGCTGAGAATCCTGGCGATCCTGGACCAGCCGCCGGCCTGGGCGCGCGCCCGCGCCTGCGCGAAGCAGGTCTGGTGCCCGCCGCAGGATGACACTCGGTTCGCCGCCTTCGCGGCGCGGGCCGCGCAGCGCTACCCGGCGGACGTGGTGGCCGCCTGGGAGGTCTGGAACGAGGAGAATCTGGGCTCGTACTGGCTCGGGGGTCCCGATCCTGAGGGCTATGGCGCGCTGCTCAAGGCCACCTCGATCGCGGTTCGGGCGGTGCAGCCGAAGGCGCAGCTCCTTGTCGGCGGCCTGGCCGTGGCCGGCTCGGATGGGACGAACCTGTCCGCGCAGGACTTCCTGATCGACGTCGCCCGCTCCAACTTCCTGCGTTACGCGACCGCGGTCGCGTACCACCCGTACAGCTTCCCCACGGTGCCGGCTTCCGCGAAAGCGTTCGGTGACATCAGCACCCGGCCTGGAAGCCTGGCCTCGATCCTCGATCGTTATCAGCAGTCATCGATGCCGATCTGGCTTACCGAGGCGGGAGCCCCGGTCTCGGACGCGGCGAACGATCCCGGCGCCGCCGAATCCGCGACGAAGGACCAGGAACGGCTGCAAGCGGCCTATGCGGCGGACCTGGTCACCGCGGCCACGGGCAACCCGCACGTCAAAGCACTGTTCTGGTTCTCCGATATCGACCTGCCCGACCAGCGGCTCTACTTCGGACTGCGCCGCGCGGACGGTTCTTCCCGGCCGGCGCTCACCGCGTTCAAGAACGCCATCGCGGCGTATCGCGGCTGACCGGCAAGACAACGAAACGGCCCGGGACTCTGGCGAGTCCCGGGCCGCTCAGCGTTGATATCGGGGAACTGCTCCCCGATTCGCCGGTACTACTTGGTGATCTTGGTGACCCGGCCGGCGCCGACGGTACGACCGCCCTCGCGAATGGCGAAGCGCAGGCCCTCCTCCATGGCGATCGGCTGGATCAGCGACACCGACATCTCGGTGTTGTCGCCCGGCATGACCATCTCGGTGCCCTCGGGGAGGGTCACCACGCCGTTCACGTCGGTCGTCCGGAAGTAGAACTGCGGACGGTAGTTGTTGAAGAACGGCGTGTGCCGGCCGCCCTCGTCCTTGGACAGGATGTAGACCTGGCCCTCGAACTCGGTGTGCGGGGTGATGGTGCCCGGCTTGATGACGACCTGGCCGCGCTCGACATCGTCGCGCTTGGTGCCACGCAGCAGCAGACCGACGTTCTCGCCCGCCTGGCCCTCGTCGAGCAGCTTGCGGAACATCTCCACGCCGGTGACCGTCGTGGTCTGCTTCTGCTCGCGGATGCCCACGATGTCCACGGTCTCGTTGACCTTGATGACACCGCGCTCGATGCGGCCGGTCACCACGGTGCCACGGCCGGTGATCGTGAAGACGTCCTCGATCGGCATCAGGAACGGCTTGTCGATCTCGCGCTCCGGCTGCGGGATCGCCTCGTCGACCGCGTCGAGCAGGCCGAGCAGCTTCTCGCTCCACTCGGCGTCGCCCTCGAGCGCCTTGAGCGCCGAGACCCGCACGACCGGCAGGTCGTCACCCGGGAACTCGTACTCGGAGAGCAGCTCGCGCACCTCGAGCTCGACCAGCTCGAGGATCTCCTCGTCGTCCACCATGTCGGTCTTGTTCAGCGCGACCACGATGTACGGCACGCCGACCTGGCGAGCCAGCAGCACGTGCTCCTTGGTCTGCGGCATCGGGCCGTCGGTCGCGGCCACCACCAGGATCGCGCCGTCCATCTGCGCGGCACCGGTGATCATGTTCTTGATGTAGTCCGCGTGACCGGGGCAGTCCACGTGCGCGTAGTGGCGCTTCTCGGTCTGGTACTCGACGTGCGCGATGGAGATGGTGATACCGCGCTGGCGCTCTTCCGGCGCCTTGTCGATCTGGTCGAACGCCGAGGCCTGGTTCAGGTTCGGGTACTTGTCGTGCAGCACCTTGGTGATCGCCGCGGTAAGCGTCGTCTTCCCGTGGTCGATGTGACCGATGGTGCCGATGTTGACGTGCGGCTTAGTCCGCTCGAACTTCGCCTTCGCCACGATGTCCTCCTGTGGACGGGTGCGGTGCCGGATCGCTCAGGCTGAGCGCCCGGCGGCTTAACGGTGGATCGGCTTGGGCTACTCGCCGCGCGCCTTCTTGACGATCTCCTCCGCGATGTTCCTGGGAACCTCGGCGTAGGAGTCGAACTGCATGCTGTAGGAGGCCCGGCCCGAGGTCTTCGACCGAAGGTCGCCGACGTAGCCGAACATCTCCGACAGCGGCACCAGGGCCTTGACGACCCGGGCGCCGAACCGCTCCTCCATGGCCTGGATCTGGCCACGACGGGAGTTCAGGTCGCCGATCACGTCGCCCAGGTAGTCCTCGGGCGTGGTGACCTCGACCGACATCATCGGCTCGAGGATCGCGGGGCTGGCCTGGCGGGCAGCCTCCTTGAACGCCATCGAACCGGCGATCTTGAACGCGAGCTCCGAGGAGTCGACCTCGTGGTACGCGCCGTCCTGCAGGGTGACCTTGACGCCGACCAGCGGGTAGCCCGCCAGCACGCCGAACTCCATGGCCTCCTGGCAGCCCGCGTCCACGGACGGGATGTACTCCCGCGGGATGCGCCCGCCGGTGACCGCGTTGACGAACTCGTAGCCCTCGCCGCTCTCGATCGGCTCGACGCCGATGATGACGCGGGCGTACTGGCCGGAACCGCCGGTCTGCTTCTTGTGCGTGTACTCGACCTTCGGCACGGCCTTGCGGATGGTCTCCCGGTAGGCGACCTGCGGCTTGCCGACGTTGGCCTCGACCTTGAACTCGCGGCGCATGCGGTCCACCAGGATCTCCAGGTGGAGCTCGCCCATGCCGGCGATGATGGTCTGCCCGGTCTCCTCGTCCGTGCGCACCTGGAAGGAGGGGTCCTCCTCCGCGAGGCGCTGGATCGCGGTGCCGAGCCGCTCCTGGTCGCTCTTGGTCTTCGGCTCGATGGCGACCGAGATGACCGGAGCCGGGAAGTTCATCGACTCGAGCACCACCGGGTGCGCCTGGTCGCTGAGCGTCTCGCCGGTCGTGGTGTCCTTCAGACCCATGACCGCGACGATGTCGCCCGCGCCGACCGAGGGGATCTCCTCGCGCTTGTTGGCGTGCATCCGGTAGATCTTGCCGATGCGCTCCTTGCGGCCCTTGACCGAGTTGAGCACCGAGGAGCCCGACTCGAGCCGGCCGGAGTACACCCGGACGAAGGTGAGCTTGCCCAGGTGCTGGTCGGTCATGATCTTGAACGCCAGTGCCGAGAGCGGCTCGGAGTCCGAGGGCTTGCGCTGGATCGCGCTCTCCTCGTCGCCCACCGCGTGGCCCTCGATCGCCTCGACGTCCAGCGGGGACGGCAGGTAGCGCACGATCGCGTCGAGCAGGGGCTGCACGCCCTTGTTCTTGAACGCGGTGCCGCAGAAGACCGGGGTCAGCGACGAGGCCAGGGTGGCCCGCCGGATGCCCGCGTAAAGCTGCTCCACGGTGGGCTCCTTGCCCTCCAGGTACAGCTCCATCAGCTCCTCGTCGGCCTCCGCGGAGGTCTCGACGAGCCGGTCGCGCCACTCGGCGGCCGCCTCGGTGTGCGTGGCCGGGATGTCGACTACGTCGTACATCTCGCCCAGCTTCGCCTCGGCGTTCCAGACCAGGGCCTTCATGGTGACCAGGTCGATGACGCCCTTGAAGTCCGCCTCGGCGCCGATCGGCAGCTGCATGACCAGCGGCACGGCGTTGAGCCGCGAGACGATCATGTCGACGCAGCGGTGGAACTCCGCGCCGGTGCGGTCCAGCTTGTTGACGAAGCAGATGCGGGGCACGCCGTACCGGTTGGCCTGGTTCCAGACCGTCTCGGACTGCGGCTCCACGCCGGCCACGCCGTCGAACACCGCGACCGCGCCGTCGAGGACGCGCAGCGAGCGCTCGACCTCGATGGTGAAGTCCACGTGGCCCGGGGTGTCGATGATGTTGATGGTGTGGTCGACGTCGTCCGTCTTCCAGTGGCAGGTGACAGCGGCGGAGGTGATGGTGATCCCCCGCTCCTGCTCCTGCTCCATCCAGTCGGTGGTGGCGGCGCCGTCGTGGACCTCGCCGATCTTGTAGCTCATCCCGGTGTAGTAAAGGATGCGCTCGGTCGTCGTGGTCTTACCGGCGTCGATATGCGCCATGATGCCGATGTTGCGGACCTTGGCGAGGTCGAGCGCGGCGTTCGTGGCCATGGTGGCTCTGCTACTTTCGCGAGTCGGTAAAGGGTTGCTGCCGGTTCCCGGACTACCAGCGGTAGTGGGCAAAGGCCTTGTTGGCCTCGGCCATCTTGTGGGTGTCCTCGCGTCGCTTGACGGAGGCGCCCAGACCGTTGGAGGCGTCCAGCAGCTCGTTCATCAGCCGCTCGGTCATCGTCTTCTCGCGCCGGGCGCGGGAGTAGGTGACCAGCCAGCGCAGCGCCAGGGTGTTCGAGCGGCCGGCGCGCACCTCGACGGGGACCTGGTAGGTCGCGCCGCCGACGCGGCGGGACTTGACCTCGATCGCCGGCTTGACGTTCTCCAGCGCGCGCTTGAGCGTGATGACCGGGTCGGTGCCGGTCTTCTCGCGGCACCCCTCCAGCGCGCCGTACACGATGCGCTCGGCAGTGGAGCGCTTGCCGTCCAGCAAGACCTTGTTCACCAGCGAGGTGACCAGCGGGGAGTTGTAGACCGGGTCGATGACGACCGGGTGCTTCGGCGCAGGGCCCTTGCGCGGCATTACTTCTTCTCCTTCTTGGCGCCGTAGCGGCTACGAGCCTGCTTGCGGTTCTTGACACCCTGGGTGTCGAGGGAACCGCGGATGATCTTGTAGCGGACGCCGGGAAGGTCCTTGACTCGGCCGCCACGCACGAGCACGATCGAGTGCTCCTGCAGGTTGTGGCCGACGCCGGGGATGTAAGCGGTGACCTCGATGCCGCTGGACAGGCGCACGCGGGCGACCTTCCGCAGGGCCGAGTTCGGCTTCTTGGGCGTGGTCGTGTAGACGCGGGTGCACACACCGCGCCGCTGCGGGCTGCCCTTGAGCGCAGGAGTCTTGGTCTTGGTGACCTTGTCCTGCCGGCCCTTGCGGACCAGTTGCTGGATCGTGGGCACTGCTACTCCGTATTCCGTTCGTGCCAAGCCTTCGGCCGGGGTCGTCATGTCCTCGCGGACAGGGCGGCGGCCAGGCGGTCCTCTGGCGAAATTGTTGTGTTGACGCTGCACCCGGTTTTCGGCGCGATGTCCGGATTCTCCGACCCACGCGGTCGGGTGTGTCGTAGCTGCCCTCTCGGAGACCCGACCCGTTCGTCAGGTCGATACTCCCGTGAGAGTTCCGTGCGGTCCCAAGTGGGACTGGTCGCGAGTCACTAGCGAAAGCCTCTAGCCGCGCGCACGGACAGCCGGGGACACCCCAGGCACAAGGTGAGAGCGTACCGACGCGCCGTGCCTCCGGTCAAAACGACCATCCGCCCGGCGTTACGCCAAGTGCTACGCCCGCACCCGCTCTATTCTCGCATGCCGGACTGCGTGGACAAATTCGATATCCGACGGCGCACTTTCGTGACCGGACAGTGTCGCGCGAACGGCTGTGACGTGGCGTCAGGGCGAAGCCGCGGCCGCGGCGCCGGTGCCGTTCGGCCGGATATTGCCGCCACTCGCGGCCGGTGTCGCGCTTCCGCCGACCGGCGCGGACGGAGTCGACGCACCGCCGCCGACGCCGGCCGTCCCGGTAGCGCTCGGAGCCGAACTCGGGCTCGCTGGCGCACTCGCCGACGCGGGCGCCGACGTGGCCGCCTGGCCGGTCGGGCTGCTGCTCGCGTGCGTGCTCGGTGCGGCACTGGTGGCCTGGCCGCCGCCGGTCTGGGTGCGGCTCGGCGCCGGGCTCAGCGAGCCGTTCGGCAGGGTGACCATGCCGGGGCTGCTCGACGGGACCGTGGTGTTCACGCCATTCGGGTTGGTGGAATGAGAGTTCAGATTCGCTAGCAGGAAGCCGAGACCGGCGAGCACCGCGGCGACGAGCAGGCCCAGACCGAGCATGGCGCCACGCCTGCGATCCTGGTGCGCCCTCGCGGCTTGAGCCGCAGCAGCCGAGGCTGCGGCGCCCGCGACCGGCGGCCCGAGCACCTGCGTCCGAGCCGCCGCTGCGGCAGCGACGCCGGGGAGCGTGTCACTGACCCGTTCGACCGCGGCGAAGGGGACGAATCGCCGCTCGGCTTCGGCGGCCGTGGGACGCAGCGCGGCATCAGCGGCGAGCATCATCGACAGCAACGCGGCGAGTTCGGCGGGCGCGCCGGTCTCTAGGAGCGGCTGTTGGTCGATCCCGGCGACGGTTGGCTCAGCGTCGGTGAGCTGCAGCGGCTCGGTTTCCGCGGTGTCCTGGGCCGCTGCCCCGCCGCTATGACCCACGCCCGCAGCCTCAGCATCGGCCGTTGCCGAACCGGCGTCCGCCTCCGCCATCACGTACTGCGGCGCGGTTCCCGCAGTCGCTTCCCACAGCAAGAACCCAAGCGCGTACATGTCATTCGGCGCACCTGCCGGCGCATTTCCCTCGCCATCGGCCGATGCCTCGCCGTCAAACTCGCCGGCACCGACGCGATCCGGCGGCACCGAATCCAGTCCCGCGTCGAGGATCTTCACCTGGCGGTTGTCGTGGATCGCCACGCTCTCCGGGCTCAGCGCGCCGTGTGCGATCCCGATCCCGTGCAGCGCCGCAAGGGCCGCGCTCAGCTGCCGGCCCCAGTCCGCGGTCCGCGCCCACGGCTGCGGCCCGGCCGCCATGATCTGGCTGAGCGTGCGGCCCTCGGTCCACTCGGAAATCGCGTAGCCGACCGCGCTGCCCCGCAGGCTGTCCGCGGTACCCGCGTCGTAGACCGCGGCGACGCCGGGATGCTTGAGCTGCGCTACGCGGGTCAGCGCCCCCTGCGCCGCCGCAGTCGACTCGTTCTGCTCCGCCGAATCGCCGGGGGCGGGCTCCAAACGTGCGGTGACCGGCCGAGCCAGCCGCTCGTCGTACGCCTGCCAACGCTCCACGGATCCCGCGGCGCCGACGAACCGGTCCAGCCGGTACCGGTCAGCCAGCAGGTCACCAGGCCGGCCGAGCGTCATCCGCGCGCCTCCAAGAGCAAGTTGAGCGTGTGTCGCGAGTCATCGTGCCACGTGTGACGCGCCGCTAACGCCCCGGCCTCCAGGTTGCGCGTTTCTGCTACTTCACTGTGACCATCACGTTGGTCACGTCGATGTAGATCCGCAGCGCGATATAGAGGAGCGCCACACTCCAGCCGACCACGTATACCCACCCGAGCCGCCTGGCCCACACCGCCAGCGGCACGCCGTCGAGTTCGCCGCCCGAGGCCTCGATCTGATGCAGCGCGACCCTGGCCCGCCGGATCGCCATCAGGCCGCCGAAGACCGGCAGCAGCCAGCCGACGGCCGCGAAGGCCATCGCCACGACTGCGGCGGGCGCGGTCTTGCGCACGACCGTGCCGGAGGACGATCCGCCGCTCTCTCCTCGCCTGGGAATCCCCGTGCTGCCTGGTATGACGCCTGGCTGCGCGCCTCGGCTCCCGGCCCCCTGCTCCCCCGGCGCTCCAGAACCCTGATAGCGGGGGCGGCCGACCTCGTAATCGCCCTCGTTGCTCATGGGGTGACCATAGCGCCAACCTGCCGCGTTGTACGTCTCGTATGCGTATCAGCAGGCGCTAGAACCGCGCGGTATCGACCTCGACGTCGAAGGGCTTCGGCAGCGTCAGCTTCTCCCCGAACGGCACCTTGTGCGCGTCCAGATAC
>NZ_DATNGK010000056.1:0-38756 GCF_035605935.1 Actinocrinis sp. | reverse complement strand
GAGCCCCGCCTGATCCATACGGTGCGCGGTATCGGCTACGCGCTACGAGAGACGGCGCCGTGAGCACAGCCGCGCACAGCAAGGCAGAGCAGCAGGACCGCAAGTGGACGTCCAAAGCTCCCACGTGGGTGAACGCCCGATCCATACGCGAGGCGCTGCATCGGATGCCCTTGCGTGCGCGCGTCTCCCTGCTGGTGATGGTCACGGTCGGCGTCACGCTCACCATCGCGTCGATCGTGAGTTACATGGTCGTGCGCAGCGAGATCACCAGCCACTTCGACGACGACCTCTACCAGCGCGCGATCTTCGTGGCGAACTCGGACCTGGGTAAGCCTGAGACCTTGGCGACCAACGCGGAAGCGTCGGTTTTCCTCAACTCGCTCGGACTTCAGGAGACCATCGTCTCCGCCAACGGGGCCAAGGCCGAACCTCCGGCGCTGAACGCCACTCTCACCAACGGGCAGCACGTCACGGTGCATCCCGCAGCTCCGGTGGGTCAGCAGGAACTCAACGTCGCTTCGGGCGCGGCCACGTCCTGCATCCGGACAGTATCCGAGCCAACCGGCGAGTACCGGGTGGTCACCGTGTATGAGGGCCAGGGATTGGCGCTCGTACTCGCGACCTCGATGGCTCCGACCTCTGCGACCCTTCACACCCTGGGCCTCGCCTCGCTGCTCGTCGGACTGGCCGGGATCGCCATCGCTGGAACAGCAGGATTCTTCCTCGGACGCGCTGCCCTGCGCCCGGTCCAACGCCTGACGCTGGCAACCGAGTACATCGCTCAGACCGGAGATCTGCGCCGGATTGAAGTTACCGGTGACGACGATCTCGCCCGCTTGACGACCAGCTTCAACACGATGCTTACCGCACTCGCGCGTTCGCAGGAGTATCAGCGCCGCCTCGTTGCGGATGCCGGCCACGAGTTACGCACTCCGTTGACCTCTATCCGCACCAACCTCGACCTCCTGGCACAAGCCATGGCCGAACCCGATAACCCACGGCTGTCGGCGCAGGACCGGATCGATCTGATGAACGACGTACGGGCACAGATGGAGGAGTTGTCGCTGCTCATCTCCGACCTGGTGGAGTTGTCGCGGGACGAACAACCCGCCCATGCGATCGAGCAGATCGACTTCGCCGAGGTCGTGGAACACGCCGTCGAGCGGGTAAAGCGCCGGGCCCCCTCGGTGACGTACGACCTGCACCTGAATCCCTGGTACCTGGAAGGTAACCCGGCGGCGCTGGAGCGCGCAGTGACGAACCTGCTGGATAACGCGGCGAAATGGTCGCCTCCCGGCGGCACGGTGACCGTGAGCCTCCATAACGGCGCGCTCCAGGTGGCTGACCAGGGTCCGGGTATCGCCGAGGAAGATCTCGCGCATGTTTTCGAACGGTTCTACCGCTCCCCGGAGGCGCGCACGATGCCCGGTTCCGGGTTAGGCCTCGCGATCGTCCGCCAGGTCGCCGAGAACCACGGCGGACGCGTCGCCGCAGCGCGCGCACCTAGCGGCGGGGCACTGCTCGGCGTTTGGCTGCCGGGCGAGGGCGCCGATCCATCGCTGCTCACCCCGGATATCACCGCACTGCCGCCAGTGCACGCGCCGAGCGGCTCAAACAGCGAGCCGGGCCAGCCTGAGACTAACTAGTCTCAACTCCATAACCAGTTCTGCACGCCGTCTCAGCCGCATCTCAGACTGAGGGAAGAAAGTAAGAGTCATGACCGAGACGCCTGACAACCGCGCGACCCACCCGGCGGACCACTCCGCCGGCTCAGTAACCGGCTACGAGCCGCCGGTGACCGCAGCACCCTCTGACGCGACGCCCGAGACGGCCGAGCCACGCCCTCAGTTCGAGTCGCCGTCGCCGTATGCGCAGCAGGCCGAGTCAGCCGTTCCGGACGCCGCGCGGCCCGCCGAGCCCGCCGCGGAGCCGATACCGGCAGCCGAGCCCGGTCGCGAGCAACCGACCCAGGTGATCAACCAGCCGCTCGAATCGCCCGCTGGACCGGCGCCGCTGCCGGCCGCGCCGGTGTGGGGCACCCCGCCGCGGCCGCAAGCACAGCCGCAGCCGCAGCACCAGGGGTGGGGTGGCCAGGCCGCCGCGGGCGGAACCGGCACTCCCCCGCCGCCGAACTGGGCCATGCCCGAGCCGACCGGTCTGCCGCCGTACGGCTCACCGGAGTCCGCGAACGGTGGCGCGGAGCGCAAGCGGCCGCTCGCGAAGCTGGCCTTGGCGACCGCGGTGGTCGCCGGGCTCGTCGGCGGCGGCCTTGGCGCCGGGATCACCTACGCGGTGACCGGAAACAACTCGACCACGACCTCGTCCCTGGCCGGTTCCAGCACCACCAACTCGAGCGGCCTCAACACCGGCTCGGCCAACGCCAATCAGGTGACGGCCGCGGCGGCCAAGATCCTGCCGTCCGTGGTGACGATCTCGGTGAGCGCCGCCGACGGCACCGGCGACGAGGGCAGCGGGATCATCATCTCCTCCAGCGGCGAGATCCTGACCAACAACCACGTGGTCGCGGCCGCCGCCACCGCTGGCGACAGCATGACCGTGACCTTCGGCAGCGGCAAGATCACCCCGGCGAAGATCGTCGGGCGCGATGAGGCGAGCGACCTGGCCGTGATCCAGGCGAGCGGAGTCAGCGGGCTGACCCCGGCGACCCTCGGCGACTCCTCGAGCCTGGCAATCGGCCAGAACGTGGTCGCGGTGGGCGCGCCGCTCGGGCTGTCCAACACCGTGACCACGGGCATCATCTCGGCGCTGAACCGGCCGGTGGTGCCGGCCAGCGACAGCAGCTCGCAGAGCTCGACCAACTCCGTGCTCGACGCGATCCAGACCGACGCCTCGATCAACCCGGGTAACTCCGGCGGACCGCTGGTGAACCTGAACGGCGACGTGATCGGCATCAACTCGGCGATCGCGACCGCGAGCTCCGGCAGCTTCGGCGGCTCCTCGCAGAGCGGCTCGATCGGTCTCGGCTTCGCGATACCGATCAACCAGGCGCACTGGATCGCCAACGAGCTGATCGCGAACGGCAAGGCCACGCACTCGCTGCTCGGCGTCAGCGTCACCGACCCCGCCCAGACGGCGACCCAGGCCGGGGCCGTGGTGAAGACGGTGAGCGCCGGCGGAGCCGCGGGGAACGCGGGAATCAAGGTCGGCGACGTGATCACCAAGGTCGACGAGCAGCAGATAAACAGCGCCGACTCGCTGGTCGCGGCGATCCGCTCGTACAAGCCCGGTACGCCCGTGACGCTGACCTACGTGCGAAACGGTCAGACCGCTACGGCGCAGGTGACTCTGTCGGCGGCCTCGTCCTGACCTAAGGGCTTCATCCGGTATCGAAACCTACGACATAAGGGCACGGTCTCGCTCATGCGGGATCGTGCCCTTATGCGCGCGCCGACGGCCGGTGTCCGATCGTGCGTCAGGATGCCTAGTCCTGGAGTCTTCAGCAGCCCTAAGCCCTCAACAACACGCGGCAAGCAGTAACCGACACCGCAACCGACGGTTCGCCGTCCTCCCCTGGCCATGAACCGTCCGGTGCCTGAAGCGCCATCAGGCGTGCAATGACGCGACGCGTCCAGCGATCGCCGCGCGGGGTGTTGGAGCCGAACTGGACCAGGTCGGTGGCGGTCAACCCGTCGAAGCTCCGGCCGACCACGTCCAGCAGGCGCCGCGCCGCCAGGTCGCGGCCGGCGGCCCGCAACACCCGCGCGCCGAGCCAGTGCGCGACAAGTGGTCCGGGCAGCCGGCCATGCGGGTCGAGCGACCATTCGAGCGCCTGTGCGGCCTGCTCAATCGCGGGTTGCGGGCCGTGGCACACGATGAGCGTGCGCGCGCAGTTTCCGGTGAGGTACACGCGGGCGGCCGCCGAGCCCGGCATCAGCGCGTCCGGCGTGCGATGACTCGGACCCTCTCGCCACGTCCCGTCGTCCAGCTGGGTCGAGACGAGGAAGGCGATCGCCGCTGGAATGTCGACGGCGGGCGGGGCTGCGCCGAAATCGGAGAGCAGGTCGAGCAGGCGGCAAGTGGCATCCAGGCTTGAGGCGCCTTCGGACCACGGCGCCGGCCAGCCGCCGTCGGAATTCTGTGGCGGCTGCGGCCGCGGTGGTATCGCAATTGCGGCCGGATCGATTTTCCGGATCGCCGCGGGTAGCAGCGCGGAAAACCGGGCCAGGTCAAAGGGCTCCCCGTCGCCCTGAATGTACTGTGCGGCCCGGGCGATCGCTCCGGACACGCCCTCGGGTGTCTCGCTCACACGCTGACGCTACCGAGAGCAGGCATTCAGATGGTCACCGGCTAATAACAAAAGTCCAAGCGAAGGCGATTCGGCGGTCACGAGAACACGTTCCGTGACCGCCGATTGCCGGGCATATTAAAGCTCTTCTTTGTTACACTTTGCGCTCCGCTCCCTGCCAAATCAGATTGCGGATCCGATCAGCTCCGGGTTTTCCAACTCATTATCCTGCGATTGTGTGGTTTCCACGCGTAGTCCGCGCAGGGTCGTCACGGTGATCACGGCCGCCGCCAGCATCAGCGCCGCCGCACCGACGGCAGCCACGTTCATCCCGTGCGTGAACGCGTCGCGTGCTGCGGTAAGCAGGGCATCGCCGGTTCGGCTGGGCAGTTGCCCAGACACCGTTACCGCACCGCCGAGTGTGTCGCGCGCAGCGCTCAGCGCTCCTGATGACAAACCGTGCGGCGCGTGAGCCACGAGGTCCGACCGGTAAATCGCGGTACCGATACTCCCGAGCACCGCCATACCCAACGCACCGCCGAACTCAGTACCCGTCTCGACCACAGCCGCAGCCGCTCCAGCCCGTTCAGGCGGCACCGCGCCCATGATCAGCTCGCCGCCGACCGTCATGACCATGACCAGTCCGCTCGCGTAGGTCCCCGCGCCGATCAGGACAACCCCGATGTGAGACTGCGCGTGCAGCTGGGTGAGCAGGCAGAATCCGGCTCCCGCGAACAGGAATCCAGCCCCGGCGATGTACGCCCGGTCGAAGTGCTGCACGAGTGTGGCAGTGAGCGGGGCTACCGCGCCGACGCCGAGCGAGGGGACGAGCGACCAGAGCGCAGCGGTCATCGGGCTCATGCCGAGCACGGATTGCAGGTACTGCGTCGTGAAGATGGCGAACCCGACGATGGCGAACATCGCGAACAGGTTCATCAGCACCGAGCCGGTGAAGCCGCGGCTGCGGAACAGCTTGAGGTCGATCATCGGGTGATCACTGCGCGCCTGGCGCAAGAGGAACAGTCCACCGCCAACGACCCCGACCGTTATGTATGCCAAACGCGGCGTGGACACCCCGTTGGCCGCGATCTCCTTGATGCCGTAGATCACGGGCAGCACCGCGCCGAGAGAGAGCAGCGAGCCGAGCAGGTCGAAGCGGCCGGCTCGCGGCGCGCGGAACTCGGGCACCAGCGCCGGAGCGAGCAGCAGCAGCATGGCCATGAACGGGACGTTGATCAGGAAGACCGAGCCCCACCAGAAGTGGTCGAGCAGGAAGCCGCTGAGCACCGGGCCAAGCGCGACTCCGCTGGTGGTGCCGCCGGTCCAGATCGCGATGGCGGTACGGCGCTGCTTCTCCTCGTGGAACATGTTGCGGATGAGCGCCAGGGTCGAGGGCATCAGGGTCGCCCCGGCCACGCCGAGAATGGCGCGCGCCGCGATCAGTTCGCCGGCCGTGTGTGCGTAGGCGGCGCCCAGTGAGGCGAGGCTGAACGAGACCGCGCCGATGAGCAGCAGCCGGCGCCGGCCGATCCGGTCACCGAGCGAGCCCATGGTGATCAGCAGCCCGGCGAGCACGAAGCCGTACACGTCGAAGATCCACAGCTGCTGGGTGCTGCTTGGTTCCAGGTCCCGGCTGATGAACGGGACGGCGAAGTAGAGGACGGACACGTCCATCGAGACCAGCAGGAGCGGGAGCAGCAGTACTGCGAGCCCGGTCCATTCCCTGCGTCCGGCCCGCGGGCCGCTCTGCGTTGTCGTCATGCCGGGAACTGTACAAGCGTCTAATACAAGTGTCTAGTACAAGCGTCCAAGACATCCGTCCAAGAGCGGAGTATGCTCGGGACATGGGAAATCGCGAGGACCTGCTCGAGGGCGCGAAGCGCTGCCTGCTGGAGAAGGGGTACCGGGGCACCACCGCGCGCGACATCGCGGCGGCCTCCGGGGTGAGCCTGGCGGCGATCGGCTACCACTTCGGCTCGAAGGAGGCGCTGATGAACCAGGCGGTCTACGAGGCCGTCGGCGAGTGGAGCGAGGGCTTCGAGCAGGCACTGGCCGCAGTGGACCCGCAGGCCAGCACGCTGGATCGGCTCGAGACCGTGTGGACGCACATGGTGGCCTCGTTCCAGCAGGACAAGCCGCTATGGCGGGCTCAGCTGGAACTCGTCGTCGAGATCGAGCGAAACCCCGAGCTAGGTGAGTTCTTCGCGAAGATTCAACCGGAGGCGCACCTTGGCCTGGCGGAGCTGTTCCCCGGCGTCGACCCGACGTCCGACGAGACGACGAGAATGCAGGTCGGCAAGCTGTACCACGCACTTCTCATCGGTGTGATGGCTCAATACTTCATCGATCCGCAGACAGCGGCCACCGGCCACGATCTGGCGCAGGCGCTTCGCATTGTCGCCGCGGCGATTCAGCCGAAGGATGTAGCAGGCTGAGCTGCCCTTATGCGCTCGAAGCCTGAGAAGCGTTGCGTTACTTGTGCTTGAGCTGCTTAAGCAGGATGGGTACGTGGCTGTGCTCGACGTCCTTCGTAGCAGTCAGCAACGTAACGGTGTGCTTGGCTGCCCGAGCGCGTAACTCGTCCAGCTTCCGGCTCTGATCCGGCCCGTCCAGCTCGGCCGCATACCGGTCGGCGAACTCCTCGCGGCGCTCGTCCGGTGCCTCGTGGAACCATTTACGCAGCTCATTCGACGGGGCGGCGTCCTTGGCCCAGTCGTCGAGCGCGGCGCGCTCCTTGCTGACCCCGCGCGGCCACAGCCGGTCGACGAGCACGCGCTCCCCATCCTGCGGCGACGGGTCGTCATGCACTCGCTTCATCCGGAACCTATCGGCCATCACTCACCTCCGCCGCGGTCGATGCCCACGTCTCCTACCCCAACTCCGCCTGAAGAACGCCGGCGACCGGCCGCCGAGCCTCGATCCGAGCCGGAACTGCCGTCAGGACCGCCGAAGCCGACACGGTTACCAGCACCGCGAACGCGAACTGCCAGGCCGGAGGGAATACCGTCGCGTGCCCGCCCTTGGCCAGGGCGAGCGCGAACCCCATCCCTGCCGGAACGCCCAGGATTCCCCCGATCAGCGCTGGAACCGTCTGCGCGGTTGCCAGCCCGACCGCCACTTGCCCTGGCGTGGCACCGAAAGCTCGCGCCACAGCGAGCGCGCGCTGCGAATCGAGGGCCGTGGCCCAGGTGACAATGACCGCGTTGATCATTGCCAGAGCGATCAGGACCGCAGTGACGGCCACCAGGACCGCGTCGATGCGTTGGATGCGCGGGTTCGCCAGATTCGACAGGTGCTCGGGCCCCAAGAAAGAACTGGCGAGAGTGTGTCGCGCGGTGATCGCGGTGACCAACGTCATCACGGTGACGCCCACGCTCGCACCGCTCAGCAGGCTGCGCCGCGGCCAGCGAGCTGCGAGGCGCACGCCGAGCATCAGCCAAACCGGCAGGCGGCGCGACATCTTGATGGTCAAAGCGCCACGCCTCGGTCGGCGAGCGGAGTCAGCCAGTGCGCTGACGGTGCTCTTACGGACGGCTCGCAGCGACGGAATCAGCGAGGAGGCGATCGCGATGGTCAGCGCGGCCCCCAATACCGTAGAGACCGTCCGGCCGGTCAGCGCCGGCGACGGGGGTTTCCCGAGCAGTCCTGAGCCGGGGCTGGTCAGCAATGGCGCGAGCAGCCAGCCGAAGACGAGGCCGAAAGCGGCCGCGACCAGTGACAGGAACACGTACTGCGCAAGAAAGGAGGCTGCTACCGTCCCCGGCGTCCCGCCGACCGCCTTGAGCAGTCCGACGCGCCGTGTCTGCTCGGCCAGCCGACTGCCGACCAGCACCGTGACGCCGGCCGCCGAGAGCAGGCCGAGCATCCAGGCGCCGATCTGCATGGCCTGCTGCGGACCGCGGGTGATCAGGCTGTCCTGCAGGGCGACGTCGTTGGCGTCGTTGGCCCAGATCCCCAATCACCGCTTGCCGGTCGCATCTGACGTCCCGTAGGTCAGCCGCGTGTCGTCGACGAACGCGCCGTCCCGCATGGTGATCAGCCGGCCCGCGGTGGCCCCGACGCGCGCATCGTGCGTGACGATGACCAGCGTCTGCCCGGCGACCCGCAACTGGTCGAACAGCCGCAGGACGTCCAGGGTCGCGGCGCTGTCCAAGTTCCCGGTCGGCTCGTCGGCGAGGACGATCAGCGGATCGTTACTCAACGCCCGGGCCACCGCGACCCGCTGCCGCTCGCCGCCGGACAGCGCCGTGGACAACTGCTTGCCCTTGCCGGCGAGGCCGACCTGTTCGAGCAGTTCCAGGGCTCGCTTTCGCGCGGCCCGCGGCGACATCCCGGCGAACAGCGCGGGCACCTCGACGTTCTCGACGGCCGTCAACGCGGGGGTCGGGTGAAGCGGGTGCGTGGGGAATCGGTGCCACAGCGGGGCTGCATCAGCACCCCCACTGCGGCACATTCACCTACTTCTTCTTGCCACCGGTGGGCGCCGACTTCGGCCGGGCCTGAGCCAGAGCGCTCGCCGCCGCGGACTTCTCGTCCGGAGTGGCCTTCGGGTCGTTCAGCACGTGCGCCGCGTCAGAGGCGACCTTCGCGCTGGTCTGCTTGGGGTTCTTGCCCTGGTTGCTGGGCTTGCTCTTGGCCGGGTTGGTCATTCTGACCACACCTCTCTCTAACGGGGTTTCAGATTGATCCGCTATTCGAGCTGTGGTGTGATGGCGGTCTAGACAGCGTGCCGGACACCACGTCCGATTCGCGGCGAACGCTCGGCCCTTGCAGGGGTCGGGCGTTCGTTTGTTTCGGCTGCCGACGGCAACCGGAACACCTTCTGACCAGCGGTCTCAGCCGCTACACCGCGGCTGAGACCGCCAATCGTCGCATCAGGACAGCCAGCTCACCCGACCATGTCGAGTGGTTGCATCCGATGCAATAAATCCCAATTTCAGCTGCAGCCGCTGGTGGAGCCGCAGCCCTCGCAGGCGTAGCAGCTGCCGGCTGGGCGCATCTTGGTGCCGCAGTTGAGGCACAGCGGGGCATCGGCGGCGTGGCCGAGTTTGGCCTCGAGGACCTCGACCGAGGAACCGGCTCCGGAGGGGGCGCGGCGCGCGGCGATCTCGGCTTCGGCGGCGGACCCTTCGGCTGCCGCGTCAGCCTTGGCCTGGGCGGGCTTGGCTTGAGCCGAGTTCGCGTCCGCCGACTTCGGGGCGCGCTCCTCTATCGGCGCGGACTGGGCGATCTCGGTGAGGTCGGCGTCCTCGTCCTCGGACAGGTACGAGCCGGTCTCCACCTGGCGCTGGCGCTCGGTCGCCGAGTAGATGCCGTAGTCGGCGCGCACGTCGAAGGGCAGGTAGTCCAGGCCAGGCGGCGGAAGATGTAGTCCAGGATCGACTGCGCCATCCGCACGTCCGGGTCGTCGGTCAGACCGGCCGGCTCGAAGCGCATGTTGGTGAACTTCGAGACGTAGGTCTCCAGCGGCACGCCGTACTGCAGGCCCACCGAGATGGCGATGGAGAAGGCGTCCATCATGCCGGCCAGGGTCGAGCCCTGCTTCGACATCTTCAGGAACAGCTCGCCGAGGCCGTCGTCCGGGTAGGAGTTGGCGATCATGTAGCCCTCGGCCCCGCCCACCGCGAAGGAGGTGGTGCGGCCCGGGCGGTTCTTCGGCAGGCGGCGGCGGACCGGGCGGTGCTCGGTCTCCGCGGTCTCCGCGCTGCGCGCCGGAGCCGGGTTCGCCTGCTGGGCGGCGGCCGCCGCGGCTGCCGCGGCGCGCTTGGCACCCTTGGCGTCCTGCAGCGGCTGGCCGACCTTGCAGTTGTTGCGGTAGATCGCCAGCGCCTTGAGACCGAGCTTCCAGCCCTCGAAGTAGATCTCCTCGATCTCCTCAACGGTGGCCGATTCCGGCATGTTCACCGTCTTGCTGATCGCGCCGGACAGATGCGGCTGGATCGCGGCCATCATCTTCACGTGGCCCATCGGCGCGATCGAACGCTCACCCATCGCGCAGTCGAAGACCTCGTAGTGCGCCTGCTTGAGGCTGGGGGCGTCGACCACGTGGCCGTGCTCGGCGATGTACTCGACGATCGCCTCGACCTGCTCCTCGTGGTAGCCGAGCCGGCGCAGCGCGCGCGGGACCGTGTTGTTCACGATCTGCATCGAACCACCGCCGACCAGCTTCTTGAACTTCACCAGCGCCAGGTCCGGCTCGACCCCGGTGGTGTCCACGTCCATCATGAAGCCGATGGTGCCGGTCGGGGCGAGCAGGCTGGCCTGGGCATTGCGCCAGCCGTTGGCCAGGCCGGTCTCGATGCCCTCGCGCCAGGCCCGCTTCGCCGCGTCGAGGATGTCCGCGTCGAACTTCTCCAGCGTCACCACCGCGTCGGTAGCGGCGGCGTGCTTGCGCATCACCGCGGTGTGCGGCTCGGCGTTGCGTGCGTAACCGGCATACGGACCGACGACCCCGGCCAGTTCGGCGGAGCGCTTGTACGCGGCGCCGGTCATCAGGGCCGTGATCGCGGCGGCGATGGCGCGGCCGCCGTCCGAGTCGTAGGCGTGGCCGGTCGCCATCAGCAGCGCGCCGAGGTTGGCGTAGCCGATGCCGAGCTGGCGGTAGTCCCGGGTGGTCTTGGTGATCGGCTCGGTCGGGAAGTCGGCGAAGCAGATGGAGATGTCCATCGCGGTGATGACGAGCTCGACGACCTTGCCGAAGGTCTCCGAGTCGAACGTGTCATCGGCGCGCAGGAACTTCATCAGGTTCAGCGAGGCCAGGTTGCACGAGGAGTTGTCCAGCGACATGTACTCCGAGCACGGGTTCGACGCGGTGATCGGGCCGGTGTTCGGGTTCGTGTGCCAGGCGTTGATCGTTCCGTCGTACTGGATGCCCGGGTCGGCGCACTCCCAGGCCGCCTGCGCCATCTGCCGGAACAGATCCTTGGCGTCGACGGTCTCGATGACCTCGCCGGAGCCGCGAGCCAGCAGGTTGAAGCTGTTCCCCTGCTCGACCGCCTGCATGAACGCGTCGTTGACGCGGACCGAGTTGTTCGCGTTCTGGTACTGCACCGAGGTGATGTCCGCGCCGCCGAGGTCCATGTCGTACCCGGCGTCCCGCAGCACCCGGATCTTGTCCTCTTCGCGGGCCTTGGTCCAGATGAACTCCCGCACGTCCGGGTGGTCCACGTCGAGCACGACCATCTTGGCCGCGCGCCGGGTCGCCCCGCCGGACTTGATGGTGCCCGCGGACGCGTCGGCCCCGCGCATGAAGGAGACCGGCCCCGAGGCGTTGCCTCCGGAGGAGAGCAGTTCCTTGGAGGAGCGGATGCGGGAAAGGTTGAGGCCGGCGCCGGAGCCGCCCTTGAAGATCAAGCCCTCCTCGCGGTACCAGTTCAGGATCGAGTCCATGGTGTCGTTCACGGACAGGATGAAACAGGCGGAGACCTGCTGCGGGCTCTGGGTGCCGACGTTGAACCAGACCGGGGAGTTGAAGGCGAAGATCTGGTGCACGAGGGCGTGGGTGAGCTCGTGCTCGAAGATCTCGGCGTCCTGCGGCCCGGCGAAGTAGGCGTGCTCCTCGCCAGCCTTGCGGTAGGTCTTGACCACCCGGTCGACGACCTGCCGCAGCGACCATTCGCGCTGGTCGGTGCCTTGGGCGCCGCGGAAGTACTTGGTGGTGACGATGTTCGCGGCGTTCACCGACCAGAACGCCGGGAACTCCACGCCCTTCTGCTCGAAGTTGATCGAGCCGTCCCGCCAGTTGGTCATGACGACGTCGCGGCGTTCCCACTCGATCTCGTCATACGGGTGCACGCCGGGCTTGGTGAAGACCCGTTCGATGCGCAGGCCGCGGGAGGGACCGTCGGACTGCTTCTGCGCGTTGCCCGACTGGCCGGGCACCCCGTGCTGCTTGCCGGCTTTGCGAGCCGGCCCGCTGATGGTCTCCGTCATGAGAAGCGTCCTCTCTCATCCCTCTGTGTCAACGTCATAGCCCCCGACCGGCTTCCCACCGGCTGGACCGCTCCCTGCGTTTACGTCTGCTGTCGTGTTCACGTCTGCTACGTCTGTGTACGTGTCTAAGTCCGTTTATGTGGCCGGCGCGGCGATGGCTCAGCCGGTGACGGCCGGTTCGCCGGTCCGGTCAGTGCCGGCCTCCGGTTCGCCATCAGCCTCGGTGCGGCGCAGCGCGGTGATCTCGGCCTCGAAGTCGTCCAGCGATTCGAACGCCCGGTAGACCGAGGCGAACCGCAGGTAGGCGACCAGGTCGAGGTCCCGCAGCGGCCCGAGTATCTCCAGCCCGACCTCGTGGCTGGGCAGCTCGGCGAGCCCGCGGGCCCGGATCGCCTCCTCGACCCGCTGGGCCAGCTGCGCGATCTGGTCCTCGGTGACCGGCCTGCCTTGACAAGCCTTGCGCACGCCACCGACAACTTTTTCGCGGCTGAACGGCTCGGTGACCCCGGAGCGCTTGACCACCAGCAGCGCGGCGGTCTCGATCGTGGTGAACCGGCGGTTGCACTGCGGGCAGGAGCGGCGGCGGCGGATCACGGTGCCGTCCTCGGCCGTCCGGGAGTCGATCACCTTACTGTCGGTATAACGACAGAACGGGCAGTGCACGGTTGACCGGCCTCCCTGTTTCATCGCCACCAGGCGACTGACCGTGACGGATCTGTGGACACACCCTGTGCATAACCCCGTGACCTGCCGAACCGCTCAATCTCCAGTCGATACCACAATCTGTGGAACACTCCGGACGACCAGCCACTAGATGTAGGGGTAAACCTAGCACGCGGACCGGTACGCCGCGACCCCGACACGGCCGATCGAGGCAGAGTGTCCGTGTCCTGATTAGCTACGCTGCGCGATCGGGCCAGGTGGCCGTGAACACCATCGGGGGTCTTGCGCAAGGGTGTTCGGCGCAAATTCCTTCGACCGGATGAATTCGCTGTGGAAAACCGGATTAACTGCCGGAAGTGGCAGCAGGATGTACCGCAACAGGCCAGAGATGAACGCGAGCGCGCGGCCGCGCGAAAGCGTCTGTGGCACACCAGCTCGACCGGCGGAGGGCATCTCGGCGCACTTGTTCGATAAGCACATTCGAACAAGTGTTGGTCGGATGTCAGACGCTTCGGCTACGGTTGGGATCAGGGGTCGGGTCAGGGGCGAACCCCCGGCTGAGAAAGGGAAGGGAACCACGATCATGGCCGGACGGAGCAGTGCAGCTGCAGCGCGGCGTCGCAGTGCCGGCTCGCGAGGTGAGGCGGCGCGCGCGGAGTCGAGCGGCGACGGCAAGCCCGCGAGCGCGGTGGTGCGACAGCGTCGGCGCGGGCCGGGGCGGCTCGGAGCGGGGGCGGAGCCGGCGGATATGACCCGGGTCCCGCTTTCGTTGCGGCTTACCGACCGGCAATGCCGGGTGCTCGAAGTGATTCAGGAGTCGATCGACCGGCGCGGATATCCGCCGTCGATGCGGGAGATCGGCGAGGCGGTCGGCCTGCAGTCGACCTCCTCGGTGCGGCATCAGCTGGTGGTGCTGGAGAACAAGGGATTCATCCGGCGCGATCCGAACCGGCCGCGAGCGTATATCGTGCGCGGCCCGAGTGACCCGACCCAGGCGTGGCGGGCCCGGATGGCGCAGTCGCACGCGGCCGCCACATCGGTGCCGCAGGTCGCCGCGCCCGCGCCGATCCCGGTGGATGAGGACGGTTCGCCAAGCCGGGTGCTGCCCATGGGCGGCTCGGTCGGCGCGACCGAGTACGTGCCCTTGGTCGGCCGGATCGCCGCCGGTGGCCCGATCCTGGCGCAGGAGGAGATCGAGGAACTGATCCCGATGCCGCGGGATCTGGTCGGCGACGGGACGCTGTTCGCGCTCACCGTGGTCGGCGACTCGATGGTGGACGCGGCGATCTGGGACGGGGACACGGTCGTGGTGCGTCAGCAGCCGACCGCCGAGTCCGGCGAGATCGTGGCGGCGATGATCGACGGTGAGGCGACCATCAAGCAGCTGAAGCTGCAGAACACCCCGTCGGGCCGGCACGTGTGGCTGATGCCGCGCAACCCGGCGTATGACCCGATCCCGGGCGACGAGGCCTCGATCCTCGGCCGGGTGGTCGCGGTGATGCGGCGGCTGTAGCCGTTGCGACGGCTCTGTAGCGATGGAGGTGGCTGCAGTGTCGTCGCAGTACCCTGCCGGTGATCGCGCGGAAGAGCTCGTGCGCGGTACCGGAACGGGGCGTGGACAGAGAGGCGGGCGGGGTCGGCCGACTCTCTTGGCCCGGTCGGCCGTCGTGGGAAGGGACGGCTGACCGAGGCGACTACTGCTTTTGCGACGGCGAGGCTATCGGCGCCGATTCGCGCGCGGAATCAAGTACGGATCAAGTCACGCCGGAACGAGGTAGGGCGCGGCGAATCAAGAGTGCGTCAGCGGTTAGGCCGTGTGTAAGAAGTAGCGTCGGACAAGGCCGCGGCGTCTGGCGCGTGCGATCGCAAGGCGGCGGAGCGTCCTCATGGGGCATCTGGCAGTGTCCGATAGGTGCCTGGCGGCACCGGGGCTTCGAGATCTGCCGTCGGGCCCGGGTTGAATCGGCCGCTGGATCAGGGCGCTTCGGCGTCGAGTCGGCGCAGCGCGGCCCGCACCAGTTTGGTGTCGTCGGTGGGCCAGAACGGCGGCAGCGAGGCCCGCAGGAAGCTCGCGTAGCGCGCGGTGGCCAGCCGCGAGTCCATGATCGCCACCACGCCCCGGTCGCCGGCCGCCCGGATGAGCCGACCAGCACCCTGAGCGAGCAGCAGCGCGGCATGAGTCGCCGCGACCGCCATAAAGCCGTTTCCGCCGTTGCGCGCGACCGCCTCCTGCCGCGCCGCCGCCAGCGGATCGTCCGGGCGCGGGAATGGAATCCGGTCGATGACCACCAACTGGCAGGACGGTCCGGGCACGTTCACCCCTTGCCAAAGCGAGAGGGTGCCGAACAGACAGGTGCGCGGATTCTCCCCAAACCGGGCGATCAGCTGCGGTAGCGAATCCTCTCCCTGACACAGCACCGTGTAGGACAGCCGCTCCGCGATCGCCGCTGCCGCGGCCTGCGCGCCACGCAACGAGGAGAACAGCCCGAGGGTACGGCCTCCGGCGGCCTCGATCAGCCCGGCTAGTTCGTCGAGCTGGTCCGGGCGGATGCCGTCGCGTCCGGGCGGGTCGAGATGCTTGGCGATGTAGAGGATGCCCTGCTTCGGGTAGTCGAAGGGCGAGCCGACATCCAGCGCGTCCCAGCGGATCGGATGATCGATGTCGTCGTCCTGTGCCGGTTGGGCTTCCGCCGAGGGCGCGGCCGAGTCGTCATCATCCGCCGCCACCGGCGCCGCATCCGACGAATCGTCAGTTGAGCGCTGGTCGGAGCGAGGCCCGCCGGCCGCGCTGTCCGCCGGGAGCCGGTCGGCGCGCTCGTCGGGGTAAAGGCCGACCGAACGGGCCACCCCGTCGAAGTCGCCGCCCAGCTTGAGCGTCGCTGACGTCAGCACGGTATGCGTACGCGCGAAGAGGCGATGCCGCAGCTGCTGCGCGACCGACAGCGGCGCGATGTGCAAGGAGCTGAATCGGTCGCCGCGGTCCAACCAGATCACATCATCGGATGAGGTCAGCAACATCCGATCGGAGAGTTCGAAGATCTGCTCGATCGCCGCCTGAGCCTGCCGCCTGGCCCCTTCGCTGCCCGCGCCGGCCTCGGCACTTTCCTCGCCGCCGCGGGACGACTTCGCCCCGCCCTTCTCTCGATTGCGCACCAGCGAGCTGATGACCTGTCGGGACGCATCGCGTAGCGCGGTAAGCGCCTCGGCGACATCCTCGGGCAGTTGCGGGTAGCGGCGCGCGTCCGCGGTGTCGAGCATCTCCCGGAACAGCTCCACCGCCTGCTCAAAGACCAGGTGCGTCTTCTCGTCCACGTGCTTGCGGACGCGGCGCGCGGTGCGGTCGAGCATGCCGCCGGTCAACTCGCCGGAGTTCGCGCCGGTGGCCCGGGAGACCAGCTCGTGCGCCTCGTCGATGACCACGGCGTCGTGTTCGGGAAGGACCTGGATGTCGCTGTCGAAGGTGTCAATCGCCAGCAACGCGTGGTTGGTGACGATGATGTCGGCCTCGCGGGCGCGCTCGCGGGCCTCCTCGGCGAAGCATTCCGTGCCGAATGGGCACTTGGAGGCGGTCAGACACTCTCGTGCGCTGACCGAGACCATGCCCCACACGCGATCGCTGACGCCGGGCACCAGATCATCGCGGTCTCCGGTCTCGGTCTCCTCGACCCACTCGCGCACGCGCAGGATCTGGCGGCCGAGCTCGGAGACAGCCGACGCGTCGAACAGCGTCTCCTCGCCCTCATTCTCGTCGCCGCCGTCGATCTTGTGCCTGCACACATAGTTGCTGCGGCCTTTGAGAAGCGCGAACTCCGGGACGCGGCCAAGCTGCGGTGCGAGGGCGTCGGCGATCAGCGGCAGGTCGTGCGCGACGAGCTGCCGCTGGAGCGCGAGCGTGGCAGTGGCGACGATGACGCGCCGGTCCCGCCGCTCAAGGCAGTGCGCGATGGCGGGCACAAGGTAGGCCAGCGATTTGCCGGTTCCGGTGCCGGCCTGGACCAAAAGCGGATCTCCCTCGCCGAGCGCGCGGCGCACGGCTTGGGCCATCTCGACCTGCCCCGGCCTTGGCTCGCCGCCGACTGCGGCGACCGCGCTGGCGAGTAAGGTCTCGAGATCAGCTTTGCCCATGAGCCACTAGGGTACGGGGCCCGGCCGACAGCCGAGGACGGATCCGGGGATGGCGGGACTTCGCGCTCAAGCGATGTTGCGGAGGCGCGGAGGCCGGGCGGCGAGGCAAAGACGGGTCGGGCGGCGGCGTGGTGTTCATGGCGTGAGTCCGCGGCCGGTCAGTCGACCGGAGCGAGTGGGTTCGGGACGACGCCATGGGCCTCGACGTGCGGACGAGTCGGCCGATCGCGGTAGCCGTTGAGCAGCAGCCGGTTGCGGTTCAGGCAGAGCCGGTCGATGTGCCGCTTGCCGAGGTCGAATAGTGCGTAACGGTCCGCATGTTCCGGAAACCTGTTCTGGTACCCGCGGATTGTCGCGCGAACGAGGGACCAGAATTCGGCGCCTGGGACCTCGAGCTGCTGTTCGCAGATCCGGGCCAGGTAGCGGAAATGTCCGATGAACAGGCCGCTATGCAGGAATTGGCAGAGGTAGTCCGGTTGTTCGCGCAACATCACGGACGCTACCTGCTGCGGTAGGTCCGCGAGTTCCGGTAGATCGGCGGCGGCGAGGTTGACGTCGTCGACGAAGTCCTTGACCGCCAGCCGCACCGGAATGTCGCGCTCGTCAAAGACCACGACCGCGTTCTCCCCGTGCGGCGAGAACACTGTTCCGTAGGCGTAAAGGAAGCGCAGCAGCGGCGGCAGCAGGGCGCTGAAGAGGCGTTCCAGCCACGCCCGGGCATCGAGGCCGGATCGCGCGACGAGTTCGGCCACAAGCGGCCGACCATCCGCACCGAAGGACAGCAACGAGGCAAGCGTGCGGGCCCGCTCCCCCTCATGGAGCGCGGACGGCAACGGTTCGCGCCAGATCGCTCCCAGCAATTCGCGGTACTGGTACGGGACCGCGTCGATGCGGTCGAGCACCGGGTGGTCGACCGTGACGGATGCGACTTCGCCGAGCAGGATCACCTTGCAGTCATCGGTGAGGAACGGGTCGCTCGCCGCGATGCCCTGAAGCCACGCCGTGAGGGCCGGTGCGGCGAGCGTGCGGTCAGTAGGCAGACCGCGCCAGACCATCGTGTTGAGGATGGACAGCGGGAGCTTCACGTGGCGCCGGTGCGGCACGCTGACATTGCTAAAGGTCCTGATCGACTGCTGAGGCAGGTACGAGTCGTCGCCCTCGCCCAGGTACACAAGGCGAGCTGACGCAATCTCAGCTCCGTATAGCGGTTGAATCGTCTCGTCCCACTGCCACGGGTGGATCGGTAGCCACCAGTAACGCGCCGGGTTGCAGCTGCGCCTGATCAGCTCCGCACCGAACCGCACACGCGCCGCTGGTGACAGCTCCTCGGTGTAAAGGCGGCGCGCACTCAAGCCGGGGACAGCCTGGTAATGCGCCAAATCGTCGCGTACTGCGATCCACGGCAAGCGGACCGGTTGGCGAGCCTCGGGCGCGTAACGCAGCGTGTCACTCGACGAGAAGCCGATGCGTCCCTTGTTGAACGCGATCCACGGGTGTCCGGTCTGGTGGCCTTCGAGCTGTGCGTAGTCGAGCTCTGCTAGCTCTGCGGCGGTTAACGTCGCGGTGGCGAGGATCTGGGCGTCGGCAGCGAGCGTCGCGGCCATTTCACGCACGAGGTGACCTGCGGTCTCGCCGGAGAGGCCGAGGGAGGGCGCGGCGTCCGCGATGAAGGCGAGGGGGTCGGCGGCGGGGTGCCCGCTGCGGCGCACGGAACCGGGGTCGACGAACCAGGACCCATACGCGCCCCGATCGGCACGGAAACGGTACTCGGTTGAGGTCGTCGTCGCGGCGCCGGGACCATTCCCAAGGCCGCTTGCACTCACGTGTCCATTGAGTCGCTCGTGATCTTGCGCTGAACCGCTGAGGTGGACGACATGCCAGCCGTCCTCCTGCACCGCAGGAACCAGAAGCTCCTCGTAGGCGAGTTCGGCGATGGTCTTCGCCAGCAGCGTTCGGCCTGCGTGCCGCCAGCGCAGCTCGGGGTCAGCGGGCGGGGACGGCGGTGCGGGAACCGCCTGACTCGGCCCGCTGGTACTGGCTGCGGTGCTGCTCATGGCCGGGGTCCTCCAGGTCGATTGCGATGCCCGGATCGGCGGCTGCCGCCACCGTCGGGGCGAACGCGATGTGCGCGGTACGGCTGGGCAACGGGTAGACCGGCCGTCCGGTTACGGCGTTGAGGATCTCCGCTGCGCGGTACGCGCCAAGGCCGAGGTCTGGAGTGCCAACGCCGTGCGTGTGTACCTCGGCATTCTGTACGTACAGGCCTGCGCGCGTTCCAGTCATGAGGACACGATGATCACGCTCGATGCGGAACCGGCCCTCTGAGTCGTGCTCGATGAGCGCATCGATCGGTGCGAGGCAATCCGGCTTGCGCGGGGCGTAGCCAGTGGCAAGTACGAGTCGTTCGGTGCGAACGGTCATCGCCCTACCAGTGCTGCGATGCCTTAGCGCGAGGCTGAGGACGTCATCGGAGCGATTGCCGCGGACTGCTTCGACCCCTGGCATGAGCGTCACTCCCGTGTCGGCGACGCCGTGCCTGAACGAGCGCGCGTCTAGTTCGTCGCGGATCGCAGCGAGTGTGTCCGCGGAGACGGCTTTGTACAGGCGTCCCTGACCCGACAGCAGGGCGGCGCGCTCGTCGGCAGGCAAGGCGTGGAAATAGTCGGTGTAATCGGGCGTGAAGTGTTCGAGGCCGAGCTTCGAGTACTCCATCGGCTCGAACGCGGCGCTGCGGGTAAGCCAGCGCAACCGGTGGCCGGGACGGTGCCAGGTGCGTAGCAGGTCGAGCACAACTTCCGCACCGGACTGGCCCGAGCCAAGCACCGTCACGTCGTCGGCCGAGCGGATCAGGCTGGCGTGGTTGAGGTAGTGCGCGCTGTGGCACGCCAGTGGACCAGCCTCACGCCAGAGCCCTCGCAGTGAGTCCGGCACGATTGGTTCTGTGCCGATGCCGAGCACGACATTAGCGGCGAGCACTCTGTGGGTTTTGTCGCCGCCTCCAGCGAACGTCACCGTGAAACCGTCACGGCCGTCCGGCAATGTGGCCTGATGTACTGCGGTCACTCGGAATCCGAAGCGGCACGCTGGAAGCGACTCGGCGACCGAACGGCAGTAGGACTCGTACTCAGCGCGAGGGATGTGAAACCGCTCGGCGAAGTAGAACTCGAATAGCCGGCCGGTGTCGCGCAGATACGCCAGATAACTATGCCGGTTCGTGGGATCGACCAGGGTTACCAGGTCGGCGAGGAACGGCACCTGGAGTGTCGCGCCGTCGACCATCATGCCGGGATGCCAAGCGAAGCGCGGCTTCTCGTCCAGAAAGAGTGTGCGCAGGCCGGCGACCGGGCCGGCCAGCGCGGCCAGCGCGAGGTTGAACGGGCCGAGACCGATGCCGATCAGGTCGTAGCAGGGCTCGAAGGTCATGCCGGGTCGGTCCTGATCTGCACGTCTCGCGTCGGCAGGTCGCGGATGACGAGGGTGGCCCGCTTCTCGGGCAGCTGGATAGTCCCGGTTGCCCGGAATCCTGCTGCCAGGAAAGCTCGCACAGATGCGACGTTGCGTTCGTCGGGCTCTGCGACGATGCGGCAACGCGACTCACGTTGGATCGCATCGCAGAGGGCCGTAAGCAGCGTGGCGCCGAGCCCGACGCCGCGGAGGTTCGATTCGCCGATAAGCAGGTGGACGCCAAGGTCGTCGCCTTGGGCCGGATAGTATGCAGCCAGCCGGTCTTCGGCTGCGCGATACAGCTCCCAATAGCCGATCGGTCGACCGGAAAGTCGCGCGAGGTAGGGCTCGGTGTGCGTAAAAGCTCGCTGTTCGGCCAGATGCGCAGCCGTCCGCTCGATCGGCCCCGGTAGATCCCAATAGCGAGCAACGTCTGGATCGTTCATCCACCGGTGGATGAGCAGGAGGTCGCGGTCGGTTTTTACCGGGCAAAGCGTAAACCGCCCGGCCGCGGTGGAGAGGTCCCACCAGGCGGGAGCCGCGAGTAGTTCGGTCACGCGGCGCCTCCGAACGACGTGCCGACGCCGGCTTCCTGTGAGAGTCCTGCGAAGGGGTTGGCGAACTCGACGTACACCGACTGCGTGGCCAAGTCGCCGATAAGTTCGTCCAAGTTGGCGGCGCGGGTGAGCAGGTTCGCCTTGCAGCGCAACATGTTCGCGCCGAGCAGCAGGTCAACGGGCTGGTGGCCGCGCAATGGCGCGAGCAGGTCGGCCGCCAAACCGAGCAGGTCACGCTCTGGTGCGATCCGAGCGCAGCCGAGCGCCCCCACGACGCCCATCAGATTATTGATGCCGACGTAGTACAGCAGCCGTTCGGTGACCACGTCGTCGGCGACGATCGTCTCGCTGGCCTGCCCGAGCGCGCGGATCCCGCTGATCGCTTCGAGATGCGCGATCCGCGAGGCGCGATAGTAAAATCCCTGATTATCGCGGTACCAGCCGGCAGCCGGATAGCCCGCGGCGTCGAGCTGAATCAGGGTGTTCTGTTGATGCGCCTCCAACGTCACTCCGTGCTCTGCGTCGAGCCATAGCAGCGGCGTGATCAGCGCGGTCACATATCGCGCAAACCACTCAAGGCCGACGGCGCGCACCGGCCGCCCTTCCGTCGCGGCGAGGCTGTGCAGATGCGCGGCCAGTTCGTGCGGGTGCCCGTCAGCCGCGATCGCACCGCGGCCGAGGTCGGTGAGCGCGGCGAGGCAGAACACGTGGTCACTCGGCCGGAACGGCGAATGCCGGAAGGAGACGTCGAGTCCTGGTACACCGTCCACGGCTAGGAACCCGGCGTCGGTGAGGGCGCGAAAGCCCGGATGAGCGGTGAGCAGCTGCATGCCGAGCCGACCGGAGAGCAGCCGGTGCGCCTCGACCCCGCGCAGCAGTTCCTTGCGCAGATTCTCGCGCCGCGAGTTGGTGATGCGCAGCGCGAGCGAGAGCTTGAGCATGACCGGCTGATCGGGCCGGTACACGGTGCGCACGGATGACGTCGGATACCAGGTCGGGCCGGCCTCGCCGAGATGTTCAAGGCGTCCTGAGGCGATCAGCTCACGGACGTTGTCGCGCTGCAGCAACGCGTTCGCCTGCCACGGATGCGCTGGCACGAGCACGCGGTCGTCGCCATCGCTCCTCGTCAGACCACTGAGGAAAGCCGCGAGATCAGGTGTGGCGGGGCCGAGTTCGCTGTCATGCGCGACGAGTTCCGGCGCGGCGGCGAACCAGTGCAACGGGAACGAGCCGCGCAGTTCGGGCGAGTAGCGCGCGGCCTCAGTCGCGGTCAGCGCATCGCGGCTCTTCGGCGTCGGGTGCAGCGGGTGCCCGGCCAGCAGGCCCTGCTCGGCGACCAGGAAGGGCGTGGCGGGCTCTCTGGGCGCCGGAATCGTCGCCCTGGCCTCGAGATGCGCGGCAATGCGTGCGGCGGATTCCACGGCGCGCTGCACGAGCTGTTCGAGCCCTTCTCCGCTCGCGCCTGCCGCCTCGCCGAGCAGTCGGGCCAGCGCGCCGGGGCTCAGCGGTCCGAGCGGTCCGGCCGCCGCTCCGAGTCGGTGAATCCCGGTGCGTGACCAGTACTCCACCGGGACTCGCAGGATGCTGTCGCCGAGGTCGACGGTGAGCTGTTCGCCTTCGTTCGGCGGCGGGAGCCGTCGTTCGCGGATCCAGCAGCGCAGCAACGCCTCCACCGTAAGCCGGTCGGCCGCGCGCTGATACGTGGCCGGATCGACGGTCCGGCCGGTCGCCGGCCCAGCGTCCGCTACCGCGTCTGTCTCCGGCGAGACGTCAAGGGGCGCCAATTGGCTCGTCGGGCTCACGTGCAGGTCCTCCGGAAACCGTTCGCTGGTGTGGTGCTGCATTGAATTCGGGCTGGGCTGGCTAGCGGGGCTGGTCCTCAGCCGCGCCCGCGGCGGCGATCAGCTCGATCAGCCGGTCGAGATCGGTGCTCGACGTCTCCGGATTGACCAGAGTCAGCTTGAGCCTCAGCGATCCGGATGGGGCCGGGCCGCCCGCCCCGTCTGCGGTGCTCACTATCGGTAGCTCGGTTCGTCCGATGACGGCCGCGCCTTCCGTCAGCAGCCTGCGACGCAGCGCCGCGTTGACCAGGTCCGGGTCGCCGTGTTTGGCCCGGTAGCGGAACAGAACGGTCGTCAGCCCAGGTTCCCGGTCGAGCTCGAAATCAGGGTGCTCACGCAGTACCGCCGCGGCGTGTGCCGTGAGGGCGAAACAGCGTTCGATCAAGGTGTCAAGCCCTGAGCGGCCGAGTGCCTGACACGTAGCGACGATCTTGATCGCGTCGGCGCGGCGCGTGGTGCGCAGCGAGCGATCCAGCAGGTTCGGGTATCCGGCGCGTTCGTCGTCGAGGGCTGACAGGTAGGCGACGCGGCGGGTCAGCGTGCCGAAGGCGGCGCGGTCGCGGCACAGCAGTACCCCGGCCGGAATCGGCTGCCAGCCGAACTTGTGCAGGTCCAGTGTCACCGAGTCAGCCGTAGCAACGCCGTGCAGCGCGTCACGGCGCACGTCGGAGAAGATCAGCGCACCGCCGTAAGCACCGTCGATATGGAACCAGGCCCCGTATTTGTGAGCCACGCGGCCGCAGTCCTCCAGCGGATCGATAGCGCCAGCGTCGGTCGTTCCGGCCGTTCCCACCACCGCGACGATGCGGTCGCCGTCGCCAACGAGCCGAGCCGCGATGCGCTCCAGGGCGTGCGGATCCATGCGGTGATCCGGGCCGACCGGTACCGGAACGACGGCCCGCTCCCCTAGGCCGAGCAGCGCGGCGGACCGTGCGATGGAGAAGTGTGAGACAGCCGAGCAGAGGATGCGCAGGCGACCGGCGGCGTAGCCGGGGATGCCGTCCTCGGCCGGATCGACGTCGTAGGCGCGGCGAATCAGCTCGTCCCGGGCGAACAGCAGGGCCATGAGATTCGACTCGCTACCGCCGGTGGTCACGGTCCCGCCCGGGTGCGTGGCTTGGTCCCCGAAGCAGAGTCCGGCGAGGGCACGGATGAGTTCGTCCTCGATGACGCTCGGCGCGGCGGACTGATCCCAGGAGTCCATCGACGGATTGAGCGCGGCGACCAGAGTGTCGGCGGCCACGGCCACCGGCAGCGTCGGGCAGTGCAGGTGCGCGGCGGTGTGTGGGTGACTGGCGTGGACGGTCTCCGCGACGACGAGTGCGGCGAGTTCGTCGAAGGCGGCTTGGCCCCGGCCCTGCTCGGGCAGCACCGGTCCGAGCGCGGCGCGGACTCGTTCGGCCACCGCGGCGGGACCGCCGGGCGGCAGCGGCCGATCGGCCCGCGCTGGCGCCGCGGGCTCGATTGCGTCGGTCCGCACACTTGGGATCGCGGATGCGACCTGGGCCGGCACCTCGTTTGGGATCTCGGCCGCGATCTCGGTCTCGGTCATGCGCGTGCACCGGCCTGCGCCCGGAGCCTGCTGTACCGGCCCTGCGCTTCTTCGATCGAATCGATCAGCAGGCTGACGACCTGCTCGGCCTCCAAATCCGTGATCGTGAGCGGCGGCAGCAGGCGCAGGACGCTTCCGTGCCGGCCGCCGAGTTCGACCAGCACGCCCCGGCTCAGCGCGGCGCCGCGAACCGCGTGGGCCAGTTCAGGCGCGGCGGGGCGGGCGCCGAGCGCGTCCGGCGCGCCGTCCGGTTCGACCAGTTCGACGCCCAGCATCAGGCCGCGGCCGCGCACCTCGCCGATCGCGGGCAGCTCGTCGGCGGCCCCTTCGAAAGCGGTACGGATCTCTTCGCCCGATTTGCGGGCACGAGTGCTTAGGTCGTGTTCCATCACGTACCTGATCGTTGCCGTTCCTGCGGCCATAGCAAGCTGTTGGCCGCGAAACGTGCCGGTGTGCGCTCCTTCGGCCCATAGGTCGAGTGACGAGCGGTACGCGATCACCGCGAGCGGCAACCCGCCGCCGATGGCCTTCGAGAGGACCATGACGTCCGGTGTGACGCCCGCGTGGTCCACTCCCCACAATTCGCCGGTGCGGGCCAGCCCTGTCTGCACCTCGTCGGCGATCAGCGGGATCCCGTGTGCAGCGCTCTGCGTTCGTACCGCACGCAGCCACTCGTCAGGCGCTGGAATGACTCCGCCTTCGCCTTGTACGGGTTCGACGATGAGTGCTGCGGGAGGAGTCAGGCCACTGCCGGGATCGTCGAGCAGCCGCCGCAACTGCTCAGTGGCGATTCGCGCGCCCTCCGCGCCGCCGACGCCATACGGGCAGCGAAAGCTCTGCGGATAGGGAAGGCGGGTGACGCCAGCGTCGTTAACGCGCGTCGGCATACGGATCGCGTTGTTGCCCGTAGCGGCCAAGGCGCCTGCGGTCATGCCGTGGTACGCGCCCGTGAACGCGATGAGCCCGGTGTTTCCAGTGGCGATCCGGGCGAGCTTGATAGCCGCCTCGACCGCGTCTGCGCCGGACGGCCCGCAGAAGTGGATGCGCGCATCCCTGGCCAAGTCTGGCGGCAGGATGCCAAGCAACGTCTCAGTGAATTCGTCTTTGATCGGCGTCGCGAGGTCGAGCACGTGCAGTGGCGCACCCGAGTCGAGCACTCGGCGGATGGCGGCTACGGCGACCGGATGGTTGTGGCCGAGCGCGAGGACGCCCGCGCCGGAAAGGCAGTCGAGGTAGGCGCGGCCATCAGCGCCGTAGATCGTCATTCCCTCGGCGCGGACCGGCACGATCGGCAGGTGTCGCGCGTAGCTGCGCGCCGCGGATTCGCGGTCGCGCTGCCGATCCAGGATCGCGGTGCTGCTGACGGCCATCTCACCACTCCCCACTGGACCCCGGACCGGCTAGCCGCGCCGGACGATCAAGTGAGGTAAGCCTTACCTACAGTGATCGCTAGGTCAACCGAACGTCACCGCGAAGAGTGAGTCGTGCGATGAGCAGACCGGCCCGCGAGTCAGGACTCGCGGGCCGGTCTGCGACGGAGGTGGAGCGTTGTGAAGCGTCGGCGCGTTACACCGCCGCGAACTCTTCGAGCGCGGCCGCGAGGGTGGCGTCCACCCGCGCGACGATCCGGGTTCCCGACTCAAGGTGCGTCTCGCTCAGCAGCTCACCGGTCGAGTGCACCCGCGCGATCAGGTCGCCCCGGCCGTAGGGCACCAGCGCGTCGACCTCGATCGCCGGCCTCGGCAGGTCCGCCTCGACCGCGGCGAGCAACTTGTCGATGCCCTCCCCGGTGCGGGCCGAGACCAGCACCGAGTGCGGTTCGCGGCGCAGCAGCCGGGCCACCGTCTCCGGGTCGGCCGCGTCCGCCTTGTTGAGCACCACGATCTCGGGCACCTTCGCGGCGCCGATCTCCCCGAGCACCTCACGCACCGCGGCGATCTGGCCCTCCGGGTCCGGATCGGACACGTCGACCACGTGCAGGATCAGGTCGGCGTCGGCGACCTCCTCCAGCGTGGAGCGGAAGGCGTCGATCAGCAGGTGCGGCAGGTGCCGGACGAATCCGACGGTGTCCGCGATGGTGAAGGCGCGGCCGCCGGAGGTCTGCGCCCGGCGCACAGTCGGGTCCAGGGTGGCGAACAGCGCGTCCTCCACCAGCACTCCGGCTCCGGTGATCCGGTTGAGCAGCGAAGACTTGCCGGCGTTGGTGTAACCGGCCAGAGCCACCGCCGGTACCGCGCCGCGCCGGCGCTCCTGGCGCTGGGTCGACCGGGACTTGCCCATGTCGGCCAGCTCCCGGCGCATGCGGGCCATCTTCTCCCGGATCCGCCGCCGGTCCAGCTCGATCTTCGTCTCACCAGGACCGCGGGTGGCGATCCCGCCGCCGCCTGAGGTACCGCCGCCACCCATCTGCCGGGAGAGCGACTGACCCCAACCACGCAGCCGGGGCAGCATGTACTGCATTTGGGCCAGGGCGACCTGCGCCTTGCCCTCCCGGGAGCGGGCGTGCTGGGCGAAGATGTCCAAGATCAGCGCCGTGCGGTCCACGACCTTGACCTTGACCACGTCTTCCAGGTGGATCAGCTGGGCCGGGGTCAGCTCGCCGTCGCAGATGACGGTGTCCGCCCCGGAGGAGGCGACGATCTCGCGCAGCTCACGGGCCTTGCCGGAACCGATGTAGGTCGACGGGTCAGGCCGGTCGCGGCGCTGGGTGACGCCTTCGAGGACCTGCGAGCCGGCTGTCTCGGCGAGCGCGGCCAGTTCCCGCAGCGAGGCGTCGGCGTCGGCCGCGGTCCCGGAGTTCCAGACCCCGACCAGCACTACCCGCTCGAGGCGAAGCTGCCGGTATTCGACCTCGGTGACGTCCTCGAGCTCGGTGGAGAGCCCGGCGACCCGGCGCAGCGACTGGCGGTCGGCCAAGTCGAGTTGGTCGCCGTCATAACCGTCGGCGCTGGGGTCGTTTACATCTTGCGGATCAGCACCGTAGCGGGGATCGACGCCGTAACGCTCCTCCTCGTCGGTGCTGCTCTGATTTACGAGGTGGCGCGAGTTGGTCATATCTTCCCTTCAGAGGCGTCCGCCGCTTCGGGCGGCCTTGCCTCTCGATGGTCGCACGGCCGAATCGGGCCGAGCGACCGATTTATGAGTAATCACGAACTGCGGCGGCCGACGGGTAACGCATACCCGTCGGCCGCCGTCGTAACGGATGATGCGGCTATCGCAGCGCCAAGTCGCCGAGATTCATCAGCGGGAAGGCGAACATGATCTCGCCCTCGCCCGGCAGGACATGGCCGCCGGCCATGCCGACGTTGGCGACCGGGCCGAGCGGGGTCATCGGACCCATCGCGGCGCGGGAGGCGGCGGTCTTGGTCGGGACGGTCGGCGCGTCGCCGAGCCGCGACGTCGAGTCCAGCACGGTCTGCGCGAGTACCGCGCTCGGTACCGGGGCGCTGCCGGTGGCGACCGGCGGCGGAACGCGGCGGGTGACCGGACGCGGCGCCGGACGGGCGCCGGGACGGGCCACGGTGCGCGCCACCGGCTTCGCCAGCGCGACGCTCTTGACCGGCGTCGCACCGACGCGGGCCTGGGGCACCGACGCCGTACCGGTGATGGACGCGCCGATCCGCTCCGCCTCGATCCGCGCGGCCAGCTCGGCGGCGGCCATGTCGACCGAGACCTCGCGCAGCAGGTCGGACAGCTTGATGTCGAGCGCGTCGCAGATGGCGGCGAGCAGCTCTGAGGACGGTTCCTTCTGGCCCCGTTCGATCTCGGAGAGGTATCCCGGCGAGATCCGCGCTTCGGCGGCGAGTTGGCGCAGCGTGCGCCCCTCGTCCTGCCGCTTGCGCCGCAGCACCTCGCCGAGCAGGCGACGGATGAGGATCATGTCGTCGCTCCCTCCCTCACTAGGTCTTCTCGCCACCGTACCCGCTTTCGGCGGCTCGCGCCGCCGCCTTCACCGCGGGCGGTGAAAGCTGAACCGGCACTACAACCGTACGCAACCGCTAAGCGTCCTGCGGCTATTCCCGGACTCCAGCGAGCGGGTACTCACTCTGAGACGTGCCACGCCAGCGGCCGGTTCATGCGAAAGCTGGGAATCTTTTGTTGACCCGTTAACTTCCGGTCCGCATACCGAGATAACGCAACGTCAGTTGTAACGTAGCGGCGACGGAGAGGTGCTGGATACGGGCTCGATCCTGTGCGGGGGCGCCGTCGCCGACGCCGAAGCGGCATTGCTCGAACTCGACTCCTTCCTGACCGGCGACCGCGACGAAGACGGTACCGACCGGCTGACCGTCCTGCGGTTCCGGCCCGGCGACGCCGGTGGTCGCCAAGCCGAGGTCGGCGCGGCATAAGCGGCGCACGCCCTCGGCCATCTGGCTGGCCACCTCGCCGTGTACCGCACCGACCTGATCGAGCAGGATGCCGTCAACGCCGAGGACTGCTGCCTTTAGGTCGGTCGCGTATGCGGTAACGGAGCCGCGGAAGACGGCCGACGCTCCGGGCACGGCGGTGAGAGCGGCGGCGAGTTGTCCTCCCGTGAGCGATTCGGCGACGGCGACGGTCAAGCGCAGGTAGCGGGCGCGGGCGAGCACCTGCTCGGCCAGGTCCGCCAGCTGAGCCGGGTTAGGTTCGGGGTGGTACGAGCCGTCGGTCACTTGGCCGCACGTTCCGCCGCCTCGGCGCCGTCGGCGTCCGACGCGCCGGAAGGAGCCGGTTCTCCCTGAGCGCTAAGTTCCACGGTCACGCTGCCATGGCCCGCGCCCGCCCCAGCGCCGGTGCCGGCCGATCGCCGCAGCCGAATGGCCTGGCGCACGTAATCGCCGCCGGTCACCACGGTCACCGCCAGCGCAGCCGCCATGATCACGGTGCTCACCCAGGTCAGCCAGGCCAGACCGGGCACGGCACCGAGCGGCAGCACGTAGATCCAGATGGCCAGAGCCTGCAGCAGCGTCTTGAGCTTTCCGCCCCGGCTCGCCGCGATGACGCCGTACTTGATCACCCAGAAGCGCAGCAGCGTGATGCCGAATTCGCGCACAAGGATCACCACGGTGACCCACCACCACAGCATGCCGAGGGCGCTGAGCGCGCCCAGCGCCGTGCCCATCAGCGCCTTGTCCGCGATCGGGTCGGCGATCTTGCCGAAGTCGGTGATCAGGCCGCGCTCGCGGGCCAGCTGACCGTCGAGCCGGTCGGTGAACGAGGCGATCATGAACACGACCGCCGCGGCCAGCCGCCACCAGGTCTCCCGGCCATCGGCGTGCAGGAGCAGCACCGCGAAGACGGGCACCAGCGCGAGCCGGACGAGGGTCAGGATGTTGGCGATGTTCCACAGCGGCACGGCGGCGCGCTCGACCTCGCGGTCCGGTGGCCCACCCGCGACGGCCGGAGGCTGCGCCGGGGCGGTCACACCAACTCCGCGACGAGGTCGACCCCGTCGCTGTCCACGACGAGCGCGCTAATCAACGCGCCGACGCGTAGCCCGGCCGCGGCCTGGCCGATGAGGCGTACCGAGCCGTCGGTCTCCGGTCCCTGCTGAGCCGCGCGGCCCTCAATTTCGGCCTGTTCTCCATCCTGACCGCCGGCGACTTCGTGACCGCCGGCTTCGACCCGCTCGACCAGTACCTCGATCCGCTCGCCGATCCGTTCGGCGGCGCGCTGCGCGGTCAGCTCCTCGGCCAGCTCGGACAGCCTCGCGGCCCGCTCGTCGATCTCATCCTGGTCCAGCTTCCCCTCGAAACCGGCGGCCTCGGTGCCGTCCTCATCCGAGTAGCCGAAGACCCCGATCGCGTCGAGCCTCGCCTCGGTCAGGAAGCCCTCCAGCTCCTTGTAGTCGGCCTCGCTCTCGCCGGGGAAGCCGACGATGAAGTTCGAGCGCGCGCCGGCCTGCGGCAACTTCTCCCGGATCGAGCCGAGCAGGTCGAGGAAGCGCTCGGTGTCGCCGAAACGCCGCATCCGGCGCAGTACATCCGGGGCGCTGTGCTGGAAGGACAGATCGAAGTAGGGCACCACCTTGGGCGTGGCCGCCATCGCGTCGATCAGGCTCGGGCGCGTCTCGGCCGGCTGAAGATAGGAGACGCGGATCCAGTCGAGGCCGTCGATCGCGGCGAGTTCCGGCAGCAGGGTCTCCAGCAGCCGGATGTCCCCGAGATCCTTGCCGTAGGAGGTGGAGTTCTCGCTGACCAGCACGATTTCACGCGCTCCCTGCTCGGCGAGCCACCGCGCCTCGGCCAGGATGTCGGCGGGGCGGCGGGAGAGGAACGCGCCGCGGAAGGACGGGATAGCGCAGAAAGAACATCGGCGGTCGCAGCCTGAGGCCAGCTTCAAAGCGGCGGAGGGGCCATCGCCGAGGCGACGACGCAGGGCACGCGGCCCGGACGCCGGTGCGACGCCGTCAGGGAGATCGGCGATGCCTGAACGGATTACCGGCTCGCCGTGACCAGGCACAGACACGGACCCCGTCGCCGCCGCGCGCTCGACCGGTGTCAGCGGCAGCAGCTTGCGGCGGTCGGAGGGCGTGTGCGACGCAACGTGCCCGCCGCCAAGGATCGTGCGCAGCCGGTCACCGATCTGCTGGTACTGATCGAACCCGAGGACAGCGTCCGCCTCGGGCAGTTCCTCGGCGAGCTGCACGCCGTAGCGCTCCGCGAGGCAGCCGACCGCGACGACGGCCTTGGTGACGCCGTTGCCCTTCAGGTCGGCGGCGGACAGCAGCGTGTCGATCGAGTCCTTCTTGGCGGCGTCGACGAAGCCGCAGGTGTTGACGACCGCGACCTCGGCGGCCGCCGGGTCGTCGACGAGGCTCCAGCCCTCAGCCGCGAGTCGGCCCGCCAGCTCCTCGGAGTCGACGTCGTTGCGGGCGCAGCCGAGGGTGATCAGGGCGACGGTGCGGCCCCCGAGGTCCGTGGGCACAGTGCTGGACATGTCCACAAGGGTATCGGGAGACGTCCGGTGCCTAGGCCGCGTGTAGGAAGTAGCGCCGAAGCACTAGCGCGGAACGACGCTGCTCAGTGCGTTAATTGCCGGACTGTGGGTTGTACGAGGCGCGGAATACCTGCCCGGAGCTGCCTTGCGCGCCGAGGTTGTGCCCGTTCACGACGAGATCCACGGCGGATGCGTCGCCAACGATGACGTCGAGCTTGTTCGCGTCGGTGAACTCCTGAGACTGACCCGGCTGCAGGATGTTCCAGAACAGCTGCTGCCCGGCCGCGTTGGTGACGCCGAGCCAGCTGGGCGCCTTACCCGCGACGACGCGCAGATCAACCGTCTTGGGCGTGGGCACTGCCGAGGGCGTGGGAGCGACGGCCGCGGGGTGCTTGACCGGCGCGACCTTCGGCTGCGTGTGGCTCGAGCCCGCGGCGGCAGAACCCGCCGCGGCGTGCGCGGCCCCGCCGGAACTGCTCGGCCACAGTTGCACCGCGGCGACCAGCCCGACCGCGGCGAGCGCGCCGATCAGCGCGAGCGACCAGTTGGCCCCGGACTTGGCCGGGGTCTTGGCGCCCGCGAGAAACGCGGCCGGGCGCTCGTTGACCGGCGGCCCGTCGCTCCCGGCGATGAGTGCGGCAGCTGAACCGGCGTCGGCGTCGGTGAAGTCGCCGCGGCGCCGGTGCCTGAGCGGGGGCAGCTCGGGCGGTGGGGTCGCGCCCGCCATCGGTACGAGAGACGGCACCGCTCCCGGCACGATCGTCGGCAGCACCGAGCGTGCCCGCTGCGCTGCTGCCTTCTGCGCACCGCGTGGTGCGGTACCGACCGCCTCCTTCGCGGGCTGTGCGGCGACGCGGGGCTTGCGCAGGTCACGCTTCGTCAGCGGGGGCAGCCGGATCGCACCGTATTCGGCGAGGAGCGGCGCGGGATCAAGGCCGACGGCCTGGGCGTAGGCACGGATATGCCCACGTGCGTATACATCTCCGCCGCACTGCGCGAACTCGCCGACTTCGATCCGGTGCAGCACTTCGGGCGTGATACGGGTGCGCTCGCTGATCTGACGCGCGGTGAGTCCGGCGGCCAAACGCGCCCGCTGGAGCCGTTCGCCGATCAGCCGATGCGGATCCCGCTGCTCGCCCTGCTCCTGCGCCACCTGGATCCCGCCTCTCGTCGTGCGCTGAACTTTCCGGCGCCGCACCGCCCGCGCCCGTGCTTCCAGAGATCGCGGCCGTGCGTCTGTGGACAGCTATGCCCTGCCCGGCGGCGGCCCTCCCCTCCGGCCACCCGCTTTCGCCCGATTGGCTTTCCTTCGCCCGGCCTAACGCGCGAGGCAGCGATCCGTCACTGCGGCGTTGTCGTTCGGGGCACGCCCTGGGGGTTATTGCTGCGGCTGAAGCGAGTCAAGCAGTTGCTGAAGGTCGTCCGGTCTTATCAGGACGTCGCGGGCCTTGGCGCCCTCGGAGGGACCGACCACGCCGCGTGACTCGAGCAGGTCCATCAGGCGGCCCGCCTTGGCGAAGCCGACCCGCAGCTTGCGCTGGAGCATCGAGGTGGAGCCGAACTGGGTGGAGACCACCAGCTCCGCGGCTTGGATCAGCAGCTCGAGATCGTCGCCGATCTCCTCGTCGATGTCGCGCTTCTTCTCGGCCGTCTCGATGACGTCCGGGCGGTACTCCGGCTTGAGCTGCTCCTTGCAGTGCTTGACGATCGCCTCGATCTCCTTGTCCGCCAGGTACGCGCCCTGGAGCCGGACCGGTTTCGAGGCGCCCATCGGCAGGAACAGCGCGTCACCCTTGCCGACCAGCTTCTCCGCGCCGGGCTGGTCCAGGATGACCCGGGAGTCGGCCAGCGAGGAGGTGGCGAAGGCGAGCCGGGAGGGCACGTTCGCCTTGATCAGGCCGGTCACCACGTCCACGCTCGGGCGCTGGGTGGCCAGCACGAGGTGGATGCCGGCGGCGCGGGCCAGCTGGGTGATGCGCACGATCGAGTCTTCGACGTCCCGCGGGGCGACCATCATGAGGTCGGCCAGCTCGTCCACGATGACGAGGAGATACGGGTACGGCCGGTATTCGCGCTCGCTGCCCGGCAGCGGCTTGAGCTTGCCCGCGCGCACCGCCTTGTTGAAGTCGTCCACGTGCCGGAAGCCGGACTCGGCCAGGTCGTCGTAGCGCAGGTCCATCTCCCGCACGACCCACTGCAGGGCCTCGGCGGCCTTTTTCGGCGAGGTGATGATCGGGGTGATCAGGTGCGGAATGCCCTCATACGAGGTCAGCTCGACCCGCTTGGGGTCCACCAGGACCATGCGCACCTCGTCCGGCGTGGCCCGCATCAGGATCGAGGTGATCAGCGTGTTGATACAGGTGGACTTGCCCGCGCCGGTGGCCCCGGCGACCAGGATATGCGGCATCTTGGTCAGGTTCGCGGTGATGTCCCGGCCCTCGACGTCCTTGCCGAGCCCGACCAGCATCGGGTGGTGGTCCGCGACGGCGCCCGCGGAGCGCAGGATGTCGCCGAGCGAGACCATCTCCCGGTCCATGTTCGGGATCTCGATGCCGATGGCCTGCTTGCCCGGGATCGGCGAGAGGATCCGCACGTCAGCCGAGGCCACCGCGTAGGCGATGTTCTTCGACAAGGCGGTGATCCGCTCCACCTTGACCGCCGGGCCGAGTTCGACCTCGTACCTGGTCACCGTCGGGCCGCGGGTGAACCCGGTGACCTGGGCGTCGACAGAGAACTGCTCGAAGACGCTGGTGAGCTGTTCGACGACCTGATCGTTGGCCCTGGACCGCACCCGCAGCGGGACGCCCTTGGCCAGCAGGTCCGGGGCGGGCAGCTGGTAGACGACGTCGCCGGAGAGGGTCAGCTGCTCGACCCGCGGCACGGCGGGCACGTCAGAGCTCTGCGAGCGGCTTCCCGCCTTGGCCGGAGGCTGAGTTCCGCCGCGTGCCGGCTTACGTTCCTGGGTCGGGAAGGGCAGCACGACGGTGGGCTCGGCCTCGCCCGGATCAGCGTCGGGATCGAGACCCGGCACCGGATCGCCGAGCGGCAGGCCGTCCGCCGGGTCGAGGGTGGGATCGATGGGCCCTGCTTTGCGGCGCCTAGGCTGTCGCGGTGGGCGTGGCAGATCGGTCGGATCGTCCTCGACGACGGTAGGCATCTGATCAGGCGGCGGCGTGCCGCGCAGGATGCGGTACAGCATCGCGTCGGCCTTGAAGCGCAAGGTGCGCAGCCGGTCCGGGATGCGGTACACCGGCGTCGCCGTGGTAACCAGCAGTCCAAACGCGATGACGATCAGGAGCAGCGGTACCGCAAGCCACTGCGAGAGCACCGAGGAAATCGGCGCGGAGACCAGATAACCGAGCCACCCGCCGCCGTGGCGCATAGCTCGCGCCCCCATCGAGGGCGTGGGCGCACCGCGGGCGATGTGTACGAGCCCGGCGACGCCGAGCGTCAGGAAGGTCAAGCCGATGGCGATCCGGCCGGCCTCCTGCGTGGTTTCCCTCGGGTGCCGCATGACCCTGATGGCCAGGCCGACCAGGACGAGCGGGACCAGCTTGTCCAGGACGCCGACGCCGCCGGTGATCACGGTGATCAGGGCGCTGCCGACCTTGCCGGACAGTTGGTGCCAGACCGCGGCCCCGACGATCAGGGCGGCGGCCAGCAGGCCGAGGCCGAGGCCGTCGCGGCGGTGGTCGGGGTGCAGATTGCGGGCGCCGGATCCGGCGCGGCGAAACAGGTGTCCGGCCGAGCGGGCGACGCCCATCCAGACCAGGGATATGGCGACCGCGATGCCCTGCCAGAACAGCTCGAACGGTCCCTTGGTCACCGGCCTCGACGGGTTGGCCCGCCGGGCCCGAGTCGAGCCGCCCTTGGTCTTGGTGCCTGCGGCGTTGTTCGCGGTACGCCGGGCCGCGCTCGCCTTACCCGCCGCGCCGCTCTTCCCCTTCGCACCGCTGGCGGTGCGGCCATTCTTCGTGCTGCTGTTGCGTGCCGAGCTGCCTTTGCCCGTGCCATCCCCCGTTGCGGACATGCCCGTATCCGAACCCGTCTTCTTCTGCCGGGTCGAAGGCGTTCGGGCAGAGGTCGCCATGCTCGGAAGGCTAGCGGAAGATCAACGCCGAGGCGTGTTGCCGCGCCGGAGCGGAGCCTGAAGCACCGTCAGGCCAGGGCGTCTATCGCGGAGCGCAACCGGGAAAGTCGCGTGCTGAGCACGTCCACCGTGGTGGCCAGTTCCTCGCGAGGCACCGACTCGCGTTCCGCGTCACCGGCCAGCTTCTCCAGGGTGCGGGCGTGCTCCTCGACCGCGGCCAGCCGCGCCGACAGCTCGGCGACAAGCTGCGAACCGTTGTCCGCCTCCGGAGCCTCGCTCGCGTCCACGAGGCGGTGCGCCAACAGCGCGGCCTGTTCCTTCAGCAGTTGGTTCTTGCGGTGCAGTTCGACGAACACGGAGACCTTGGCCCGCAGGATCCACGGGTCGAAGGGCTTGGAGAGGTAATCGACGGCGCCGGCCGCGTAACCGCGGAAGGTGTGATGCGGACCGTTGGAAACCGCGGTCAGGAAGATGATGGGAATGTCCTTCGTACGTTCCCTGCGCTTGATGTGCGCGGCGGTCTCGAAGCCGTCGAGGCCTGGCATCTGGACGTCCAGCAGGATCACCGCGAACTCGTCGGTGAGCAGTGCCTTTAGTGCCTCCTCGCCGGAACCCGCACGCACCAGCGTCTGGTCGAGCGCGCCGAGCACGGCCTCGAGGGCCGTCAGGTTCTCTGGCCGGTCGTCGACCAGCAGGATCTTCGCCCGGTCTGCCACTCGCTGCGTCGCCTTCCGTCAGCGGCGGCCGGGTTCCGCGGCCGCCTGTTCGTTTCCGCGATCGGTCTACCGTACCGGTCGACCGTCCTCCTCGGCATTGAGCCAGCTCCTGATCAGGCCGAGAAGCTGGTCTATGTCTACCGGTTTCGTCACGTACTCGGAGGCTCCGGCCTCCAGCGCCTTCTCCCGGTCGCCGTGCATCGCCTTCGCGGTCAGCGCGATGATGGGCAGCTGCGCGAACCGGTCCATCCGCCGGATCGCCGCCATCGTCGCATAGCCGTCCATCTCCGGCATCATGATGTCCATCAGCACCAGGTCGATGTGGTCGGCGCGTTCGAGTACGTCGATACCCTCGCGGCCGTTCTCCGCGTAGCGGACCGAGAGTCCGCGCTGTTCCAGCACACTGGTGAGGGCGAAGACGTTGCGCACGTCGTCGTCCACGATGAGAACGGTCTCACCGTTGAAGCGTCCTGTGAAGCGCTGCGCCTCGTCACGAGCCGCATCACGCCCGCTGAACATCTTGCCGTTGGCCTTGCCGCGGTCCCGGGCCGCGCTGCCGGCCAGCGCCTTCTCCATGCTGTGCGCGTCGACCACGCCGCGCTGCTCGGGCAGCCGCGCGCCGACCGGACGGTGCGCGCCAGTGGATTCAGGGTTCTGATCCGTCGGCAGGTAGAGGGTGAAGACCGAGCCGCGCCCGAGCGTGGAACCCACGGTGATGTTGCCGCCGAGCAGGTGCGCGATCTCCCGGCTGATGGAAAGGCCGAGTCCGGTGCCGCCGTGCTTGCGGCTGATCGTGCCGTCCGCTTGCTGGAAGGCCTCGAAGATGATGCGCAGCTTCTCCTCGGCGATGCCGATCCCGGTGTCCGCGACGGTGAACGCGATCGCTCGCTGCGGCGCGGTGGCCGAGCCGGCCTCGCCCTCGATCGCGGGGCCGAGCGGGACGGTGTCCTCCACGGTGACCCGCAGTTCGACCGAGCCCTGCTCGGTGAACTTCACCGCGTTGGACAGCAGGTTGCGCAGGATCTGCTGGAGCCGCTGCTCGTCGGTGTGCAGTTCCGCCGGGACCTTCGGATCGAGCCTGATGTTGAAGTCAAGGCCCTTCTCCACGGTGAGCGGGCGGAAGGTGGCCTCGACATACTCGACCAGGGTGCTGACCGCTATCGGCGCGGCCTGTACGTCCATCCGGCCCGCCTCGATCTTGGACAGGTCCAGGATGTCGCTGATCAGGCCGAGCAGGTCGGAGCCCGCTGAGTGGATGGTCTCGGCGAAGTCGACCTGCTTGTCGCTGAGGTTGCCGTCGTTGTTGTCCGCGAGCAGCCTGGCGAGAATAAGCAGGCTGTTGAGCGGGGTACGCAGCTCGTGCGACATGTTGGCCAGGAACTCGGACTTGTACTTCGAGGCCAGCGCCAGCTGGTCGGCGCGTTCCTCAAGGGCCTGACGCGCCTGCTCGATCTCGGAGTTCTTGACCTCGATGTCCTTGTTCTGCCTGGCCAGCAGCGCCGCCTTGTCCTCGAGTTCCGCGTTGGAGTGGCGCAGTTCCTCCTGCTGGCGCTGCAGTTCCTCGGAGCGGTCCTCGAGCTGCGCGGTCAGCTGTTGCGACTTGATCAGCAGGTCCTCGGTCACGCTGTTGGCCATGATGGTGTTCACGGTCACGCCGATGGTCTCCACGATCTGGTCGAGGAAGGCCAGCTGGATCTCGGTGAACTTGTGGAAGGAGGCGAACTCGATAACCGCGAGCACCTGTGATTCGAACAGCACCGGCAGCACGATCAGCGAGGCCGGCGGCGCGGTCCCCAGTCCGGTGGAGATCGGCACGTAGCCCGACGGGACCTCCTCCACCAGGATCGGGGTGCGCTGGTCCGCGGCCTGTCCGACCAGGCCCTCGCCGACGCGGAACCGGATCGGCGCCGGGCTGCCGTTCTCGCCGGGCGGTGCGGTGAGCCGGCCGTATCCGGCCAGCATCCGTACCGAGTCGAATTCGCGCAGGTAGAAGGCGCCGTGCTGGGCGTTGACCACCGGGGTCAGCTCGGCCATGATCAGCTGCGCGACGGCAAGCAGGTCCCGCTTGCCCTGCATCAGGCCACTGATGCGGGCGAGGTTGCCCTTGAGCCAGTCCTGGTCCTGGTTGCGGCGGGTGGTCTCGCGCAGGTTCGCGATCATCTGGTTGATGTTGTCCTTGAGCTCGGCCACCTCGCCGGCCGTCTCCACGTCGATCAGCTGGGTCAGGTCGCCGCGGGTCACCGCGGTGGCCACCTCGGCGATCGCGCGCACCTGGGTGGTCAGGTTGCCGGCCAGCTGGTTCACGCTGTCGGTCAGGCCCTGCCAGGTGCCGCCGACGCCGGGCACACGCGCCTGGCCGCCCAGCTTGCCCTCGGTACCCACCTCGCGGGCGATACGGGTGACCTCGTCGGCGAACGCAGAGAGCTGATCCACCATCGTGTTGATGGTGGTCTTCAGCTCCAGGATCTCGCCGGAGGCGTCGACGTCGATCTTCTTGGTCAGGTCACCTCGGGCCACCGCCGTGGTGACCTGCGCGATGTTACGGACCTGACTGGTGAGGCTGTTGGCCATCCCGTTGACGTTGTCGGTCAGGTCCTTCCAGGTGCCGCCGACGCCGGGCACGCGGGCCTGGCCGCCCAGCTTGCCCTCGGTACCCACCTCGCGGGCGATAC
>NZ_DATNGK010000055.1:0-12882 GCF_035605935.1 Actinocrinis sp. | reverse complement strand
GGCCGAAGCTGGTGAGAGCGAGGAGCGTCAGAGCGTGACGGTGGAGGTCGGTGGGCGGCGCCTGGAGGTGGTGCTGCCCGCCAACCTGGCCCCGGCCACGAGCGCCGCGGGGGCGCGGCGGGCGGCCCCGCCGCGGCGCTCTGGTGCGGGGCGGGCGGTGGTGGCGGTGAGCGGGGACGCGTTGACCTCCCCGATGCAGGGCACCATCGTGAAGGTCGCGGTCAGCGAGGGACAGGTGGTCGCGGCCGGGGATCTGATCGTGGTGCTGGAGGCGATGAAGATGGAGCAGCCGCTTTCCGCGCACAAGGCCGGCACCGTGGTCTCGCTGACCGCGCAGATCGGCGCGACCGTCACCGCCGGAGCCACCCTCTGCGAAATCAAAGACTGAACGACGCCAGGCCAGGGTCGTGCGCACGCCGCGGAGGCTGTGCGCAGCTCGGCACCTCCTGAAACGATCAGTGAGACCAAAGGATGAGATGCTGCCAGGTGCAGCGGGCACGACACTGGTGAAGGCACCAGTGCGCGGCAGAGGAAGGGCACTCATCCATGGCACGAGCGATCGTCTACGACGAGTACGGCGGACCGGAAGTACTGCACATCGCCGAACTGCCCGACCCCGAGCCGGGCCCCGGCCAAGTGCGCATCAAGGTGCGCGCCGCGGGCGTCCAGCCCGCCGACACCAAGCTGCGCAGCGGCGCCTGGCAGAGCTGGGCGCCGGTGACCTTCCCCGGACGGCTCGGCAACGAAGCCGCCGGGGTCATCGACGCGATCGGTCCCGAGGTCACCCAGTTCAATGTCGGTGACGAAGTCCTGGGACCGGCGAACGGCGCGTACGCGGACACGATCGTCGCCTCCGCCAAGCTGCTCGCCGTCAAGCCCGGCGCGCTGACCTGGAGCGAGGCCGGCGCGCTCTCCGCCTCCGGCCAGACCGCCTCGACGGTACTTGAAGACCTCGCGGTCAAACCTGGCGAGACGATTCTGGTCAACGCGGCGGCCGGCGGCGTCGGCCTGATGGCGGTTCAGATCGCCGTCGCACGCGGCGTGCGCGTGATCGGGACGGCGCGCGAAGCGAACCACGACTTCCTGCGCGAACTCGGCGTGATCCCGGTGACCTACGGCCCCGGCATGATCGACCGAGTGCGCGCCGCCGCGTCCGGGGCCGTGGACGCCGCGCTCGACGCGGCGGGCGGCGAATCGCTCGAAGCCTCGCTGGAGATCGTCGGCGACCCCGAGCGGGTCGGCACGATCGTCGACCAGGCCGCGGCCACCCGGCTCGGCGTCAAGGCGTTGGGTACTCGGCGGTCCGGCTCGCGGCTTGCCGAGCTCGTGACCCTGGCCGCCGCCGGCGAGCTGCGCGTCTTCGTCTGGAAGGAATACCCGCTCGACCGCGCGGCCGATGCGCATCGGGAGAGCGAGGCGCGTCACCTGCGTGGCAAGATCGTGCTCGTGCCCTGATTCGCGCACGGCCGCAAGCGTCACAGAGCGGGAGGGCCGTCGCACCGCGATCCGGTGGGACGGCCATACCGCGACGGCTGTGACCGGCGTCACGTGGCAGCAGCGCGAAAACGGGCTTGAGTCTCCAGTAGCTGGAACCGGAACCGTAGAGACATGGAAGACCGCAGCACGCAGCGATTGCTGACGATCGGGCAGTTGTCCCAGCTGACCGGGGTGCCCGTGCGCACCATCCGGTTCTACTCGGACACCCGCATCGCCGGCGCCGCGATCGTCGAGCCCGCCGGGCGCAGCACGTCCGGCTACCGGCTCTACGACCTCGAGGCGGCCGCCCGCCTCGACCTCGTGCGCACCCTGCGCGACCTGGACATCGACCTGCCGACCATCGCCCGCGTATTGGCGAAGGAGGTAAGCGTCGCCGAGGTGGCCCGCGCTCATGCGGACGCCCTCGACGCCACGGTGAAGGTGCTCAGGCTCCGGCAGGCGGTGCTGCGTGCGGTCGCGGTCCGCGGATCCGACTGGATGGAGATGGAAGAGATGCACCGACTGGCCAAGCTGGACGCCGCCGAGCGCAAGCGCATCCTCGACGGCTACCTCGACAAGGTCTTCGGCGGCCTGGACGAGCAGGACTCCGGGCGCGGCGCGTTCGAGCGGATGATGCGCGCCGCCTTCCCCGACCTGCCCGAGGAACCGACCGCCGAACAGGTCGAGGCCTGGGTGGAACTGGTCTCGCTGATCCAGGACGAGGACTTCGTCGCCCGCTGCCGACAGATGGCCGAGCACGGCGCGCAGAAGCGTCAGCGGCTCTCCGACGAGAAGTGGAACCTGGTGCAGACCGCGTTCGCCACGGTCCTGGCGCCCGAGGCGCAGAAAGCCTACGCCGAGGGCGTCGACCCGGTCTCAGCCGAGGGGCGCGTCCGCATCGAGGCGATCATCGCCGCGTGGGGCGAGGTGGTCGGCGTGCACGACCTCGAAGCCGGGCGCAAGGAACTGGTCGAGAGCATGGAGGCCAACCTCGACCGGCGGGTCAACCGGTTCTGGGAACTGGTCGCCGCCGTCGCGGGCAAGCCCGACCTGGCGTCGCAGGGCGCTCCCTCGTTCGAGTCGATGGAATGGCTTCTCAAGGCGCTGCGATCTGCGGCCTGAGATGATCCTGACGCGACGTCAGGATCCAGCGCTGGGTTGTCCGCCTCGTGTTCCCGCATCGTTATCAGGTGCGGGAACACGAGGGCTGGACAACGTGCCCTGCGATACGTCAATCTGCCCACTGCATCGCGCGGATTGTGGGTTTCGCGCGCAACCTTGGGGTGGGAAATGAACGGTTTCTTCAAGTTCGTCATCCGGGGCAACGTGATCGGGCTGGCCGTGGGTGTCGTCATCGGCGCGGCCTTCAGCACGCTGGTGGCGGCGTTCGTCTCGGCGTTCCTCTCGCCCCTGGTGGACTGGGCGACCAGCAACGTGGGCAACTACGGCAACATGGCGTTCCACCTGGGCAGGAGCACCTTCACCTACGGCGCCTTCATCAACGCGCTCATCGCGTTCTCGCTGACCGCAGCCGCCATCTACTTCCTCGTGGTGCTGCCGGTCAACAAGATCAGCGAGGAGCTGAACCCGCACCACGACCTGGCCAAGGCCAAGCGGACCTGCCCCGAATGCCTGACCCAGATCCCGGCGATGGCCCGGCGGTGCAGCGCGTGCACGGCGCACGTCGAACCGATCATCGACGTGGACTCCGACAAGCTCATCGAGGCCGCGCCCGGCGAGATAGAGCTGAGCGGCGTGCTCTCGCTCAAGGCGGTCGGCGCGGTGGCCAAGTCCGAATAACCGGCGCGACCGGCGGTCGCGTCACAGCACCTTGTTGCCGTACATCTCGCCGAGCGGATCTGCCAGCAACTCGATCCGTGCGCCGTCCGGGTCGCGGAAATAGAGCGAGACGCCGCTTTCGACCTGGCACGGCACCCCTGCCTCGGCCAGCTTTCCGCGCAGCCGCTCCCAGCGCTCCGGCTCCACCGAGATCGCCAGATGGTGCAGTCCGCCCAACACCTCGGCGTACGCGCCGAGGTTGAGGCCGGGCAGGTCGAAGAAGGCCAGCAGATTGCCGTTGCCGATGTCGAAGAAGAAGTGGTTCGAACCCCGGTAGTCGCGGTTCTCGAAGATCTCGGTGAGCGGGAACTCCAGCAGTTCCTGGTAGAAGCGCACGGTGCGCTCCACGTCCGAGCACAGCAGCGCCACATGGTGCACGCCCCGTGCGCTGCTGCGCGGGCGCTGCTCGCGCAGATACGTCGTTCGGATGCGCTCGCGCTCCGCCTCGATCCGGTCGTAGTCAATGGCCGCACCGTCAGGTGTCATCTCGCGCTCCTTCACGCGTTCCCCCTGCTTGACGGCGACTCTACCGTGGCGGGCGACCGTTAGGATGGTTCACATGACCGGGGCAACGGGCACGCCGGAGACGGGCACCCCCCAGCCGCGCTGGCTGACCGCTGAAGAGCAGCGCACCTGGCTCGCACTGCTGGCCGCGATCAACCTGCTCGACGAGGACCTCGACCGGCAGCTCCAGCGCGACGCCGGCATGCCGCACACGTACTACATGGTGCTCGCCGCGCTCTCCGACTCGCCGGGCCGGCGGATGCGGATGAGCGACCTCGCCTCGATCAACCACGCTTCGCAAAGCAGGCTCACCCATGCGGTCAACCGGCTGGTCGCGGCCGGATGGGTGCGCCGGGAGAAGTGCACCGGCGACCGCCGCGTGGTCTACGCCGTGCTGACCGACTCCGGCTTCGAGATGCTCAAGCGGGCGGCTCCCGGACACGTCGAGGCCGTGCGCAACTCGCTGTTCGACCAGTTGACTCCGCAACAGGTTCAGCAGTTGCGTGAGATCAGCGAGACCCTGATCGCCGGGCGCGGCGGTTCGCCCCGCTGGCCGCATCCCGACGACGCCGCCGTATGGGAAGCGCAGGCCGAAGCGCAGGCGGCCGCGGGTGGGTGCGGGTAACCGGCACAGACAGCAAACGCGGGTCAGGATTCCAGCGTCGCCGGGTCCGTGTTCGCGCCACCGATGACGACCACGACGCGCTCGTACACGTCCGGCACGTATGCGCCCGACTGGATCGCCGCGAACGCGGCCGCCGCGCCGTACTCGGACGCAATCCGGCGCTGATCCCACAATGCGTGCCGGGCGCGGGCGATCTCCTCGTCGGTGACCTGCACCGGGACGCAGCCTGCCGAGCGCGCCAGGTCCAGGGTCAGCTGCGAGACGCGGTGGGCGCCGAGCGAGTCCGCCGCCAGAGTCGTCGCTCCCTCGGCGCCCGGTGCGTCGATCGGGAACCCGGCCTCAAGCGCGGCGCTCAGCGTCCTGCTGCGCTGCGGCTCGACCGGCACGACGCGGATCCCGGTGTGTTCGAGCGCCGCGCAGGTGCCCGCCAGCAGTCCGCCGCCGACCGGTAACACGATGGTGTCGATCTCCGCGCCTATCAGATCATTGATCTCGGCGGCCAAGGTGCCCGCTCCCATGGCGATGAGCGGATTGTCCGACGGATGCGAGAAGAGTCCGCCGATCCGCTGAGCGTGATCCGCGGCCGCCCGCGCCGCCTGCTCACTGTCGCCCTCGACGCTGTGTACCTCGGCCCCGAACTCCATCAGCCGCCGCATCAGCCGGGCCCTGGCCGGGCGGTCCCGATGCGCGGCCAGATCCGAGAGCTGCGGATCGGGCTCGTCGGTGGCGAAGACCGTCACGCGGCCGCCGGTCTCGCGCGCCGCCCATGCGCAGGCCAGCGCCGCATTGCCGTTGCCGCAGACCGCGGTGACCGTGCCCGCGTCGGGAAGCGCGCCGTGCTCCAGGTGATAGAGCGCCAGATTCGCCGCGCCGCGCGCCTCGAAACTACCGGTCACCTGAGTCGTCTCGCAGGCCAGGTACACACTCGACTCATCGAAGGGCTTCGTGTCCGCGGCCACCAGGGTTACCGGCCGGACCCTTGTGCCGATGCGCCCGGCCGCGGCCTTGACGTCCGCCGGGCCGATGGGAGGAGCGCCCGTGAACGAACCCGCATTGGCCCCGCCACCGACATTCATCTTCGACCACTCGATTCCTGGCGCGATCCTCGCAGCGGGCGCGGAGCCGCGAGCCGGGGGGCGCGAAACCCGCGAGCCCTGATTGCCACCATCCGGCCTGGTCGGCTCCTTCCGAGCTGATACACCGTAAGTTACGCTGTATCCCATGGCTCGTCCATCTCTCGGCGAAGATTCGCTCTCGCTCGACGTGATCGCGAGGGCGGCTCTTCGCATCATCGACTCAGAAGGCGCCGACGCGCTGAATTTCCGCAGGCTGGGCAAGGAACTCGGCGTCGCGCACATGACCGTGTACCGCCGGCTCGCCGAGTACAAGGTGCCGCTGGACGGCTGTGTTCTCGACTATGTTGTCGGAACGATTCCGCAATTGCCCCTCGACGCCACGTGGGCCGACGCGACCGAAGCGCGGTTCACCGCCCTCTACGAACTCATCGTCGCTCATCCGGGCATCGTCGCGATGCGTCGCGGCGGACCCTGGCTCGGGCCGAAGGTGATGCAGCGGCTGATCGAACCGCAGCTCGCCGCCAACCTCGCCGCGGGGATGACGCCCGATCAGATGGTGCGCGCTTACCGGCGGATGTACCTGTTCACCCTCGGCTGCGCCTGCTTCACCGACCACGCGACGCCCGACGCGGTGGTGCAGCGCACCAAGACCGCTATCAGTGCCCTTCCATCGGAACAGTTCCCGGCGGTCACCGGACATCCCGAGGCCATCCTCAAGGGCGTCATCGACCACGAGGTCTTCTACGGCGGATTGCGCCAGCTGATCCGCGCCGCCGACCCCGGCCTGGAGTAGCCACCGCCCGAGATCGGCAGAACACAGCCTGAGCGCGCCGCGCGAGCGTCATCCAGCCCTTCGATGACGCGGCTTTTCCGGCAAGTCACCGGAAGAGACGAGGCGCGCTAGACCATCGGCATAAACCTCTTTCCGTTTGGGCGAAGGATCCGGCACCGCCCGCGCGGCCGGTCGTTGCACGGGCCGACCCGATCCCCGACCCGCGTCGTGCCGGGCCGAGCCGTAACGCTCGGTCCCGGCGACGCGTGCCCGCGCGAAGGAGTGTCCTGATGAACCCCGCCGAGGCCTCGCGATGAGCCGCGTCGAGATCACCGTCGCGCAGTACCGCGGGTACGGCTACGACTGCCGGACCCTGGTGAACCCCGAGCCCGAGTTGCCGCCGATCGTGCTGGTCGGCGGCGCGTTCCAGCAAAAGGGCGCGTGGGGCAGACTCGAGACTCTGCTGGCCCGATCGGCCTCGGTGGTCACCGTGGACCTGCCCGGCTGGGGAGACGCGGATCTGCTGCCGGCGCGGTATTCGACCGCGTTCCTCGCCGAGGCGCTGCACCATGTGCTCGAACAGGCCGGGCACACGCGGGCGCACGTGTTCGGCGGCTCCTACGGCGGCGCGATCGCGTTCCGGCTTGCCCAGCAGTACCCCGAACTGGTGCACAGCCTCGCGCTGATGGGCACCGGCGCGGCGATCGAGGAACCGCTGCGTTCCCGTCTGCTGCGCACCATCGCGCTGCTGCGCGCCGACCGGATCGAGGAGTTCGCGCATTATTGCGTCTCGCTGCTGACCAACGCCGATCCCGCCGCGCGCATCATCCGAGGCCCGGCCGTGCGCCGCATTCTGACCGGCATCTTCGGCGGCATCAGCGCCGAGGACGCCGCCAAATTCATCGAGAACACGCTGCGGCTGCTCAAGCATGAGTTGCATGGCGGATATCCGCTGGTGACCGCCCCCGTGCTGCTCGGAACCGGAGAACACGACGACTTCACCACACCGCGGCAATGCCGCGCGCTCGGCCGGTACTGCACCGACGCCCGCTTCACCCTGCTGCGCAACGCGGACCACGCAGTCCACTTGGAAGTCCCCGACGCCCTTGCCGACCTGCTCTTGCGGTTCTTCTCCGGTCGATCAGTGCAGGGATCTGCGGCCTGGCACTTCGTCGAGCGATGTGACGTTGGACACTATGAAGGGGAAGAGACTGGGATGGAACACAATCTGATGGAAGCGGTCCGCGTCGAGCGTGCGGCCGGTCCGCGGTGGAGTGCCGAGGAGGGAGAGGTCGATGACCCCGAACCGGCCGGTGCGCTGGGTTGATGCGATTTGGTCCCATCCGTCACCCGGCCGCTCTAGCTCACCGCGCGGCGCTCTTTCGCGACGCCGCCATTAACGCATAAGGTGATCGCGCACGCGGCGGAGGGTTGGCAAGCCATGGCACGAGCGATTTTGACCCCCGGAGACGTGCATTCGGAGGGCTGCGTCGCCGCCCGGATGTGCGCCGGCAAGCCCGGCCGCCGCAGCACCGTCGCACAGCGTCGCCTTCCGGGCGCACCCAGTACGCCGCACGGTGTGTCGCATCGGGCGGGGTTGACCGCGGAGCGGCTGCCTTGAGCCCGGCCGAGGCGGTGGAGTCGGTTGCCCGCGCCTGGACGCGCGCCATCGCCGACACGAGCTACGTCACGTACACTCCCGCCGAAGCCGACGCGCTGCTGTTCGACTACACCCGGCAGGCCGCGGCCGCGCTGAGCGGCGACCGGGACCCGGTCACCATGGGCAGGGCCATCGGATCCGCGCTGGTCGCCGGGCACTACACCGACCCTGCCTCGCTCGCCGCCACCCTCTCCGTATTCGCTCAGCACGGCTCGCGGCTCGGCGGCGGCCCGGCCGAGCTCGGCGCGTTGCAGGGCGGCATCGCGGCCGGATACTCCACCGCGCTGCGCGAGCTGACACTCAATCAGCAGGAGGCCATCCGCAGCGCCGCCTTCGCCGCCCGTGACGAGAGCGAGGCCAGGTTCCGCGCCGTCTTCTCCTCCGCCCCCATCGGCATCGGCCTCGCCGACCTCAACGGACTGGTCGTCGAGGTCAACCAGACCCTCGCCACCATGCTCGGGCGTAACCCGGAGAGCTACCGGGGACGGCACATCCGCGAGATCGCCGAGCCCACCGACCCGCCGGAACTGTGGGCCGCGCTCTCCGAGGTGCTGCGCGGCGAGCGTGACTTCTACGCGGTGGACAAGGAGTTCTCGCGTGCGGACGGCACCCCGCTGTGGACCCACCTGCGCGCGACCGTCATCCGCGACGAGATCGGCCGCCGCCGCTTCCTGCTCGGCCTGTTCGAGGACATCACCGAGCGCCGCTCGATGCACCTGCACCTGCGCCACCAGGCCACACACGATCCGCTGACCGGGCTGCCCAACCGCACGCTGTTCTTCGAGCACCTCGAGGAACTGCTCGGCAGCGCCGACCCGGAGTGCAAGGTCGCCCTGTGCTACCTCGACCTGGACGGCTTCAAAGAGGTCAACGACACCCTCGGGCATGTCGTCGGCGACCAGTTGCTGGTCGGGGTCGCACAGCGGCTGGCCGAATGCGCGGAACGGCCGGGCCGGCTGGTGGCACGGATGGGCGGCGACGAGTTCGTGATGCTGCTGGCCGACCACGCCGATGCCGCCTCGGCGACCAAGGCCGCCGACGAGATCCTGGACGCACTGCGCCGCCCCATCTCCTTCGACGGCCGCGAGATCCCGGTCTCGGCGAGCGTCGGCGTCGTCGAGCACTCGATCGGCGGAGCGCACCCCACCGAGCTGGTCCGCGCCGCCGACATCACGCTGTACTGGGCGAAGGCCGAGGGCAAGGGCCGCTGGGCGCTGTTCGACGCCGACCGCAGCGCCACGGAGATCACCCGCTACACGCTCAGCGCGGCGCTGCCCGGGGCGTTGGAGCGCGGCGAGTTCGTGGTCGACTACCAGCCGATCGTGGACCTCAAGAGCGGCGCGGTCTGCGCGGTCGAGGCGCTGGTGCGCTGGCGGCACCCGGACTTCGGCCTGCTCAAGCCGGACCGGTTCATCGGCCTGGCCGAGGAGACCGGCGTCATCGTGCAGCTCGGTCGCTGGGTGCTGGAGAAGGCCTGCGCGGAGGCGGCCAGCTGGCTCCCGGTCGGTCCCGATGGCGCGCCGCCCGCGGTCAACGTGAATCTGGCGGTGCGTCAGACCCACGATCCGCACCTGGTCGCCGACGTGTTCAAGATCCTCGACGCGACCGGCCTGCCTCCACAGCAGCTGCAGCTCGAGATCACCGAGAGCGCCGTCGTCGGCACCGAGGACGGCTCGCTCGATGTGCTGCGCGAGCTGGCCAAGGCGGGCGTGCGTATCGCCATCGACGACTTCGGCACCGGCTACTCGAACCTGGCCTACCTGCGGCAACTGCCCGCGCACATCGTGAAGATCGACGCCTCCTTCACCGCGGGCCTGCGCGCGGGAGGCACCGATGGACACGTCGACGAGCAGATCGTGGGCGCATTGGTGTCGCTGGCTCACGGCCTCGGCATGTCGGTGACCGCGGAAGGAGTCGAGGACCAGGAACAGGCCGCGCGCCTGGCCGCCCTCGGCTGCGACTCGGCTCAGGGCTGGTACTTCGCGCGGGCGGTCCCGCCGGAGCAGTTGACCGGGCTGCTCGCCCTGCCGGTCACCGGAATGCCCGCACCGCTGGAACGCCGCCGCCCGCGGTAACCCTGCGCACGGCAACGCCCGGTCTGTGCCCGAGCAACGCTGTCAGAGTCGCGTCTGCGCGAGGCGCCGCGCGGTCTCGATGACCTCAAGCGAGCGCACGGCGTCGGTAGGGTCGACCGGCGGCGGCGCTCCGTCCAGCAACGCGGCCGCGATGCCCGCGTAGTAGTGCTCGTATGCGCCGAGTTCTGTCTCAATGGTCTGTGTCGCACCCGGCGTTCCCAGCGTGCCGAAGCGCTCGGGATCGTCCGCACCCCAGCCCTCATCGCCGGGCCGCTGACCGCCGCGCAACGCGTCCTCCTGAACGTCGAGGCCGTACTTCACATACGCGGCCTGCGACCCGAGGACACGGAAGCGCGGGCCAAGGTCGCTGGCCACCGCGCTCATCCACAGATGCGAGCGCACACCGTTGTCGTGCTGCAGCGCGACGAACGTGTCATCGTCCGACTTGATCCCGGCGCGGCGCACGTCGGTCTCCGCGTGAACCACGACCGCTGGACCGAACAGGTGAAGCGCCTGGTCCACCAGGTGACTGCCGAGGTCATAGAGCAATCCGGCCGCGTCCTCGATCCCGCCGACCTCCCGCCAGCCGCCCTTGGGCGTCGGCCGCCAGCGCTCGAACCGGGACTCGAACCGGGCCACCTCGCCCAGCCGGCCCTCGTCGATCAACTTGCGCACGGTCAGGAAGTCGCCGTCCCAGCGCCGGTTCTGGAAAACCGAAAGCAGCAGCCCGCCGCCGCGCGCCGCCGCGACAAGTTCCGCGGCCTGGGTAGCGGTCGGCGTCATCGGCTTGTCGATGACCACCGGCAGCCCGGCTCGCAGCGCGCTGTGCGCAAGCGGAGCGTGCGCGCTGTTCGGCGCCGCGACGACGACGAGGTCCGCGATGCCGGGATCAGCGAACAGTTCCTCGGCGTTCGGCAGCACCCGCACGCCCGGATGCTCCGCGCGCGCCTGCTCAGCGCGTTCCGCCGAACCGGTGACGACCGCCGCGACGCGCATTCGGGGCTGCGCCGCCACGAGCGGAGCGTGGAAAACCGCGCCGGCCAGGCCGTAGCCGATGATCGCGACATTGAGTTCAGCGGACGAAGGCGAGTCAGACATGCGGCAAGCCAATCACAACCGGCTGTCCAATACAGCTGGACAAAACAAGCGGTGGCCCCGCTCGCGCGAGCGGGGCCACCGGCCGACTGCTTATGACGTCAGCAACTTCGGCAGGATCAGTCGATCAAGAGCGTGAAGCTGCGGGTGACCGTTCCTCCCTTCTTGATCGTCACGGTCGCGACCTGCGGCTGGTAGCCGTCCTTGGCCGCGATCACGGTGAGCGGGTTGTTGCGGTAGTCGAGCCACAGGGCGTATTGGCCGTTGGCGTCGGTGTGCAGGGTGTAGTGCGTGGCCCAGGTGTCGATCTGGACTGTCGCGCCGGGGATCGGCACGAGCTTGCCGCTCGCGTTGGTGTATTGGACGATTCCGGCGATCTTGCCCCACGTCGCGGGCGGGTTGACCTTCATGGTCACCGGGATCGCGGTCAACTTGTACGGGGTGTCCGAGCCGAGCGTCAGCGCCGCGGTGTAGGTGCCGGGCTGCACGATCGACGGGTCCGCGGCGTTGAGCGTCACGGTGATGGTCGCGGACTTGCCCGCGGCGACGGTCACCGAGGTCGCGGACTGCGAAAGCCAGGGCACGTCAGTGCTTCCGCCCTGGTCGTAGCCCGGCAGCACGGCCGCGGTGTTCAGCGGAGCACTGAGCGCGCCCTGACCGCCGCCTACCGTGTAGAACCCGAGCGCGCCACCGAAGCGGTACGCCGCGGCGTTCGCGTTCGGAAGCGCGGTCCACCCGTCCGCGGTCGGGTCGTACGCCCAACCCTGGTTGGTCAGGACGCCGCCCGCCACGCCGTCCTGGACCAGCAGGTCGCCGTTGGCCGCGGTGTAAGCCGCGCCCCACACGCCGGTGGGCATGTCGGCGACCTTCGTCCACGTATTCGCGGACGGGTCGTAGGCGTACGTGTGCGCACTGGTGTTGTTGCCGTCGGAGCCGCCGGCGCAGTAGACCTTGCCGTTGATCGCGCCGCAAGCCAGCCACGACGTCGTCTCCGGATAGGCGGCCGCGTTCGACCAGGCGCCGCTCGTGGTGTCGAGCACTGAGACACTGGTCGAGCCGCAGGTCGAGGTGGTGCAGCCGCCGACGATGTACAACTTGCCGCCGAGCACCGCACTACCCGAGCCGGCCAGCGGCGCCGACCAGGCCGGGCCGGTGGACCAGCTGTTGGCCGCCGGGTCGTACACCTCGGTCAGTGCGTCCGGGTCGCCGCTCGGACCCCAGCCCCCGGTGATGTAGAGCTTGCCGCCGATGAAGCCGTGCGCCGGGCTTTCGCGGGTGTCGGTCGCACCGGCCTGCTGCGACCACGAGCCGGCGGCCGGGTCATAGGCGTAGAGGGTGCTGACGTCCTTGGCGCCGTCGTATCCGAACCCTGAGTAGAGCTTGCCGTTGTAGAACTCGGAGATGTTGTCCTGAATGGTGGTCGGGTAGTTGGCGATCGGCTGCCAGGCGGCGCCCGCCGTCGGACTGGCCTTCGGCCCGATCGTGCTCTTACCCGCCGCCGCGGCCCGGGCCTTGGCCTGCTTCGCCGCCGTGGCCATGTCCGTCTTCGGGAACTCGCCGCTGATCTTCTGCACCGGGGCCGCCGGCCCCGACTGGATGGTGAAGCCGCCCGCGCCCTCGGCGAGGTCCAGCGTCGCGGGCGCGGTGCCGGTGTTCTTCACGGTGAGCGTCGAGGTGCCGGTGCCGCCCCAGGCCAGCGTCTTGCTGATGCTGCTCGGGGTGACCGTCAGCCGCCCGGCCTTCAGGGCGAAGTCGGCCTC
>NZ_DATNGK010000054.1:0-6991 GCF_035605935.1 Actinocrinis sp. | reverse complement strand
GGCCATATGAGCGCAGGCTTCGCCATGGCTGATCTTGAGGTGCCGACGGCCAGGCTCGACGACATCTTCGCGCTGGACGGCCTGTCCGGCGTCGATGTACACATCCTGAAGATCGACGTCGAGGGCGCCGAAGCCGACGTGCTGAGCACGGTGGACTTGAACAAATGGCGGCCATGGGTGCTGGTGATTGAGGCGACCGCGCCGCTGGCCGCGACTCCTACCTACAACGGGTGGGAGCCGTCCGTTCTGGCGACCGGCTATCAGTTCTGCCTGTTCGACGGGGTGTCCCGCTTCTATGTCGCTGAGGAGCACGCCGCGGAATACGCGCCTGCGCTGTCTTACCCGGCGTGCGCCCTCGATGACTTCATTCCCGTCGCATTGCTTCGGGCGCACGAACACACCCAACAGCTGGCCAGTGCCAAAGGCGAGCTCGAAGCGCAGAACGCACAGCTATGGAACGACCTCGTGCGGTGGCGGGGACAAGCGCTGCGAGGCTGGGCGGCGTCAGCGGCAGAGGGTGCGTGGCACCGCGAGCTGCAAGACAGGCTCGCCGCGACGGACGCGGCGCTGCAAGTTGCGCACGGCGAAGTCGAACGGATCAGAGCGACGGTGTCGTGGCGGGTAACCCGACCGCTGCGCGCGGCGCGCACACTGAGCCGTCGCGCGGCAACGCAATGACGGCGCCTGTCATCGACCGTCCGGCACTGTGGCAGCGACTCCACACCGTCGCTCCGGTGCTGCTTGAAACCGTCCCGGCCACCGACGACGATCCGTTCGCCGCGGCGGGGCAGCTGCTGGACGCCGTTGTCCGGTCGGTCGCTGAGGACCCGGGCAACGGGCGGCTGTGGCTGCTCCTCATCGCGCTGACCGGTGAGTTCCCGACTCACGACGATCTGATGGACGTGCGGCGGGCGTTGGAACTTCACCAGGGCGCCATCGCCCAGCACGTCCTTCTCGACCGTTGCCTGGCCATGATCGCCGCGCCGGAGGACACCGTCGCCGAGCTGGATCTCATTACGGACCGCCCGGTCATCGATGTCGACTTCAGCGCCCGAAACGAGCTGATGACAGGCATTCAACGGGTTGTGCGGCACACCGTGCCGCGGTGGTTGGAGCACCACGAATTCGTACTCACCGCGTGGACCACCTCGCGGACCGCCATGCGGCGGCTCGACCCGCCGGAGATGCAGCGCGTGGTGTCCTTTCACGACCGGGCGGACGGCTCGCGCGGGAAGCAAGTCGAAGGCAGTCGTCCGCACCGGCTCGTCGCGCCCTGGCACGTCCCGGTGATCCTGACCGAGGTACCTGAGCCGGGCCACGCCGAGCGCCTCGCGGCGCTCGGCCAGCACTCAGGCAGCCCGCTCGGGCTGATTGGCTACGACTGCATCCCGGTCGTTAGTGCGGACCTCGTCACCCAACACGACCAGGAAAAGTTCATCGCCTACCTCGACGTGGTGAAGTTCGCGTCGACGGTCGCGTGTATCAGTGAGCCCTCGGCCGAGGAGTTCGCCGGGTTCGTGGACATGGTGCACCCGCAAGCGCTGCCCGGCCCGCGAGTGGTCGTCTGCCCGCTGCCGACCGGCGCCGCGGCGGCGCCGGGCGGCCTGCCGCCGGTTGCGGCAAACGGGCCGGCCCGCGTGGTTTGTGTGGGCAGCATAGATCGGCGCAAAAACCAGATCATGGTGCTCGAAGCCGCCGAGCGACTGTGGCGGGAGGGGCACATGTTCTCGCTGCACTTCCTGGGCAGCGGCGGCTTGCCACCCGCCGACTTCACCGAGTGGCTCGAGCAGTTGGTGGCATCGGGCCGGCCGATCACGGTGGCGTCCGAGGTCAGCGACGACGACCTCACCCGAGCGGTCGGCGCAGCGCGGTTTACCGCGTTTCTCTCGCTGCACGAGGGTTTCGGGCTCCCCGTCGCGGAGTCACTTGCGCTGGGCGTACCGGTCCTCGCGTCCAACATCGGCAGTGTCCGGTCGTTGGCCGACGGTCACGGCGGCCTGGTCGTCGATCCGAACGATGCCGACGCCGTCACCACGCAGATGCGCCGACTGCTGACCGATGACGCGTTGATCGACGAACTCAGGACGCTCGCTCGCGCGCAGCCGTCACGCAGCTGGGCCGACTACGCGGCCGACCTATGGCGCCTCGTCGTCGACGGGGCCGTCTGACGCGGTGAACAGATCTACCGCGGTCATGGGACGGCTGGCGGACGCAGCCGAACGCCAGCGCAGGCAGTTAACCACGTCGTCAATCGCGGCGGCGCGGCTTCGCATGATCATCGAGACGGTGCAGCCGGGCGGTGCGCCGGCGGCCAACGGTGATCTGGCCGCGTCGGTCGCCGACCTGATCGCCGGCGGTGATCCGGCCGTGCTCTGGTTCGCGCTGGCCGTGCTCCGGGCCGAGTTCCCCGACGTCGCGGCAATCGAGGACGCGCAGCGGCTCGCCCGGCTGGACGGGCCGGCCACGGTCGTGCGTCGCGAGCTAGCCGGGCTGCGGGCCGCCGCCTGGCGAGGTTCCGTTCCACGAGTCCGGGTGCTGTCCGAAGCGGTGACCGTTGACGTCAGCCACACGGCGAACGTCGACTTTGTCAGCGGTATCCAGCGGGTGGTGGGCGAGACGGTTCGGCGCTGGGTCGCCGAGCACGACACGACACTCGTCGGTTGGGCGGACGAGTACGTGGCGTTTCGTGCCCTGACCGGCGACGAGTACCGCCGGGTGCTGGGAACGGCGCCGGATCCTCGGTCGATGGTTCGCGCCTGCGAGGTGCTGATCCCGTGGCGGGGTGTGCATGTGCTGCCGGAACTCGCCGTCGAACGTGAGCGCACTCGACACCTCGCCGGCCTCGCCCGCTTTGCGAACACTCGGGTCACCGCGATCGGTCACGACTGCATTCCGATGACGAGCGGCGTGACGGTGACGCCGGGGATGACCAGCAACTTCTCGATGTTTCTTGCGGCCATGCGCTACACCGACCGCATCGCAGTCACCTCACACGCCTCGGCCGCGGAGTTCACGGGCTGGCGACGAATGGTCCGCGCGGTCGGGCTCCGTGGGCCGGATCTCGCGGAAGTTGGCCTTCCGGTTCAGGCTGCACCGTCGACCGCAGAGGATCTGGCGGAGACCAAGCAGCGGCTCTGCTTGGCCGGCGCGCCGCTCGTACTCGTGGTGGGCAGTCACGAACCGCGCAAGAACCACCTCGCCGTGTTGCACGCGTGCGAGCTGCTCTGGCGAGAAGGCCTGCGGTTCAACATCGCGCTGGTCGGTTCAGGCTCGTGGAAGGCCGAGCCGTTCCGGGCGAAGGTCGCCGAGGGCCAAGCGGCGAACCGTCCGCTCGATTCGATCACCGCGCTGCCGGACGAGCAGTTGTGGGCGGCCTACCGGCTGGCCCACTTCGTTCTGTTTCCCTCGCTCAACGAGGGATTCGGGCTGCCTGCGGCCGAGGCGCTCGCTTGTGGAACTCCGGTCATCACGAGCCGCTTCGGCAGCATGGAACAGATCGTCGCGCCCGACGGCAACCCGCTCGGTGGCCTGCTCGTCGATCCGCGCGACGACCGGTCGATCGCCGATGCCATGCGCACGCTGCTCACCGACGACGAGGCGTACGCGCGGTTGCGCGAGCAGGCCCGCGCACGCGATCTCGGGAGCTGGGACAGCTACGCGGCGGCTGCCTGGGCGTACCTGACGTTAGGAGAGACATGAGTGCGCTGCGCACCTCGCCGCACGTGCTCGCGGTCAGGCTGCGGGAGGTCGTCGACGCCGTCGGCTGGCCGGTCGCGGACGACAGTCCAGGCCAACTGCGTCCCGCCGTCGCGGAACTGCTAGAGAAAGGCACGCCGGGCGCCCTCTGGTTGACCCTCGCGGTGTTGCGCGGCCGGTTTCCCGACGTAGCGCAGGTCGAAGAGGCGGCCCGCGCGATTCGCCTCGACGGTGCAGAAGCGTTGCTGGGTCAGGAGGGCGACGCGCTGACCCGGCGGTTCGCGGACGGTGACGTTGCCGAGGTGCAGGTCCTCACCGACGCGATCATTGTCGACGTCAATCACACTGCCGGCACGGACAGCATCAGCGGTATCCAGCGGGTCGCCCGCGAGATCGCCCCGCGCTGGCAGGCGCTCGGTCAGCCCGAGTTCGTTGGCTGGTCCGACGGTTATCGCACGCTGCGCCCGCTGACCGCCGCCGAACGCGACCGAATGAGCCTGACCGGACCTGGACCGAAGAACAGGACTCGTCTCGTCCCCTGGCGCGGTACCTACATCTCCCCTGAGCTGACCGCAGAGCCGCCGCGGGCGCGAGCGTTGCAGGCGTTGGGGCGTTTCGGCCGAACGCCGTTGAACTTCATCGGATACGACTGCATCCCTGTGACCAGTGGCGGGACGGTGGCGCCCGGCATGAGTAGCAGCTACCTGGGCTATCTCGCTGCGGCGCGTTATGCGAACCGGGTCTCGATGATTTCGGAGGCATCAGCCGGCGAGTTGGTCGGCTGGCGGCGGATGGCCCGAGCGGCTGGGTTCCAAGGTCCACAGATCGCGCAGATCGAGCTTCCGGTCGAGGCCGCGCCGTCCCCGGTCGATGCGCTCACCGAGGCCCGGCGCAGGTTCTGCGTTCCGGGCGCGCCGCTCGTGCTGGTCGTGGGAAGTCACGAGCCGCGCAAAAACCATCTGGCCGTACTGCACGCGGCGGAGTTGCTGTGGCGGGAAGGGCGACGCTTCAACCTCGTCCTGGTCGGTTCAGGAGCCTGGCAGGTCCAGCGTTTCGATGCCCGGGTCGATGAGCTGCAGCGCGCGGGTCGGCAGGTCGTGTCTAGCACTGGCCTGCCGGACGAGCTGTTATGGGCCGCGTACCGCCTGGCTCGTTTCGTCGTGTTCCCGTCGCTCAATGAGGGCTTCGGCCTACCGATTGCCGAGGCGCTTTCCGTGGGCACGCCCGTCGTGACGAGCGACTTCGGCAGCATGCGTCAGATCGTCGCGCCGCACGGCAAGCCATGCGGTGGATTGCTGGTAGATCCGCGTGACGATCACGCAATCGCCGACGGGATGCGTCGCCTGCTCATGGACGAGCAGCTCTGGCAGCGGCTGCGCACGGAGGCCGGCGCCGACGGGCGACGGACCTGGGACACCTATGCGGCCGAGACCTGGGCGTTTCTCACCGGACAACCCGCTCCGGGATGAGCTGCCGCACGCTGCCGCGATGCGCGACGCGGGCGCCGGCAGCTACGGCAGCTTGCGGATCAACGTCCCGAATGACGTCGACACGGAGTCGGCTATGGCTAGCTTGAGGTGTGCGGTGTCGGGCAGTGCCGCGTGGTGGCCGACGGCCTGCAGGCTCACCCACCGATCCTCCGGTCGATCCATGGACACGGCGAAGTTGAACGTGGCCGTACAACCCGCCTCTGGCAGTCGCTTGGCCAACGCCAGCAGATCGCTGATTCGATAGACGGCGCAGTTTCCGTAGTCGGCCGTCGTCGCCTTAGGCGTCAGTTCCAACTCGGTGGTGTGGACGGCGATACCACCGGGCGCGAGCAGGCCGCAGGACTCAATGATGAAGTCAAGCCCTCGCTGCGGACTGCCGAGATGCTCGACGACGCAGGACGACCACACGACGTCGAAGGTGCCGAGGTCGTCGGGTACATCGTTCATGTCGACTTCGCGTACCCGTACCCGCCGCTCCAACTCGCCATCGCTAAGCAGCCGCGGGCGGCGCAAACCGGCCAGCCCGGTATTCAGCTCACCTGATGCCATCCAGTGGTCATCAGTGGCCACACCTTGGTCTGTGGCGAGCACGTCGAGACCTCGCGATGCCAACAGCGCGGGCAGGGGTTCGTTGCCGACGCCGAAGCCCACGGCACTCCGGCCTGGCTGCATGAGGCCGGCCTGGGTGACCGCCTCGGCGATGTAGGCCCACTCCCACAGCTTGCGGTTGTACTGCCGTATCGGGCCGGTCGGCGCGTCCCAACCTTCGAGCAGCTTGCACCACTCGAGATAAGCCGGATCGTCGCATTGCGCAGCGCTGGCCGCCTGGCCCTCCAGCTCCGCGAACGTCGGAGGCCTACCACCGCGGTTGTGATCGCTGACGTCGATCTGGGCCAGGTACCGCGCCTGAACTAGCTCGGCTTCCTCACGTTCGCTGATCGGGTTGACGCCGTTGCGCTCGAGTTGTTCCGACAACCGGGCGACCTGCTCTTGCAATGCGATGAGCCGACCGTTGAGCGACTCGAAGCGCGGATTGAAGTACCTCCGCACTGGAGCGGCCATGGCCTTGGCGATCTTGCTCATCGAACGGCACCTCCGCTGGCAAATCGTGACGACACAGTAACGGAACGGGACCGGTTCGCCGGAGCGATACCGTCCTAGCCCGTCCCATACCCGCGCTCCCCCGCCGCCCGACCGCGCTCCCCTCGGCACCGAGCTCGAACGTGGCAAAGTTCGCCCGGAATCCGCCCTTGTAGAGTACCGGGCGTCCACTCTCGGCAGACCTCGATGCAAAGGGTTTCGATGCCGCGTGCACTGATCACGGGAATTACCGGCCAGGACGGGCTCTACCTGTCCGAGTTACTCCTCGAGAAGGAGTACGAGGTTTACGGACTCATCCGAGGACAGAACAACCCTAAGCGCGATCTGGTCGAGCGGGCCGTCCCAGGCGTGCAACTGCTCACCGGCGATCTGACCGACTTGTCCAGCCTGATCAGGGCACTCAACGCCGCACAGCCGGATGAGGTCTACAACCTGGGCGCGATCTCGTTCGTGGCCTACTCCTGGGAGAACGCCCGGCTCACCTCCGAGGTCACCGGGCTGGGCGTGCTGAATATGCTCGAGGCCACTCGGCTCTACGCCGGGACCGACATGTCGTGCGTGCGGTTCTACCAGGCGTCCAGTTCGGAGATGTTCGGCAAGGTTCAGGAAGTCCCCCAGCGCGAGACGACGCTTCTGTGGCCGCGGTCCCCCTACGGGGTGGCGAAGGTGTTCGGCCACTACATGACGATCAACTACCGCGAGTC
>NZ_DATNGK010000053.1:0-26774 GCF_035605935.1 Actinocrinis sp. | reverse complement strand
CTGCGGCGGCATGGGCAAACGGCCGTGTTGCGCGCGCTCAGCCGTTCCGAGCGCGCGCCGGCGTCGATCTCTGCTCTCTGAGAGCGGGTGCGAGCACGGGTCACCTACTACGTGAGTAGGCGACTGTGCTCACATCAAGATCACGGCGTCGATCAGGGCACGGCACCAGGCCAGCAATTCGAGACCGGTGACCGGCTGTCCGCCGATCCGCTGCGTCATCGGCTTGGGCACCAGGATCGTGTGCGTCGGCGCCTTGTTCAGCGACTTCGGATAGACCCGCTGGAGCCGCATGAGCTGCGATTCGCGCAGGTCGACCGGAGCGAACTTCACGTAGTTGCCCTGCATCGCGATTTCGGTGAGCCCGGCCGTGCGCGCGTGCGCGCGGAACAGCGCGACTGCGAGCAGGTTGCCCACGGGCACCGGCAGCTGTCCGTAGCGGTCGACCAGTTCGTCGTGCACTTCGGTAACACCGGACGGCTCGGTGATCGAGGCAATACGCCGGTACGCCTCCAGACGCAGCCGCTCGTCCGGTACCCAGTCATGCGGGATATGGGCGTCGATCGGAAGATCCAGGCGCACGTCCGCCGGTTCCGGCTCGGTGCGTCCCTCGGCCTGTGCGCGGTACTCCGCCACTGCTTCGCCGACCATCCGCACGTAGAGGTCGAAGCCGACGCCTTCGATGTGGCCGGACTGCTCGCCGCCAAGCAGGTTACCCGCGCCGCGGATCTCAAGGTCCTTCATCGCGACGTACATGCCGGCGCCGAGGTCGGTGTGCTGCGCGATGGTGGCCAGGCGCTCGTGAGCGGTCTCCGTCAGCGGCTTTTCCGGCGGATAGAGGAAGTACGCGTACGCCCGCTCGCGCCCTCGTCCGACCCGGCCGCGCAGCTGGTGCAGCTGGGCGAGCCCGAAGACGTCAGCGCGCTCCACGATCAGGGTGTTGGCGTTCGAGATGTCGATGCCTGACTCGACGATCGTGGTGCACACCAGCACATCGAACTCGCGGTTCCAGAAGTCGACGATGAGCCGTTCCAGGGTGTGCTCGTTCATCTGGCCGTGTGCGATGGCGACGCGCGCCTCGGGGACCAGCTCTTGCAAGCGTGCGGCGGCGCGGTTGATCGACTCGACCCGGTTGTGGATGTAGAAGACCTGGCCCTCACGCAGCAGCTCGCGGCGGACCGCGGCGGCGATCTGCTTCTCCTCGTACGCGCCGACGAAAGTGAGCACCGGGTGCCGCTCCTCCGGCGGGGTCTGGATCGTGGACATCTCGCGGATGCCGGTCACCGCCATCTCCAGGGTGCGCGGGATCGGGGTCGCGGACATGGTCAGCACGTCCACGTTCGCGCGCATCTGCTTGAGGTGTTCCTTGTGCTCAACGCCGAAGCGCTGCTCCTCGTCCACGATCACCAGGCCGAGGTCCTTGAACTTGGCCTCCTTGGAGAACAGCCGGTGCGTGCCGATCACGATGTCCACGGTGCCCTCGGTCAGGCCGCGCAGCACCTCAGTGGCCTCCTTGTCGGTCTGGAACCGGGAGAGCGCCTTGATGTTGATCGGGAACTGGCTGTAACGCTCGGCGAAGGTGGACAGGTGCTGCTGCACCAGCAGCGTCGTCGGCACGAGGATCGCCACCTGCTTGCCGTCCTGCACCGCCTTGAAGGCGGCGCGCACCGCGATCTCGGTCTTGCCGTAGCCCACGTCACCGCAGATCAGCCGGTCCATCGGCACCGACTTCTCCATGTCGGCCTTGACCTCGTCGATGCAGGCGAGCTGGTCCGGGGTCTCGATATAGGGGAAGGCGTCCTCGAGTTCACGCTGCCAGGGCGAGTCGGGGCCGAAGGCGTGGCCGGGGGCGGCCATGCGCGCCGAGTAGAGCTTGATCAGGTCCGCGGCGATCTCCTTGACCGCCTTGCGGGCTCGGCTCTTGGCCTTGTGCCAGTCCGCGCCGCCGAGCCGGTGCAGCGAAGGTGACTCGCCGCCGACGTACTTGGTGACTTGCTCGAGCTGGTCGGTCGGAACGAACAGCCGGTCGCCAGGCTGGCCTCGCTTGGACGCGGCGTACTCGATGACCAGGTACTCGCGGGTCGCGCCGGCGACCGTGCGCTGCACCATCTCGACGTACCGGCCGACTCCGTGCTGCTCGTGCACCACGTAATCGCCGGCGTGCAGTTGCAGCGGGTCGACCATGTTGCGGCGGCGTGAGGGCATCCGGCGCATGTCCTTGGTGGACGAACGCTGCCCTGCCATGTCCGACTCGGTGAGCACGACCATGCGTGCACGTTCGAGGACGAATCCACGCTCGATCGAGCCGGTCGCGACGTGCACGATGCCGGGTTCGGGAGCTTCGGCCAGGTCGATGTCCAGGCGCGCGCCGAGGTCCGCGCCCTTGGCGACTTCGACCAGCCGCTCAGCCGGTCCGTGGCCCTCGGTGACCAGCACGACGCGCCATCCCTCGCGCAGCCAGTCGCGCACGTCGGCGAGCGCGGCCGTGGTGTCGCCGCGGTATTCGGGGGCGGCGACGGCATCAGCGCGGACGGTGTCGTCCAGGTCTAGGGGGTCGTCAGTGTCCGGGGTCTGCTCGGCGAACTCGGCCAGACCCTCATCGACTACGAATGGACTGATGGACCACCAGGGCAGGCTGCGCTCCCGCGCGCGGTCGCGCACGTCGGCCAGCGACCAGAGCGAGGCGGAGTTCAGGTCGAGCGGCGCCGCGGCGCCCATCGCGGCGGCGGCCCACGATGCGTCGAGGAATTCCTGCGAGGTGCGCACTAGGTCGGCAGCGCGTGCCCTTATCCGCTCGGGGTCGATGGAGACGATGTGCGTGCCCTGCGGAAGCAGGTCGACGAGCAGCTCCATGCGGTCCACCAGGACCGGCGCGAGCGATTCCATGCCCTCGACCGCGATGCCCTCGGCGATCTTGCTGAACACGTCGGCAAGCGCGGGGAACTCGGATGCGTAGCCGTGCGCGCGCTTGCGCACCGTGTCGGTAAGCAGCAGCTCGCGGCACGGCGGCGCCCACAGGCCGTGCTGCGCGATCTCTAGGGAGCGCTGGTCGGCGACCTTGAAGTAGCGGATCTCCTCGATCTGATCACCCCAGAACTCCAGCCGCAGCGGGTGCTCCTCGGTGGGCGGGAAGACGTCCAGGATGCCGCCGCGCACGGCGAAGTCGCCGCGCTTCTCGACTAGATCGGTGCGCAGATAGGCGGCGTCGCCGAGGCGGCGTACCACCTCGTCGAGCTCGATCTCCTCCCCCGCGACAACCCGGACCGGCTCCAGATCGCCGAGCCCGGCCACCTGCGGTTGCAGCACGGCGCGGATCGGCGCGACGACGATCTTCGGCCGCACCTCGTCGCCCTGAGTGCCCGGGTGGGTGAGGCGGCGCAGCACGGCGAGCCGGCGGCCCACGGTGTCTGAGCGCGGCGAGAGGCGTTCGTGCGGCAGCGTCTCCCAGGCCGGGAACTCGGCTACGGCAGAGCTACCGAGCAGGCTGCGCAACCCGGCGGCGAGGTCGTCGCACTCCCGGCCGGTGGCGGTGACCGCGAGCAGCGGCCGGTCGGCCCGCTGTGCGATCGCGGCCAGGGCGAAAGGTCGTAATCCTGGCGGTGCGGTCAGGTCGAGGCGGGGCCGGTCACCGGCGCGGGCGGCGTGCACCGCGGCGGCGATCGCCGAGTCCTGCGCGACGGGGCCGAGCAGTCCGGGCAGTGGCATGGGGGACTCCTCGGTACATGGCGGGCACGCCGCAGCCCCCAATCTCTGAAGAGATGGGGGTGGGGGTTACCTGTCCAGGGTACGCGGACCGGCCGACAGGCGGCGCGCTCCCGTGAACGTACGATCGAACGGACATCCGACCACCGAGACACCAGGCGCTCGGGAGCGCAAGTAGGTGCAAGTAGCCGCGCACAATTACGCCAAATACATACGGAAGGCGCTCCCGCCTACCGCACTGAGGACTCTGACGGGTACCGTTCCACTGACGTTAATGCCGACTTCGGTGCCCGCAGCGGGACGTTTGCGGTGGTTCGGCCGGGTGGACGTGACCGTTCGGGAAAAGGGCTGGAGATCATGACGCAAGGATCGGGGATGGGTTCGCCGACGCGCGCCGCGATACCGAACGGCCAGTTCGCCGGGCGGCTTATCGAGTTCAGCGACCCGGAGCTGGACCGTAAGTACCCGCGGGGCGTCTATGTCGATCTGCACGGCTACCCGAACTTCTCGGTGTACGCGCGGCTGGCGGTCGAGATCGCTGAGCCGCCGTCAGGTTTGTCCCTCGACGAGGTGCGCGTCACCGACGTCATCGCGGCCAACCTGCTCGGCTCGGCCAGCGGCGATCCGCTCTGGCAGCAGGGCCGCCCGCCGACGGTGACGCCGGAAGGCTGGACCTGGGTGCATGAGGCGCGCAGCCGCAAGCTGTACCTGGTGCCGGCGGACCTCAACGCGTCGTTCCGGCACCACGGCGGCATCGCGACGCTTCAGGCAGACCCCTCGAAGTCCGGGCTCTGGCATGAAGGCATGCTCGAGCCGGTGGCGTTCGAGCGCTCCGGCTCCGTGCCAGAGGAGGCACTTCAGCAACTGGAGTCGCAGCTCGGCTTCCAGCTGCCAGTCTCGTACCGACGCTTCCTCGGCGGGACGGATGGCGGCCGGCCGCTGGTGCCCGCGGTCAACCTCAACTGCGGCTTCATCGCGGACGGCTGGCTGTTCGGGCTGCGGCGCACGGATCCGCACCAGGACCTGGTCTACGCGAACCAGTCGCTCTATGACCGGTTCACCGAGGAGTACCTCGGCATCGGATTCGTTCAGGGCGGGATGCTCGCGCTGAAAATCCGCGGCAACGATCTCGGCTCGGTCTGGTACTTCGACGACGATGACGCGCGCGACCACGACGGCCGTGACGCCGCCTCGGTATGCGCCGAACTGCTGCACCGGGTGGGCAACGACTTCGACGACTTCGCCCGGCACCTGGTCGCGCTGCCGGCGCAGATCATCGAGATCTCGGAGGCTGCGGTGCGCGGCGGGCACGCTCGGCCGATCGAGGACGAGACGCACCTCGGCTCCGCGTTGCCGGGTCATCTGCGCCGCCGCTGAGCGCACTGACCAGCACGATCGTCGACACGGTCGCTTTAGGTGGACCTCAGTCTCACCGAGTGAACTGATAACGAAGGTGTGACGAACGCCGCATAGGATGACCCGGTGTGGACAGCGTGGTCCGCCAAGCAGTGTTGCCGACCTGCCGAGGATGAGCCATGCCAGAGCCCGAGACGCCCGACGTAGCCGACCAATCCTCCTCCCGTTCTCCCGATCAGCCGCCTGCGCCTGATCAACCACCGTCACCGGACGCCGCCCTTCGCACCGACATCAAGTTCCTCGGCGAACTGCTGGGGCGCACGCTGGTGCGGCAGGAGGGGCAGGAGCTGTTCGACCTGGTCGAGGAGGTGCGCGCGCTCACCCGCTCGGATGATCCGGCGGATGGCGAGCGGGCGGTGCGCCGACTGGCCGAGATCGATCTGGCCACTGCGATCCGCCTGGTGCGCGCCTTCTCCACCTACTTTTTCCTGGCGAATGTCACCGAACAGGTGCATCGCGGCCGGGAGCTGCACAACCAGCGCGCGACCGTCGGCTCCTGGCTGACTCAGGCGATCGACCGGATCGCGGCGGCGATCGACGACCCGGAGTCGAAGGTCACCCGGGATTGGGTCGAGCGGGTCGTCTCGTACCTGTCCATCCGGCCGGTTTTCACCGCGCACCCCACCGAGGCGGCCCGGCGCACCATCCTGACCAAGCTGCGGCAGATCGCGCTGCTGTTGGACGCGAACCCGTATGTGGAGTCCAGCGACCCGGTGGCCCGGCGGCGGGCCGAGCGGCGGCTGGCCGAGTTGGTCGAGTCGCTGTGGCAGACCGACGAGCTACGCGTCGCGCGCCCCGAGCCGACCGACGAAGCCCGCAACGCCCTCTACTACCTCGACGAACTGCACGCCAGCGCCGTACCTGACGTGCTCGACGAGCTGGCCGCGGAGCTGGACCGGATCGATGTCACCCTGCCGGTGGACGCGCGTCCGCTTTCCTTCGGCTCCTGGATCGGCGGCGACCGGGACGGAAACCCGAATGTCACCCCGCAGCTGACGCTGGAGATCCTCAGCCTGCAGCACGAGCGGGCGATCGAGGACGCGCTGAAGGTGGTCGGCCAGCTGCAGAGCTCGCTGTCCACCTCGAAGCGGATCGCCCGGATCACGCCGCAGCTGGAAGCCTCGGTTGAGGCGGATCTGGCCGTGCTCACCGACATCGCGCCGCGGTACAAGCGGCTCAACCAGGAGGAGCCATACCGGCTCAAGGCGATCTGCATCCGGCAGAAGCTGACCAACACCCGGCGCCGGATCGCCGAGCGGCGCCCGCACGCCCCGGGGCAGGACTACCTCAATGGCGAGGAACTGGTCGCGGATCTGCTGCTGATGCGCGAGTCGCTGCTGGCCGACCGTGGCGAGCTGATCGCGCGCGGCTCGCTGGACCAGGTGATCCGGACCGTCTCGGCCTTCGGCTTACACCTGGCGACGCTGGATGTGCGTGAGCACGCCGACGCGCATCACCATGCCGTCGGGCAGCTGATCGACCGGCTCGGCGGCGAGTCGTGGCGGTACGAGGACATGCCGCGCGACTACCGCGCCGGGCTGCTGGCCAAGGAGTTGCGCTCGCGCCGGCCGCTGGCGCTGCTGCCGGTGGCCATCCACCGCGCCCCCGACATCGCGAGGGCGACGCCGCTGCTTGACGAGGCGGGCTCGCGCACCTTCGGGATCTTCACCGCGATCCGGGAGGCGATCGACCGCTTCGGCCCGAACGTGATCGAGAGCTACATCATCTCGATGTGCCGGGGCGTGGACGATGTGTACGCGGCGGTGCTGCTGGCGCGCGAGGCCGGTCTGATCGACCTGCGCGGCGACCGCGCGGCGATCGGCTTCGTGCCGCTGCTCGAGACAGTCAGCGAGCTGCGGCAGGCCGACTCGATCCTCAACGACCTGCTCAGCGATCCGTCGTACCGCAAGCTGGTGCGGCTGCGCGGGGACGTGCAGGAGGTGATGCTCGGCTACAGCGACTCGAACAAGGAGGCCGGGATCACCACCAGCCAGTGGGAGATCCACCTGGCCCAGCGCAAGCTGCGTGACGTGGCGCACCGGCACGGCATCCGGCTGCGGCTCTTCCACGGCCGCGGCGGCACGGTGGGGCGCGGCGGCGGGCCGACCCACGACGCGATCCTGGCGCAGCCGTGGGGCACGCTCGAGGGCGAGATCAAGGTCACCGAGCAAGGCGAGGTGATCTCGGACAAGTACGCGCTGCCGTCGCTGGCCCGGGAGAACCTGGAGCTGACGGTCGCGGCCACGCTTGAGGCCTCGGTGCTGCACCTCGGGCCGCGACAGAGCACTGACGCGCTGGCCCGCTGGACGGCGACCATGTCAGGGATCTCCGACGCGGCGTTCGCGCGCTATCGCGGCCTGGTGGAGGATCCGGACCTGCCGAAGTACTTCCTGGCCTCGACCCCGGTGGACCAGCTCGGCGACCTGCACCTGGGCTCGCGCCCGTCGCGCCGGCCGGATTCGGGGGCTGGGCTCGCGGGGCTGCGGGCGATCCCGTGGGTGTTCGGTTGGACGCAGTCGCGTCAGATCGTGCCCGGCTGGTTCGGGGTCGGCACGGGTCTCGCGGCGGCGTACGACGCCGGGCATGCCGAAGTGCTGGCCGAGATGTTCGAGCAGTGGCACTTCTTCCGCAACTTCCTGTCCAACGTGTCGATGACGCTGGCGAAGACCGACCTGCAGATCGCGGCGCGTTACGTCGACCAGTTGGTGCCTGAGGAACTGCGGCACGTCTTCGAACTGATCAAGGAAGAGCACGAACTGACGGTCCAGCAGGTACTGCGGGTGTCCGGTCAGGAGCAGCTGCTTGGGCACGATCCGGTGCTCGCGCGCACGCTGCGTATCCGGGACCGGTACCTCGACCCGATCTCGTACCTTCAGGTGGCGCTGCTCAAGCGGCACCGCGAGGCGGTCGCGGCAGCGCGGGAGATCGAGCCGCAGATGACGCGCGCGCTGCTGCTGACGGTCAACGGCGTGGCCGCCGGGCTGCGAAACACTGGCTGAGCAGCACATATTCATCGGCGCGACAAGCAAGACAGCGGACGGCCAGTGGCCGTCCGCTGTTCTTTACTGGGCTCGACCGCGCTCGTTAACTGCACGCTGTTCGGCGTTCACCGTGAGCGGGATTCAATCATTCCCCCGCTGACCTGTGGACAAACAAGATCCGGTTGTCCACGACCTGTGGATACATTCTGTGGATAACTCCACGCGTAATCCACAGCCACCTAACGTAATGAACGGCAGGAGGCGCAGTGGAGAACGGCAAGCCAGGGGAAAACGGCGGCCTAGGGGAAAACCACCGTGCGGCGGCCGTTGATGAGTACCCGGTGCTCCGAGTGCCAGGACACCGCGCGCGAGAGCACCCGGCACTCCACATCCCGGCCCACGGCGACGAGCTGTTCAGCCGTCAGACCGTGGCCGACGCGCGCCACGTCCTGCTCGATGATCGGCCCCTCGTCGAGATCGGCGGTCACGTAATGCGCGGTCGCGCCGATGAGCTTCACGCCGCGAGTGTGCGCCTGATGGTAGGGCTTGGCGCCCTTGAACGACGGCAGGAAGGAGTGGTGGATGTTGATAATCCGGCCCTCCAGCGCCTTGCACACGTCATCCGAGAGCACCTGCATGTAACGCGCCAGCACGACCAGCTCGACTCCGTGCTCCTCGGCCAGGCGCAGTAGCCGAGCCTCCTGCTCCGCCTTGTTCTCTTTCGTCACCGGCAGGTGGACGAACGGGACGCCGTACGACTCGACCAGGCCCTGGAAGTCGGTGTGGTTGGAGACCACGGCCGGGATCTCGATCGGCAGCGCGCCGATGCTGTGCCGGAACAGCAGATCGTTGAGGCAGTGCCCGAACTTGGACACCATGATCAGGGTCGGCATCCGGATCGCCGCGTCGTGGATCTGCCAGGACATGTGGAACGCCGCGGCGGTCGCCGTGAAGCCGCCGGTCAGCGAGATCAGGTCGACGCCCGGCTCCTGCGCCAGAAAGTGCACGCGCATGAAGAACAGCTTGGTGTCCGGGTCCCCGTACTGCTGGCTGTCCACGATGGTGCAGCCGGTAACCAGCAGGAAGCTGGATACCGCGTGCACGATCCCGCGTTGGTCGGGACAGGAGAGCGTCAGCACGTACTCGCGGGGCGCGGCGGGCGGCGTGGTCATGCCCCCATCTTCGCCTATTCCGATTTGCATCGCCCAAAGCGCGGCACGCGGATATCGTCGGGCCGTGGCCTCTTCTTCATATCTTCGGTACCCCCATCTCTCCGGGGACCTGGTGACCTTCGTCGCCGAGGACGACATCTGGCTCGCATCGCTGACCGAGGCCACCGGTGGTGGGGCCACCGGAGGCCGCGCCTGGCGGCTGACCGCGGACCAGGTACCGGTGCTCAATCCGCGGCTGAACCCCTCCGGCACACGGGTTGCCTGGACCTCGACCCGCGAAGCCTCCGCGTCGCTCGCGCGGGGCGCGGCGCGTGAGGTGTACTCAGTGCCGGTAGACGGCGGACCGGTGGAGCGACTCACGTACTGGGGCGACGGGCGCATCGCGGTACGCGGCTGGCTGTCCGACGACGAAGTGCTGGTGATCAGCAACGCCGGCCAGCACGACACGATGCGGACGCGGGCATTCGGCGTTCCGCTCGCCGGCACGGCGCGGCTGCTGCGATACGGCCCGGCCAGCGATGTGTCGGTCGCGCCGAACGGCGCGGTCCTGCTCGGTTCGCCGACGTACACGGAGCCTGCGCGCTGGAAGCGCTACGGCGGCGGGACCGGCGGCAAGATCTGGTATTCGCCCGATGGCACGGAGTATCGGCAGATTCTCGCCGAGGTCGGCAACCACCTGGTCAACCCGATGTGGGTCGGCGACCGCGTGGCCTTCCTCTCCGACCACGAGGGGATCGGCGCGCTGTACTCGGCGCTGCCTGACGGTTCGGGTCTGCGCCGGCACACGGATCTCGATACGTACTACGCCAGGCATGCCACGACAGACGGCTCTCGGATCGTGTATCAGCGCGCTGGCGACCTGTGGCTGCTCGATTCGCTCGACAGCGATCCGGTCCGGCTCGACGTCCGGTTGGGCGGCGTGCGTTCCGGCCGCGCTAAGTTCCCGGTGCCGACACGGTATGCACTCGGCGGCTTCTCGCTGTGCAAGACCGGCCGCATCGTCGCGGCCGAGGTGCGCGGGACGGTGCACTGGTTGCCCGCGAAGGACGGCCCGGCGCGCACGCTGCTCGGTACACCGGGGGTGCGCGGGAAGCTGCCGAAGGTCATCCCCGGAACGTCGACCGTGGTGTGCGTATCAGACGCCGATGGCGAAGACGGCCTGGAGGTTATCGCAGCAGACGGCTCGGTAACCCGGAGGCTGGCACATGGTCAGCTCGGGCACGTGCTCGAACTCGCGATTTCGCCGGATGGAAAGCGCGCCGCGGTCGCGTCGCACGACGGCCGACTGCTGCTCGTCGAGCTGGGCAGTGCACCGGCCGACACCGTCGAAGACGGAGGGGACAGCGCGGAAAACGGCACGGACGACGGCGCCGAGGACATTGCGTCCACCGAGCTGAGCACCGAATCCGCTCCTGAACCGGGCACGATCACCGAACTGGTGCGCAGCAGGAACGACGAAGTGCGCGGCCTCGCGTTTTCACCGGACTCCGGATACTTGGCCTGGGCTCAGCCCTGGACCTCCTGGGGCGTCTCGCAGATCCGGTTGGCCCGGCTGTCTGACCGAACCATCGTGGACGTCACGGCGACGCGTTTCGACGATGACTGTCCGGTCTTCACCCACGACGGCAAGCACCTGGCGTTCCTGTCCAACCGGGTCTTCGACACCGTGTATGACGATCATGTCTTCGACCTCGGATTCCTACCGGGCGTGCGGCCATACCTCGTTCCGCTCGCCGAGACGACACCGTCGCCGTTCGCTCCCGAGCTGAACGGCCGGCCGGTCACCCCGGAAAGAGAGAAGGACAAGCCGAAGCCGAGCCGCGGCAGTGCCGCGCGCGCGGAGTCCGGCGAGGTCGATGGCGCTCAGTCAGCTTCGGGTTCCGGCTCCGATTCCGAAGCGTCGGCGGAAGTCGATCTCGAAGGCATCGCGGACCGCGTCGTGCCGTTCCCGGTCGAGGCGGGCCGCTACCGATCGCTGCAGGCGGTCAAGGGCGGCGTGGTGTGGATGGACTACCCGAATACCGGCGAGCTGCACGAGGCGGCGATCGGCGCGTCTGAAGAGCACCCGAAGCCGAGCCTGGTCCGATACGACCTTGAGAAGCGCAAGCGCTCGATGATCGTGGACGAGCTCGACGGCTTCGCGGTCTCCGGCGACGGCGCGCGGCTGGCCTACTTGGACAGCGGTGACTTAAGGGTCAAGCCGTCCGACGCGAAGGACGACGATGATGCGGTAACAGTGGACCTGGACCGCGTGCGGGTCACCGTCGATCCGGCGGCCGAGTGGGCGCAGATGTACGGCGAGGCCTGGCGGCTCATGCGGGACAACTTCTGGCGCGCGGACATGGCCGGAGTGGACTGGCCGGCCATGGCTGAGCGCTATCGGCCGTTGCTGAACCGGGTCGGCTCGCTGGACGACCTGCACGACCTGCTCTGGGAGCTGCAAGGCGAACTCGGCTCCTCGCACGCCTACGTCCGGCCGCCGGCCGCGGGTAGTTACGAGGCGCTGGCACAGGGCCTGCTCGGCGCGGATCTCGCCCCGGATGACGACGGGATCTGGCGGGTCGTCAGGGTGCTGCGTGGCGAGTCATCGGTCATCGCGGCGCGTTCTCCCATGGCTGCGCCAGGAGTCGCGGCAAAACCCGGTGACGCGATCGTCGCTGTGGACGGGCAGCCGGTCGACGCGATTCACGGACCTAACGCGCTGTTGGGTGGGAAGGCCGGCAAGCCGGTAGAGCTGACGCTGCGTCGGGACGGCGCCGCTGACCGGCGCGTTGTGGTCACGCCGCTGTCAAGCGAGGGAGTGCTGCGGTACCACGACCTGGTTCAGCAGCGTCGGGCTGCGGTACACGAGGCTTCGGGCGGCAGGCTCGGCTATCTGCACGTGCCGGACATGATGTCGTTCGGCTGGGCGGAGTTCCACCGGGACCTGCGCGGCGCTTTCCGCGCTGAGGGCCTGGTGCTCGACTTACGGGAGAACGGCGGAGGGCACACCTCGCAGCTGGTCGTGGAGAAGCTGGCGCGCAAGGTGATCGGCTGGGCTCGGACCCGGTACGCCGAGCCGGTCAGCTACCCGGGTGAAGCCCCGCTCGGTCCTATCGTGGCTGTCACCGACGAATATGCGGGTTCCGACGGCGACATCGTGACCCAGGCGATCAAGCTGTACGGCATCGCCCCGGTGGTCGGCATGCGGACCTGGGGCGGCGTGATCGGCATCGACTCCAAGTACACGCTGGTGGATGGCACCGGCGTCACGCAGCCTAAATTCGCGTTCTGGTTCGAGGGCGCCGGCTGGGGTGTGGAGAACTACGGCGTCGATCCGGATGTGGAGGTGCCGTTCCCGCCGCACGACGCGGCCGCAGGACGCGATCCGCAGCTGGCGACGGCGATCCGGATGGCGCTCGAGGCGCTGGAGACCAGCCCGAGGGCGCAGCCGCCGGAAATCTAGGGCGCGCACGCAGTCGGACCTGTTCGACTGCCTCAGCCCTCGGCTTTCGGGCCGCCGAAATCGGTCGGCGGCCCGGCGAGCGCGGCGTCGTACCTGCGCAGGACGAGGCGGGCGATCTGATCGTGGGCGCCCAACGGCGCGCTGACGGTCATCCGGCGCGGGTTCTCGGTTTCGAGGGCGGCGAGGGTCGCGCTCTCGCGGATCCGCCGGCTGAACTCGCCGGAGGAAAGCAGGTAGGTGGCGACCGCGACCGGACGGCCGCGACGTGCCAGCCGCGCCAGCAGGCCGCTGATGTTGGGCTCTGCGGTTGCCACGTAACCGGTACGCACGGGCATGCCCAGACGTTCGGCGAGAAGCCCGGCCATCGCGACCGCGTCGGCGTTGGCGCGGCGGTCCGCGGAACCCGCCGCCGCGAGCACCACCTGCGTGCCGAAGACGGTGCCGCGCGCGGCGGAGAGCCGGTCCTGCATCGCGGCGGCGAGGAGCGGATCGGGGCCGAGCGCCGCCGCCTGGTAGATCGTGGCCGCGCGACCGGGCGGCTCTGCGGCGACCTGTCGCAGCGCGCGTGGAATGTCGTGCCGCACGTGATAGCCCGAGCCGAGCAGCAACGGTAGAACGACGACCTCTGTCACGCCCTCTGCCAGCAGCCGGGCCAGCTGCTCATCCACGCGCGGACGGGCCACGGACACGAACGCCAGTGAGGTCTCGACGCCCGGACGCAGAAACCTGACCCGCTCGAGCAACGCATCCAGCGTTTCCAGACCGGCCGGATCGTTGGTGCCGTGCGCGACCGCGAGTAGCGGTACGTCCGCACGAGGCGGCGGCAGCACTCCGGGCGGCGCGGGCAGCCAGGCGGGCCGCGGTTCCCGGAACGAGCTCAGACCGAGCACCGGCACGGACATCTCAGGGTTCCTCCTTGCGTAGCCGGTGCGGTGCGGGAGTCGTGCGCTCTTCGGTTGTTCAGCTGGGGTCGATGGCCAGGCGGTAGCCGCGTTTGGTCACCGTCTTGATCAACGAGGCGTCGGGGCCGAGGGCGGTGCGCAGGCGGGCGACGGTCGCCTCGACCGCATGCTCGTCCCGGCCGCCCGAACCCGCGCCGCGCGGCCCCCAGACCCGCCGCAGCAGGTCGGCGCGCGAGACCACCCAGCCCGGACGCCGGCCGAGTTCGGCGAGCACGGCGGCCGGCAGCGGGGCGAGCAGGACCGGCTCATTTCCGGTGACCACCGCGGCGAGCCCTTGGAGCGTCAGGGTCCGATCCTCGTCGATCGGGAATTCGTGCCGGATCTTGGGCGGCAAGACAGAGCACAGCGTGGCGACCATCGCGCCGAGCCTGGCCCGGTCTGGCCACACCGCGCGCACGTCAAGCGCTTCGAGCGGCCGCGCGCATACCGGTCCGACGCATACGGCCGTGACGTCGGTGCGTAGCGCGACCAAGAGTTGATCAAGCGCGCCGGTTACCGCAGCCGCTTCCAGCAACGCGGTCACGCCAGGCGCCGACGTAAAGCTCACCGCGTGTACCTCGCGCCGCACGATCGCGTCGACAAGGCGGCGCACGGCCGCACGGTCGGCTGGCGGACCCCAGCGGTAGACCGGGATGTCCATGACGATCGCGCCGGCCTCACGCAGCGCGGTGACGAAGCGGGTGTCCTCGGCCGGATTCTCGACGCCGTACTGCTGCACCGCGATCCGCTTGCCTTTGACGCCCTGCTCCAGCAGGTAGGCGAGAACCTCGTCGCTGGACTCTGACGGGGCGCTGTAACTTTCACGCAGGCCCGACGCGCGCACGGCGCCAGTGGCCTTGGGTCCACGTGAAACGACGATCGCGTTGCTGAGCACGCGGTTGAGTTCTTCGCCCAAGCCCCAGCTTTCGGCCGCCGACATCCAACCGCGCCATCCGCTGCCAGTAGTAGCCACTGCGTAGTCGAGTTGCACGATAAGGCACTCGTTGGTGGCCTTACGCAGCGCCGCGTCGTCATCGAGCGGAACGAGCCGCAGGGTCGGGGTCTCGATGACTTTCGCGCCACGCCGCCGCAACAGCGAGGCGAGGTCATCGCGCCTCCGGTCCGCGGTGACCGCCACGACGCAGCCGGTCAGCGGGAACTCCTCGAAGACCGCGCTGGTCGGATCCGAGCTGCCCGCGTTCGGGCTGCTCGGTGTCGGGCCGGCCGCAGCCGAGGGGGTGGATTCGGTCGCCTCTGCCAGTGCCATGTCCGAAACAGTGGCCGCACGCCGTTACGGATATGTTGCCGAGCCGCTACGCACCGGTAAGGGCCACCGACCGCAGGTAAACCATGCACACAGAGCTGCGGCTCAGGTAGAGCGCCTTGACCACTATGAGCGAGTGCGCACACGCCTCGGTAGGCGGCGTGAAGAACACGTGCGCGCGACGAAATCGGCCGGACCCCGATGCGTCATAGCCGCCGCGCACCGTCGTAGACATGACGGGAAAGCCTGAAGCCGCGGACGGCGGTCGTAGCCACTGTCCGTACTGTGCGCTTCAGTGCGGAATAGACCTGCGCCCGGTGCCAGCCGGAACTGGTTCGCTGTCGGCGCGCTCCGGGGCGGGGGACACAGGGGGCGGCACGCGTGACGACCTTCCGGTTCTGGAGGTCGTCGGGCGTGCCGCGTTCCCGGTCAACGAGGGCGCGCTGTGCGGAAAGGGCGCGAGCGCCGCAGAACTGCTGAACCCGCGGCTTCGGCTCACCACGCCGCTGATCCGCGATGAACAAGGCGCGGATCTGCGTCCGGCGTCCTGGGAGGAGGCGCTGGACCGGGTCGCGCACGAGCTCGGCAGCCGCGGCCCGGAGGCGGTCGCGATCTTCGGCGGCGGCTCGCTGACCAATGAGAAGGCCTACCAGCTCGGCAAGTTCGCGCGGACCGTGTTGAAGACGCCCAACATCGACTACAACGGCCGATTCTGTATGTCGTCGGTCGCGGCGGCGCAGAACCGGGCCTTCGGCGTGGACCGGGGGCTGCCGTTCCCGGTGCGCGATATCCGCAAGGCGCGCGCGATCCTGTTGGTCGGCGCGAATCCCGCCGAGACCATGCCGCCGATCATGCGCCATTTCAGCGCGGCCCGCGAGGCCGGCTGCACGCTGATCACAGTCGATCCGCGACGCACGCGGACTGCCGAACTCGGCGACCGGCACTTGCAGCCGGTGCCGGGGACGGATCTGGCGCTCGCGCTGGGAATGCTGCACATCGCGGTCGCGGAAGGGCTCGTTGACGAGCAGTACGTCACGCTGCGCACTACCGGTTTCGACGAGGCGCGTCGCGTCGCGACCGCGTACTGGCCCGAGCGGGTCGAGCGGCTGACCGGCGTGCCGGTCGCCGCGATGTACCAGACGGTCACCGCGCTGGCCGAGGCCGCGCGCGCCGCCCGCGAAGCAACGACCCAGGACACTGAGATCGGCGGCGCGATGATCCTCACCGCGCGCGGAACCGAGCAGCACAGCAAAGGCACCGACACGGTCAACGCGTGGATCAACCTGGCGCTCGCGCTCGGTCTTCCCGGACGTCCCGGTTCCGGATACGGCGCGCTGACCGGCCAGGGCAACGGGCAGGGCGGCCGTGAGCACGGTCAGAAGTCTGATCAGCTGCCGGGTTACCGCAAGCTGGACGATCCGGCGGCGCGCGAGCACGTCGCGGCGGTCTGGGGCATTGACCCGGCGCAGTTGCCTGGCCCGGGTCCGAGTGCCACCGAACTGCTGGCGCGCTGCGGACGTGACGCTGACCGCACCGCTGACGGCGCTGGTAACGGAAGCGACGCCGCCGCTGGTGAGCCGGAGCTGGACCGCACCGACCGAATCGACGCGCTGCTGGTGATGGGCTCGAACCTGCTGGTGAGCGCTCCGGGCGCGGCGCAGACCGAGGCCCGGCTGCGGTCGCTCGATTTCCTCGCGGTCTGCGATCTGGTGCTTTCCGAGACCGCGGCGATCGCAGACGTCGTACTCCCCAGCGCGCAGTGGGCCGAGGAGACCGGCACGATGACGAACCTGGAGGGCCGGGTTCTGCTGCGTCCGGCCGCGATCGCGCCGCATCCCGGCGTGCGCACCGACCTGGAGATCCTGGCTGAGCTGGCCGCGCGACTCGGCGGCAAGTTGTCCACCGATCCGGCCGAGGTGTTCGCGGAGCTGGGCCGAGCGAGCGAGGGCGGCATCGCCGACTACAGCGCGATCACCCACGAGCGGCTGGAGCGCGATGAGGAGCTGTACTGGCCCTGCGGCGAGCAGAGCCCAAACGGTACGCCGCGCCTGTTCGAGCACGACTTTCCAACTCCGGACGGTCGAGCGCGCTTCGTGCCGGTTGACTTCCGGCCGTCCGCCGAAGAACCGGACGATCAGTACCCTTACCGGCTCACCACCGGCCGGGTACTCGCGCAGTACCAGTCCGGCGCGCAGACCCGCCGCGTCGGCGTGCTCAACCAGGCCGCGCCGGAGCCGTTCGTGGAGCTGCACCCGGACCTCGCCCGCACGCTGGGCGTCGCTGAGGGCGCGGCGCTCAGCGTGGTCAGCAGGCGCGGCACGGCGACCGCACCGGCCCGCATCAGCCGTGCCATCCGTCCGGACACGGTGTTCATGCCGTTTCACTGGCCTGGTGCCGGCCGGGCGAACTCCGTGACGAATCCGGCGCTGGATCCGACCTCGAAGATGCCGGAGTTCAAGACCTGCGCGGTGCGGCTGGAACTGCCGGGAGCCGCGAGCGCCGAGACCGCCGCACCCGCCGAGACCGCGACTGCCGGAGCTGATCTGTGATGCGACGGATCATCGTGGTCGGATACGGCATGGCCGGTCACCACCTGGTGGCGCGGCTGGCGCAGGCCGGGCGCTGCACGCCGGCCGGCGAGTTCGAAGTGACCGTGCTCGGCGCGGAAAGCGGCGCACCGTACAACAGGGTGCTGCTTCCGGAGGTGCTGGCCGGGCGGATCGACCAGCGCCGGATCGACTTGTCAGAGCCCGACGATCCGCGGGTGACCGTGCGCTCCGGCGTGCGCGCCACCGAGATCGATCGCGAGCGACGACTGGTCCATGGCGACGACGGCTCGGTGCTGCCCTACGACGACCTGGTGCTGGCTACCGGAGCCAACCCGGTGCTGCCTCCGCTCGGCGGCATCCGTGACGAGCAAGGCCTCTTGTCTGGCGTGCATACGCTGCGGACGCTGGCCGACTTGGACCGGATCCAGGAGCAGCTCACGGATGAGGAAAGCGGCCGGGGACTCGAACTCGGACTCGGCCTCGGCGCGCGCAAGCCGCGGGCCGTGGTGGTCGGCGGCGGACTGCTGGGCGTGCAGTGTGCCAGGAGTCTGACGCTGCGCGGACTCGACGTGGTGCTCATCCATCAGGGCTCGCATCTGCTCGACCACCGCCTCGACGCGGACGCGGCCGCGATCCTGGCCCGCACGGCCCGCGGCCTCGGTATCGAGGTCCACCTCGAGTGCCGGGCCCGAGCGGTGCTGCGCGACCGCGAGGGCCGGCTGACCGGCGTGCAGCTCGCCGACGGCTTCCACTTGGACGCGGATCTGGTGCTGCTGGCCTGCGGCAGCGCTCCGGCCACCGGCCTGGCCGCACGCGCCGGGCTGGCCGTGGACAACGGAATCCTCGTCGATGAGCGGCTGACCAGCGTCACCGATGCGCACATCCACGCGATCGGCGATTGCACCCGCGTTCACCGCAGCCTGCGCGCCGCGCACGGCCTCGCCGCTCCCGCGCTGGAGCAGGCCGAGGTGCTCGCCGAGCGGCTGCTCGGCTCCCCCGTTCTTTATCAGGGCTCGTCCACGATAGCCAGGCTCACCGCGACCGGCGTGGACGTGGCCATCCTCGCCGCCGCGCCGTCGCTGGTCGCCGAATCGCGGCCCGATCACGTCGCGCGCACGGTGCGGCTGACCGACCCGGTCGGCGGCACGCATCGCGCGGTGACCGTGCACGGCGGTCGCGTAGTCAGCTCCGTGCTTATCGGCGACGTCTCCGCCGCCGCCCGCCTCACCCGGCTGGTCGACCAGCCGGGCCCGCTGCCCGAGAACCCGCTCGACCTGCTGTTCGACGCCTCGGCATTGAGCTCGAACACCGCGGAAAGGAACTGATTCACGATGCGGCAAATCGTCATCGTCGGTTACGGCATGGTGGGCCACCGCTGCGCTGAACTGCTGTCCGAGCGCGCGGCGACCAGCACCGAGCCCGCGCAGATCACGGTGCTCGCCGAGGAACCGCGCGAGGCATACGACCGAGTGCATCTCAGCTCCCTGTTCGACGGCAAGAGCCCCGCGGATCTGACCTACGCCGCGCCGCCGGGAGTCGAGCTGAAGCTCGGCGACCCGGCCACCGCGATCGACCGGGAGCGCAAGGTCGTCACGACGGCTTCCGGCGCCGAATTCCGTTACGACGACTTGGTTCTGGCGACCGGCTCGTACCCCTTCGTGCCGCCGGTTCCGGGCCACGACGCGACCGGCGCGTTCGTGTACCGCACGATCGACGACGTCGAGGCGATCAAGGAATTCGCGGCCGGGCGCAAGATCGGCGCGGTGGTCGGCGGCGGTTTGCTCGGCCTGGAAGCAGCCGGAGCGCTCACCGCCATGGGCCTGGAAACGCACGTGATCGAGTTCGGGCCGCGGCTCATGGGCGTGCAGATCGACGACGGCGGCGGTCAAGCGCTGTTGTCCCGGATCAACGACCTCGGCGTCAGTGTGCACTGCTCGACGCGTACCGAGGCGGTGGAGATCGGCGAGGACGGCGCCGTATACGCCCTCGTACTCGCGAAGGGCGACGATCTCAGTGCTCTGCCGGTTGATCTCGTCGTCTTCGCGGCCGGTGTCCGGGCCCGCGACCAGCTCGGCCGCGAGTGCGGCCTGGCGGTCGGCGAGCGCGGCGGCATACGGGTTGACGAACTGTGCCGGACTGACGATCCGTCGATCTACGCGATCGGCGAGTGTGCACAGGCTGTGGACGGCCGCGTGTACGGTCTCGTCGCGCCGGGATATGCGATGGCTGAGACGGTCGCCGATCATCTGCTCGGCGCCGACCCGTCGCCGTTCCACAGCGCCGACCTGTCCACCAAGCTCAAGCTGCTCGGTGTGGAGGTAGCGTCCTTCGGCGACGCCTTCGGCAACACGCCTGGGGCGCTCTCAGCCCTTTACAGCGACTCCACCGCTGGCCTCTACAAGAAGCTGGTCATCGGCGAGGACGGCCGGCTGCTCGGCGGCATCCTGATCGGTGACGCCTCGGCATACGCGACGCTGCGTCCGCTCGCCGGTACCGACGCGCCACTGCCTGCGACACCGGAGCAACTCCTGCTACCAGCCGGCTCCGGTTCGGCGCCGGCCCTCGGTCCCGACGCGCTGCCCGATTCGGCCACCGTGTGCAGCTGTCACAACGTGACTAAGGGCTCGATCAACGCGGCGATTCACGAGCAGGGCTGCGCCGACGTGGCCGCGATCAAGGGCTGCACAAAGGCAGGCACCGGTTGCGGATCCTGTGTGCCGCTGCTCGGTCAGCTACTCGCGGCCGCCGGAGTGCAGACCTCGAAGGCGCTGTGCCGGCACTTCGAGCAGAGCCGCGCCGAGCTGTACGAGATCGTGCTGGTCACCGGGATCGACTCGTTCGCGCGGCTGCTGGCGGAGCACGGCAGCGGCGATTCGGACGGCTGCGAGGTCTGCAAGCCGGCGGTCGCCTCGATCCTGGCCTCGCTCGGCGGGACGATCGGCGCCAAGAAGACCGGCGCGGCCAAGCACATCCTGGACGGCGAGCAGGCCGCGCTGCAGGACACCAACGACCACTTCCTGGCCAACATCCAGCGCAATGGCAGCTACTCGGTGGTGCCGCGCATCCCCGGCGGCGAGATCACCCCGGAGAAGCTGATCGCGATCGGCGAGGTGGCCAGGGACTTCGGGCTCTACACGAAGATCACCGGCGGCCAGCGCATCGACATGTTCGGCGCGCGGGTCGAGCAGCTGCCGCAGATCTGGCGCCGCCTCGTCGACGCCGGCTTCGAATCAGGGCACGCCTATGGCAAGGCGCTGCGCACGGTCAAGAGCTGCGTCGGCTCGGAGTGGTGCCGGTACGGCGTGCAGGAGTCGGTGAAGATGGCCATCGAGCTCGAGCTGCGTTATCGAGGCCTGCGATCCCCGCACAAGCTCAAGGCCGCGGTCTCTGGCTGCGCGCGTGAATGCGCCGAGGCGCAGAGCAAGGACTTCGGCGTGATCGCGACCGAGCAGGGCTGGAACCTGTACGTCGGGGGCAACGGCGGCTTCCGGCCCCGGCACGCCGACCTGTTCGCCAAGGACCTGTCCACCGAGGAACTGATCCGCACGATCGACCGGTTCCTGATGTTCTACATCCGCACCGCCGACCGGCTTGAGCGCACCGCCTCCTGGATCGAGCGGTTGGAGGGCGGGCTCGACCACGTCAAGGCCGTCGTCCTCGACGACTCGCTGGGCCTGTGCGCCGAACTCGACCGGCTGATGGCCGAGCACGTCTCGAACTACAGCGACGAGTGGCGCGCGGCCATCGACGATCCGGAGACGCTGCGCCGCTTCGTCTCCTTCGTCAACGCGCCGGGCACCCCGGATCCGGAGATCAAGTTCGAAGTCGAGCGCGGGCAGATCAAGCCGCTGCTGACCATCGGGCCGCCGCCGGAGCCCGAGCCGGATCAGCACGCCGAAGACGCGCTCGCCGGCCCGGACGCGGCGCGCGACGCGGCCGACGGCCTGGTTCCGGCCGAGGTGGGAGCATGACCGTGACCGCGAGCAAGCAGCGGACCTGGACCGCGGTGTGCCGATACGCCGAGCTGATTCCCGGGCGGGGGGTCGCGGCGCTGATCGACGGCGTCCAGATCGCGGTCTTCCGCACGACGCCTGGCGAGTTGTACGCGATCGGTAACCGGGATCCGTACTCGGGTGCCTACGTCATCTCGCGCGGTGTCACCGGCTCTCGTGACGGCGTCCCGACCGTCGCCTCACCGATGTACAAGCACGTCTTCGACCTGCGGAGCGGCGCTTGCCTCGACGACCCTAGCGTCGCCCTGCCGACCTACCCGGTGCGGCGGTACCGCGGCCTGGTCTGGGTGCAGCGCTGAGGCTGCCCGGCACACAAAGTTGTCACAACGGCGAAATCGGCGCGTGCGGTCGAGTTGACCGCACGCGCCGCCGCCCGGCAGATCGATGAAACGCCCGTTTCCTACCGTCAGGGCCAAGGTGCTCTTCACCCGTTGACGCCGCACCTCGCTCGCTCCACCCCACCCAGCCAGCCCAGCCCACCACTGCCGTAGGAGGCGACGATGAGCGCCGAGACATCGACAGGCACAGGCACCACCGCTGTGCTCAGCCCGCCCCGCCCCGGGGCCGCAATCACCGACTGGCACCCGGAAGATGTCGCGTTCTGGGAGCGGGAGGGCGCCCGCACCGCGCGGCGCAACCTAATCCTGTCCATCTTCGCCGAGCACCTCGGGTTCTCGGTGTGGAGCCTGTGGTCCGTGTTCGTGCTCTTCCTCGGGCCGGCCTACCACGTGGACGCGGCCGGCAAGTTCTTCCTGACCACCGTGCCGACCGTGGTCGGCTCGGTGCTGCGGCTGCCGTACACCTTCGCGGTCGCGAAGTTCGGCGGCCGCAACTGGACCATGTTCAGCGCCAGTCTGCTGCTGCTGCCGTGCATTCTGACCGCGATCCTGCTCAAGCCGGGTGTGTCCTACAGCACACTGATGATCATCGCGGCCGTGGCCGGGGTCGGCGGCGGCAACTTCGCCTCCTCCATGGCCAACATCAACGCCTTCTACCCGGAGCGGCTCAAGGGCGCCGCGCTCGGCCTCAACGCAGGCGGTGGCAACATCGGCGTCGCGGTCGTGCAGCTGCTCGGGCTGCTTGTGCTCTCCACTGCCGGCATCGGGCACCCACGCCTGATCCTCGCCGTCTACATCCCGCTCGTCGTCGTCGCGGCGCTGCTCGCGGCGCTGTTCATGAACAACCTGACGCAGCTGCGTAATGACAAGCGGGCCATGCGGGACGCGACCAAGGACCCGCATACCTGGATCATGTCGCTGCTCTACATCGGCACCTTCGGCAGCTTCATCGGCTTCAGCTTCGCCTTCGGGCAGGTACTCCAGGTGCAGTTCAAGTGGACCCCGCGGCAGACTGCGGACATCGTCTGGCTCGGGCCGCTGCTCGGCTCACTGATCCGTCCGGTCGGTGGCGCGCTGGCTGACCGGATCGGCGGAGCGAAGGTCACCTTCTGGAACTTCGTGCTGATGACGGCGTCCGCGGCGCTCGTGTTCATCGCCTCGCAGCAGAAGTCGCTCGCGCTGTTCGTCATGGGATTCATCCTGCTGTTCGTGTTCAGCGGCATCGGCAACGGCTCGGCTTACAAGATGATCCCGGCCATCTTCCGGGCCAAGGCGAACACGGCGATCGACAGCGGCGCCGACATGGCCGCCGCCCAACGCGAGGCGCGGCGCATGTCCGGCGCACTGATCGGGATCGCGGCGGCCACCGGAGCTTTCGGCGGGGCGCTGGTGAACTTCGCCTTCCGCGAGTCGTTCCTGACCTACAAGTCCGGCAACGCCGCGTACATCGGTTTCATCGCCTTCTACGGGCTCTGCGTCGCGGTGACGTGGACCGTGTACTTGCGGCCCGGACGTAGCAAGCTCACCGGCGTCTAAGGACGCCTGGCACGGCGGCGCTGTTCGAACCGACAACACGGTTCCGGCAGCGCCGCTCTGGCGTCCAAGCACATGACCTAGAGCGTGTCTTGGAACTTTCGCCTGGGTCGCGGCGCCTGCCACGCACGCTCGCTGCGTTGTCGGATCGTCCACGGACGCCCGGTACGAGGACGACCCTCCGCCTTGCGATCGCACGCGCCAGACACCGCGACCTTAACCGGCGCTAGTTCCAAAACACACTCTAGAGCCGGCCCTCAGTGATCTGCGATTCGCTCAGCGGCGTGGCGACGTTGTCGTTCCACAGCTGCGCCGCCGCCTTCTTCGCGTTGTCCGCGGCGACCGCCTGCTGGTTGGTGGTCTGGTAGTTCGGGTCCTTCTTCACCGCGCTGGTCTTGCAGTTGCCCTGCAAATCCCCGGCGATCTGCGCGTAGGCGGAGTCGTACTGCGCTGAGGCGGTCCACGCGGCCTTGAGCTGGCTGGCCAGCTCGGCGCCGTTCTGGATGCCGGCGACATCGATCTTTGCGACGCTGTCCGCCTGCGCCTGCCGCTTCTGCGCGGTGTCGGACAGCAGCGTCTGCGCGTCCGCGAGGTTCTTGCAGGAGTTCACGTCGACGACGCCGGTGTTGGCGTCTGAGCGCAGCTGCCCGGACTGCTGGATCAGCTGGTAGATCTGGTCGGCCTGCTGCTTCGGGCTCGCCTTGCTCGCCACCGCGGTCGGTGAACCCGAGCCGGCGTTGGGCTTTCCGGAGCCGCCGCCAGATGACGCGACCGCGATCACGATACCGACCACCGCCAGGGCCGCCACCGTACCGCCGATGATCAGACCCTTGCGGTTGCGCAGGCCGCCCCCGCCGCCAGGACCACCGTACCCGCTGCCGTCGTCGTAGCCGCCCGGGCCGCCGTAGCCAGCCGCGTCCTGCGGGTAGCCCGCGCCCTGGCCGTACTGGCCGCCCTGGAACTGTGCGCCCTGCTGCTCGCTTTGGAACTGCGCGCCCTGATACTGCTCGCCTTGGAACTGCGAGCTTTGATACCCCGCGGCCTGATACTGCTCAGCCTGCGGAAAACCCGGCTGCTGCTGCGGGTACTGCTGGAATGGCGAACCCTGCGGCGCGGCCGTCTGCTCGGCACCGGAGGCCTCTGCAGCCGAGGCGGCGTCAGCCTGCTGCGCACCTTGCTGCGCCTGCAGATATCCGGGCGCGGCGCCACCGATCATCGGCTTCTGCCGATCTATAGCGCGACGGCTGTCCGGCGTGGAGTCACGGAACAAGTGATCGAATTCGTTCGGCAGCCCGGAGCCGGTGTCCTGAGCCATCATCGACGGGTCGACCTGTCCCGGGGCGTAACCGGGTTGCGGCACATAGCCCGCCTGCTGCTGCCCCGCCGCGTAGCCTTGCTGCGCGCCGTACTCGGACGGTCCCGGGTAGCCCTGCTGCGAGGCACCCCAATCCGGCTCGGTGTCCTGCTGCCAGCCAACCTGCGCCTGTCCCTGCTGTGGCTGCCCGTACTGATCCTGCGCGTACTGCTCCTGCCCGTACTGGGCCGCCATCGGCTGCTCAGGCGCGGCCTGCTGCGGCGCGGCGCCCTGACCGGGCGGCACCTCCTCCGGCCTGCCGTAGGCCGAGGGGTCGTAGTCCTGCTCGGACCATCCGGCGGCGGGTGTTTCCGGCAACTGGGACACGGCGCACAATCCTCACAAAGCAACGGCACTGGCTCGCTGGTCGCGGCGGCGCGTGGGCACCCGTGCGGGCCGGAGTCAGCCAATACCGCATCAGCCAACCAAACCGGCCGCTTACGGGCAAGGTCGAGTCGCCCGGCACGCGCCCTTTGGCACGGAATCGAGACCGGGACGCCCCAGAATACGCCCGGCGGGGGCTTGCGCGAACCGCGTTCCGCCAGATGCGATGGCGTGCGGTCACAAAACGCGACCGCACGCACCGCTAACGTCACCGATTGCACCGCCGCTGCGGGCAATCATCCCGGCTGGCCTTTCCGTCGCCCCTTCGCGGAACTTTCGCCGCCTTTACCCGGATTCCCTCAAGCCGCCGCAGCCGCCGTTTGCCGCACCGCGAGCCGCCCAAGTCGCTCCCGGAAACCGCGTACCGCCACCGATTCCTGGTACGGATCGAGCCGCCGGTCCAAGTCGTGCAAGTACTCGACGCCACGGTGCGACCGCAACTGCGCCAGCATGTCGATCGCCGCAGTACCCGCCGCGCAGGCCGCCTCGACCTCTCGCTCCTGCGCGTACGCCGTCGCGATGATCACTGTGTCGACGGCGCGGCGGCGCACATGCCGCTCGGCGTGCGCGGCCAGCGCCCGCTCGGCGTGCTCCTTGGCCTGCCGCGGCCGGTCGAGGTCCCGGTAGCAGTGGGCGAACTCGTCGGCCAGGTACGCCGGGGTGAAGTGCGCGATCCACTCCGGGTCCTTCTCCGGCTCGGCCTTCTCCATCTCGGCCGCCGCCTTCTGCAGCGCCGACTCGCAGGAGCGCACGTCTCCGAGCACCGCGTGCCCGCGTGCCTCGGCCGCGTAGAACATGGACCGCGCCGTCGCGGTGGCCTGCTCCCGCGCGCCTTCCTGGGCCGCGCGGGCCAACTGGGTGATCTCGCGCGGGGAGCCGAGCTGCCCGGCTAGGTGGCTCATCCCGGCCGCCAGCACGTAGCCGCCATACGCGCGGTCGCCGGACGCCTGGGAGAGCCGCAGAGCCTGGATGTAGTAGCGCTGGGCCAGCCCGTGCCGCCCGGTGTCCACGGCCATGTATCCGGCCAGCTCGGTCAGCTGCGCGGCGGCGGCGAACAGGGCGCGCCCGGTGCGTTCCGGGTAGGCGCCGTTCAGCATCTCGCCGACCACCTCGTCGAGGTAGTGCACGACGATCGAGCGCACATATCCGGACCCGAACTGGTGGTCCAGGTCGCGGAACGCCTTCGTCGCGGCCCGTACCGCGTACACGTCGCCGGGTCCGACCCGCGGCCCTCGTCCGGCCAGCGTCAGGGGCCTGGCGACCTCGAGATCCGGCGGGGTGATCAGCCAGTCGCGGCTCGGCGCGATCAGCGCGGCCACGGCGAAGGAGGAGCCGAGCAGGAACTCACGGTGGCTCACATCGGCCCGCCACAGCTCGGTCACCTCCTCGATGGCGGCGGCGGTGGACGGCGCGAAGTGCAGGCCCACGCTGGAGGATCCGTTGCGGCCGTCGGCCATGCCGATCTCCTCGACCGTCACCGGCCGGCCGAGTTTGCGCCCGAGCGCCTCGGCGATGAGGGTCGGTGCCATGCCGCGTGGCTGCTGGCCCCGAAGCCAGCGCGCGACCGAGGTCTTGTCGTATCTCAGGTCGAGGCCGTGTTCCGCGCCGACCATGTTGACTCGACGGGCCAGCCCCGCGTTGGAGCTCGCGGCCTCCTGGATCAGCGCGGCGAGCCGTTGGTTCGG
>NZ_DATNGK010000052.1:0-36265 GCF_035605935.1 Actinocrinis sp. | reverse complement strand
CGTGCGCGACCTTCCTCAAGGCTCAGGGCGTCGAACTGATCGTGATCCGGGACATCCTCGGACACTCTCAGCTCAGCGTGACCGCTGACATCTATACGCACGTCCTCGCTCCCGAGCTGCGGGAGGCGATCAGGCGCATGGACGGTGTGATGAGTCGTGACACCAATACGGCTTCGGTGAGCAGTGCTGATTCGTAGCGGTTGGTGTCAGGTGTGGGTGTCAGAGACACAAAAAAGGCCGGTAAGTGTTAATCACTTACCGGCTTTGTGCTGGGCGCGCTCGGAGGGATTCGAACCCCCAACCTTTTGATCCGTAGTCAAATGCTCTATCCGTTGAGCTACGAGCGCTGGTGTCGTTGCTGGCGGGACAAGGTCTTCGCTGGCCGACCCGTCGAGTGTACATGGTTCGGGGGGTGGGTCAGCAAACCGATAGTCCGGGGTGGGTGAGGTGAGGGGCGGGCAGAGCTCGCGAGGATAGCGAGTGGGCCGAAGGGGAGGGGCGCGGGATGGCGGCGGGTGGAAAACCGGTTGCGGGGGTGGCGGGGGCGGGACACACTCGGCGGAGCGCGTTCGGTTGTGCCGTCCTGGGTGGGCGGTGGCCGGGCGGCGCGTTTCGGGCGGTCGTCGGCCGCCGTGGTGAGCGGTCACCGTGGGTGATCCGGAGCGAGGAGGTGGCTCGTGTTCAACGCCTTTGTCCTGGACTCGACCTTGTCCTGTCCTACCGCTCCGGTCCGGTTCTGAGCCGCACGTAACGTTTCACCGCCAGCGCTTCGCTGGCAGGTGCGATTGCGGCTGTTTACTCCGGCGGGCGGATTCCGTTCGCTTTGTTTGGAGACCATCCAGTGCGCAAGCGCACCTTTGACGTGGACGTCGACGCTTACGACGGCCGCGGTGGCGACAGCCACGACTACGACAATGACTATGCACACTCCTATTACGACGACGGCTCGCGCTCGTCCGAGCGGCGGGGCCAGGGGGCTCGGCGGCGGTCGCGCTTCGACGACGAGGCCGACGTGGCACTGCGGCGGGGCCGGCTTACCGACCTCGAACGGGAGCGGCTGGCGGCTGCGCTGATCGAGGCGGAGGACGGGCTCGTACTCCCGGAGGGCGCCGATCGCTGGTCCAACTGGGGGCAGGGAGAGCTCGGACCGGAGCCGTACCCGGCTTGGGTAATCACGAGCGAGGCAGCCGTCGATACCCGGCTTGGCGTGGTGAAGACCGGGAAGGAGGCGGAGGTTCACCTGGTGGAGAGGTGGGTACCGGGGCCGGATAGTAGGGCGGGCCAGGGCCAGGGCCAGGGCCAGGGCCAGGGCCAGGGCCAGGGCCAGGGCCAGGGCCAGGGCCAGGGCCAGGGCCAGGGCCAGGGCCAGGGCGCGGAGGCGGAGGGGCGGGCGGGGGCGGGACAGCGGGTCTTGCTCGCGGAGAAGCGCTACCGCAGCGCCGATCATCGGCTCTTCCACCGGGACGCCGGCTACTTGGAGGGGCGGCGTACGCGGGAGTCCCGCGTTGAACGCGCGATCGCGAACCGCACGACCTTTGGGCGCAAGCTCATCGCCGAGCAGTGGGCCGCCGCCGAGTTCACCGCGCTGTGCGGATTGTGGACCGCTGGGGCACCGGTGCCCTATCCCGTTTCACGCTTGGGAACTGACCTGATGCTCGAGTTCATCGGCGACGCGGACGGTGGCGCGGCGCCCCGGCTCGCGCAGTTGCGGCCCGATACCGATCAGCTGGTCGACTTGTGGGATCAGCTGACGAACGGGTTGGCTGCGCTGGCACGCGCCGGGTTCACGCACGGCGACTTGTCGGCGTACAACGTGCTGGTGCATGAGGGACGCCTGGTGCTGATCGACCTGCCACAGGTGGTGGACGTCGTGGTGAACCCGCGAGGCGCTGAGCTGCTGGCACGCGATGTGCACAACATCGGTGACTGGTTCGCGGCCCGAGGGTTGCCGCAGGCGGATCGGGAGGCTGATGAGTTGCTCAAGGCGTTGCGGGAGGAGGCAGGGATAGCGAGGTCTACCCATGTATAGGGATAAGAGTAGAGATGGGTAGACGGACGCAGAGTCAGCCGGGCTGGGAGCGGAGAAAGTGGCCGAAGTGCGGGACGGTGAAGGCCACCGAACCGCGCTCGGCCGCGTAGACCAGGCCCTTCTTGATCAGGCTGTCGCGCGCGGGGGACAGTGACGAGGGCCGGCGGCCGAGGGACGTAGCGACCTCGGCCGTCGCGACCGGGCCGTCCCCGAGCAGCGCCATCGCGTGCATGTACTCGCGCTCGGCGGGGGTGGCGCGCTCGTAGCGCGAGCCGAAGAAGCCGACGGCGAGTTCCGCTTCGGCTTCGGGAGCCGCGACTTTGACGTCCTCGGCCGTGATCGGGGATGCGGGGGCCGCGTCCCACGCGACCTTTCCGTAGGCCTGGATGAAGTAGGGGTATCCGTCGGCGGCATCGAAGAGAGCGTCGAGGGCGTCGACGGTGAAATTGACGCTCTCGCGTTCAGCTGGGGCGGTGAGGGCGAGATCCGCGGCCGAGCGGTCGAGGCGGTCGATGCGGTGGTAGCGGAACAGTCGCTCGGAGTAGGACTTCGAGCTCGAAAGCAGGGTTGGCAGGTGCGGTAGGCCGGCGCCGACGATGATCAGCGGCGCGCCGGTTTGGGACAGTTCGTGGCAGGCGGCGCAGAGGGCTGACAGGTCTGTCATCGGCACGTCCTGCATCTCGTCGACGAACAATGCGATGCCGACGCCGAGGTCCGTGCCGATGGACGCCGCGTCGGTGAACAGCTCGGTCAGGTCGATCTCGATATCGCCGGAGTCGGCGCGGCCCCGGGCGGCGGGCACGTCGATGCCGGGCTGCCAACGGGGGGCTGATTTGGACGCGGGTCCGGTGGCGGCGTCGCGCAGGGCAAAGGCCTTGATGACGGACAAGACGTAGTCGATCCGCTCGGGGTCGCGGTGACGCGGCGCGAGCTCCCTTACAGCCATGTGCAGCGCGGCCGCGACCGGGCGGCGCAGCGTCTGGTCCGGTCTCGCCTCGATCTTGCCGGTGCCCCACAGCCGGCCGATCGCCTGCGAGCGCAGCGCGTTGAGCAGCACCGTCTTGCCGACGCCGCGCAGGCCGGTGAGCACCAGCGAGCGCTCGGGGCGGCCCTTGGCGATGCGCTCGAGCACCACGTCGAACTGGTCCAGCTCGCGATCCCGCCCGGCCAGTTCGGGCGGACGCTGCCCGGCCCCCGGCGCGTAGGGATTCCTGATCGGATCCACGAAAAGGACTCTATGACGCCGTCTCAGCTCTACGCTAGACACTCATATACTCCGCAATGAGGCTCTTCGCGCGCTCGCCGCGGGCATCATCTCGGGTTCCAGTACGTTGTCATGACTATCGCGCACACCCCGCAGCAGGACGGACCGCCCTATGGCCATCCACTTGGAGAAGATCACCGCAACCGTTGACGCTTACCTGTCCGCGCACCCTGAGGAACGCGAGTCGCTCGCTCCGCTGCTGCTGGCACTGAGCAAGGGCTTCGACTTCACCTCACGCCGCCGCTACCCCGCCCACATCACCGCCGGCGTGATCCTGCTCGACGACCAGGAGCGGCTGCTGCAGATCCACCACCGCAGCCTGGGCCGCTGGTTGAACCCGGGCGGGCACTGCGAGCCGGAAGACAAGTCGCTCACCGGGACCGCGCTGCGGGAGCTGGCCGAGGAATGCGGTATCAGGCTTGAGGACATCGAGCCGGTCGGTGGGGAGGAGGCGCTGCCGATTCAGATCGACGTTCACCCGATCCCGGCCAGCGATGTGCGCGCCGAGCCCGCGCATCGGCACTTCGACTTCCGGTTCGCATTCCGCACCGGTCCCACCTTGCCGACGTTGGGCGGGCGCGAGACGGTGGCGCACCGGTGGCTGCCGCTTTCCGAGCTGGCGGACCGGGGCCTGGCGGCGCGACTCGCGGTGTGATCGCGGCGGTCTGATCGCGGGCGGAGTAACACAGCGGCCCCCGTCCTGAGGACGGGGGCCTTGCCGCGGAGGCTGAGGGATTTGAACCCTCGATGGGTTTTAGACCCAAACCGCATTAGCAGTGCGGCGCCATAGACCGGACTAGGCGAAGCCTCCTGATGCGCGTGCCCGGATCGGGCACAAATCGCACTTTCCGAGACACCGTTGGCGCCCGGCTTGGTACGATCCCGCACAGCATACCCGGACCGGAGACGACGCGACAAAACAAATCCGAGCTCGTGCAGTGCGTCGCATATGGGCCTGGTGGTCAGGGACGGACCTGCGCAACCCAACGGCGGGGTCGGAACGTCTACCGGGAAAGTGGTCCCTCCCGCCGCAGCGCAGCGTATGGAATAGTCGGACCCACAATCCGCTCCGGGCCCGCGCCGGCCGAGGCGGTCCGGCGGTGTGAACGGGCCGCCGCCGCAGGGCGCCGGGGCGTGTGTTGACCGATCTGTAACGGTGGATCGGCCTGGAAAAAGCGAGTGGAGGGCAGTACCCGGTGAGCCGTACGTCCGGCCGTTCTGCCTCCCGGCTCGCGGCGATACTCGACGCGCTGCCGGACGCGCTGCTGCTCTCTGACGCCTCGGGCCTGGTGGTCAACGCGAACGCTGTCGCCCTTGAGCTGTTCGAGGGCGAAAGCGCGGAGCGACTGCTCGGCAAGCCGATCGCGCTGCTGTTGCCGGGGCTGGGGCGGGCGGTGGCCACGGGCCCGGGTCCAGCTGCACTCCCCCCTGGACCTACCGCAACGATGGGCGCGGTACCGCAGGGACCGATGCGTGGACCGGCCGAGCGGCTTGCCGCTCGGCGCACGGATGGATCGTTGTTCCCGGCCGAGGTGAACACGGCGAAGCTGCCGGATGACGGCGATGAGCTCACGCTCTACGTCGTGCGAGACCTCAGCGGCGTGCTCGACGTCGAGGCAGAGCTGCGCAGGCAGCAGCGGCAGATAGAGCTGATCCTTCGGGCGGCGTCCGAGGGCATCATCGGGGTCGATAACGAGGCACGCATCGTGCTGGTGAACCCCGCGGGCGCTCGGATACTGCGACACCGCGCGAGCGACCTGGGCGGCCAGGACGTGCACGAACTGATCGCGCACTCCGCCGCGGACGGCACGCCGATATCGGCGGACAAGGTCCTCATCGTGGACAGCCTGCGCAACGGCACGAAGCACCGCTCGCAAGACGAGGTGCTGTGGCGCAGTGACGGCACCTCGGTGACCGTGGACGTGACCACCGCGCCAGTATCCGAAGGCGATGTGATCATCGGCGCGGTGATGACCTTCTCCGACAACAGCGAGACTCGAGCGGCGACCCGGCGGGCCCGCGAGCTGGCCGAGGTGCTGGAGGACGAGCTGCGCGCGCCGCTGGCCGCGGTGCTCACCGAACTGCGCAACGTTGCTGAGTACGGCATCGGCGAGCTCGGCCCCAACGTGCGGCAGTCGCTCGGATCCGCCTCGTCCGATCTGGCCGAGGTAGCCCGGCTGGTGGACGACATCGTGGACTACCAGCACATGGTGGTCGGCGATACGCCATGCGAGCCGCAGAGGATAGCGCTCTCCGCGGTAGTGGACGCGGCGGTCGAGGCCACGGACGCGGACGCGGCGGCGCTCGGCGTGGACCTGATCGCGCACACCGCCGACGTCGAGGTCTCGGTCGATCCGCAGCTGTTCGCGACGATGCTGGCGCATCTGCTCGCCGACATGGTCAACGCCTCGCCGGTCGGCGGGAAGGTCGTGGTGACCGCGGCGCGGCGCGGCCCGGTGGCCCGGATCGAGATTCGCGGCCCGCACACCGGCGGCGGCCCGCTGCACCTTCCGATCGCGCGGGCGATCGTGGCGCAGCACGGCGGCACGCTCACTACGCACCGGATCGCGGGCAAGGGCAACACGCATGTGGTCGAGATCCCGCTGGAGGGTTCGGCGGGTGGCGGAAGGGGTGAAGCGCGCGCTATCGCGGCCGGCTCGGCGACGTCGAACCCGGCCGCGTCGAATGCCGGCGGCTCCGCGGTTTCCACGGTGAACACGCGCTCGGTGCGCCCGGCGCGCATCGCGCCGGTCTCGCGGGTGCGACCTCCCTCGGCAAATACGCTTGAGTCCGCTGTAGAGCCGCCCGCTGCGCCAGGGCCGGTCAATCCGGTCGGCCCGGCCAATCCGCCGACTGCGGCCGGCGGTCCTCCGGCCAGCGCCGGCACCACGCCCGCGGCGACGAGCCAGGTCAAGCAGGTAGAGAAGACCAACGGCCATCACACAAGCCACGGCGCGGATGCGCGGCGACCGGTTGCCGCGGCGTCCGGAACCAATGGCCAGGCGCGTATTCCGGCACAGGTGCGTTCGTCGCTGTCACGTTCATCCGGATCGCTGCCGATCGATCTCACGCCGAGCAAGCCTTTGCCCACGAGCGATGTATGGACCCGGCCGCCGCGCAACCCGTCGGACCCGCCTACGCAGGAGATGAATGCCGTCGGGACGGCTACTCCTAACCCGTCGTCGGTGCGCGGTAACGGCACCGCTACGGGTAGTGGCGCTGCTGCGGTGACTGAACCGAATGAGCAGCCGTGGCAGCCGCAGGCGGAGCCCGAAGAGGAAGCGCTCGTCGAAGAACGTGGCGTCGCGAAGCAGAGCACGGCGACGACCGAACGGCCTGAGGAGGACGTCCAGCCGCGCGGCCGTAGGCGTGCGGCTCCCGCCGAGCCGCCGGCCCAGAGTCCGAGTGCGGCTGCGGTGCCGCGCACACCGGTCGCACGCCCGGAAGCGCCACCTCAGGTGGATACTCGGCGACCTGACGTCAGTGCGGTCGATGCCCCGACGCAGGCGATGCCACCTGTAGTCGTTGCGGACACGATGACCGTGGCTGCGGAATCAGTGGTCATTCAGCCGTCGGTCGGGTCAGCGTCGGAACTGCGTGCTGCGGACTCGGGAACCGTGACGGACGCGGCGATACAGGACTCGAAGTTCAACCCAACCGTGCTGCTGTGGCCCGATCCCGACGACTCGACACTCGACGTGCTCGAGGACCGCGGCTACGAATCCGTCTCGCTGGACAATTTCGACGCGCTGCCGCGCACCGTGGACGAACTGGCCGCCGAGCACTCGACGAAGGCCAGCGCCGTGCTGGTGGATCCGATCGCGGCCCCGATCACCCGGCGCGGGCTGCGGATCCTGCGCGGCGCCGCGATCAACGCGGGCCTGCCGATCGTGGTGACCGCGGGCATCGGCGGCGGACCGGCCGAGACGCCGCAGGGCCCTGACCCTTCCTTGCTGCTTCAGGCGCTCACGCCGCCAGCGGTCTCGCTTCCCCGGGTGCTGCTGATCGAAGCCCGCGACGATCTGGCCGAGGCGATGACGCACTCGCTGGAGCGTCAGGGCATGCAGGTGCTGCTTGCGTCGACTGACGCAGAGAGCATCGGGCGCGCTTCGGACGGCGTGCCCGACGTGGTTCTCATGGATCTGATGCAGGTGCGCCGCCGCCGGACTGGCATCGTCGAGTGGCTACGTGACCATGAGCGGCTGACCACGACGCCCATAGTCGTCTACACGGCCTTGGGCACCGATTCGGCTCAGTTCGCGACCGGGCTGCGCAGCGGAGAGGGTGTGCTGTATCTCGCCGAGCGGTCGACCGATCCCGAGGTGGGTAACCGCATCGGGGATCTGCTCGCGAAGATCTGCTTTAACTGATCCCGAGCGCTCCGGCACGCGCACACATTCAATGCACCCAGCTCAGTTGAGCTGGGTGATCTGATAATCGCCAGCCGCGTAACGGCGCCGGACCTCTTTCTTGTCGAACTTGCCGACCGAGGTCTTGGGCACGGCGTCGATCGCGGTCCATCGCTCCGGGAGCTGCCACCTGGCGATCCGGTCGGCCAGGAACGCGCACAGTTCGGCGAACGGGATCGGTTCGCCGCGCCACACCACGGCCGCGAGCGGGCGCTCCGACCAGCGCTCGTCCGGCACCCCGACCACCGTGGCCTCGGCGATCGCCGGGTGCGCCATCAGATGGTTCTCCAGCTCCACTGACGAGATCCACTCCCCGCCGGACTTGATGACGTCCTTCTCTCGGTCGGTCAGGTTAAGGAAGCCCTCGGGCGTGATGGTGCCGACATCGCCGGTGCGCAGCCAGCCGTCGCGGAATTTCGCGGGGTCGTCGTCCTGGTGGTAGGAGCCGGTGACCCACGGCCCGCGCACCTCGAGCTCGCCCACCGACTCGCCGTCGTGCGGGACGATCGCGCCGTCCGCCCCGATCAGCCTGGCCTCGACAAGCGACGGGAATCGGCCCTGGCTGCACCGGTAGCGATACCGCTGTTCGCCCTCGGCCGCGGCCGGCGGGTGCGCGACCGAGCCGAGCGGTGAGAGCTCTGTCATGCCCCATGCGTGGATGATCTGCACGCCGTGCCGCTGTTCGAAGGCCGTGATCAGCGATGGCGGGCAGGCGGAGCCGCCGACCACGGCGCGCTTCAACGTGGGCAGCTCGGCGCCGCTGCGATCCAGTTCGGCCAGTACGTCCGACCAGATGGTCGGGACCGCGCCGGCGAAGGTGACCCCGGCCTCGCGGATCATCGCGATCAGCGGCGCGGCCTGCAGGAACCTGCCGGGCATCACCATCGACGCGCCGGACAGGAAGCAGCCGTAGGGCAGACCCCAGGCCATCGCGTGGAACATCGGCACGATCTCCAGCACCCGCTGCCCGTCATCGAGACTGAATCCGGTCGGCGAGCAGACCTCGAGAGAGTGCAGGTAGATCGAGCGATGACTGTAGACGACGCCTTTCGGATTGCCAGTGGTGCCGGACGTGTAGCACATGGCGGCGCCCTCGCGCTCGTCCTGCTCGGGCCAGTCGAAGGTGGTCGGCTGCCCGGCCAGCAGTTCCTCGTAGCCGATCACTGACTTACCGGCGTCGGTGAGCGCTGAGGTGTCCGTTTCCGCGTCGCCGACCACGACGATGTGCTCCACGGTCGGCAGCCGGTCGGCGAGCTTGGCGAGCAGCGGGACGAGGGTGTCATCGACGATCACGACGCGGTCGTCGGCGTGCTGGATGATGTACCCGATCTGTTCGGGGAACAGCCGGATGTTGATCGTATGAATCACGGCGCCCATGGATGGGACCGCGAGGTACGCCTCGACGTGCTCCTGTGTGTTCCACATGAACGTGCCGACGCGCTGGTCGCCGGTGATGCCAAGGCGTTCGCGCAGGCCATGGGCCAGTTGCGCGGCGCGTTGTGCGACCTCGGCGAAGGTGGCCGAACGGAAGCCGGAGCCCGTGTACGTCAGGACCTCGGAGCGTGCGTGCGCCATGGCGCCGTAACGCAGGATCGTCGAAATCGACAGCTGTACATCCTGCATCGTGGATCGCACCGCGACACCACCCTGTCTCACGGATTCGGGGTTATTGCACTACATCAGAAAACCGGTGCGCTGGAGCGTAAGGCCGAACGCGCCGCGCGGCTAGCCCGTACACGGGGCGATCATGGGGCGCAACACTCCGAAGTATCTCTTACCTCGAATTTACTTTCAGTATGTGCCTATTTGCGGGATTCTGCGAGGAACAGCGCCGTAGTACGGCGACAACGTCGTACCCTGCAGGACTGTTGGAATCGGCACTTGTTCAGTACCTTCGGTGCATGTTCGGCGCGCTGCACTCCGAGCACCTTCCCAACCGCTGCGACGCCTAGGCGGATTCATGACGCTGTCCGTGAGCCATGTTCCGGGAGAGGCCCGATGAGTTTGCCTCCCTACGACCAGTCGGTCCGTGACTTCGAGCGGCAGTTCCAAGTGGTGCTGCCGGACTCGGTCGGACAGGCCGCCATTGGCTTCCGTGACGGCGTCTGGTACCGGCTCAATAGCGGCACTCCGCACCCCGTGCCCATCCGCTCGGCCATCATCCTGTGCCCGCATGCGGCTGGCTCGATCGTGCAGATCGTCTGCTGGTGGATGCGGGAAAACGCACGCACGCCTCGTGCCCTCGACCTGGCGACCGAGCTGGCGCTCACAGTAGGCGAGCTGGCTCGAAAGGCCATCGAGGACGACCCGCTGGGCATGTCCCTCACCACGCTGCCCCCGGCGCCCTCTCAGAGCTCGTCGACGCCTCTGGCGGCGTCGGCGCTCGGCACCACCGGCGGCCTCGGTTCTTCGTCTCCGCTCGGCCGGGGGCCGTATGACAGCGGTTCGTACGGCAGTGGTTCGTATGACACAGCCCCGTACCCGGCCGCGCCGGCGCCCGCACCTTCTCCGTATGAGCCCGCGTATGCAGCCGCGACGACCCTGATTCCGCAGATCACGCCGGATATGACGGCGCCCGGACGCTCTCTCGGCGGCGTGCCGCGGCCTTCGGGCCCGATGCCCGCTGGGCTCGCCGCGCTTCCGCCGTCCGCGCCCGGCCGTCCGGGCCCGGCGGGCCCGGGCTTCGGCGCCCCACGCGGCCAGGGTGGCCCGATGCCGGGCGGGCGACCGCCGATGGGCCCGCAGCCTGGGCAATCGGGCAGCTGGGACCGGCCTGGTGGCTACGAGCAGGGCCGGGGACGTCCGGCTGGCGGTCCGCCGCCGCGCCAGCCTGGTTACGAGAACCCCGATCCGCGTGACGACTTCTTCCGTGGAGCGCCGCCCGCGCAGCGCCGTCCGGAGCGCGATGAGTACAACGGTGGTCGGCCGCAGCAGGGGCGGCAGGGCGGTGGACGCCAGGATCCCGGGCGCGCTTGGTAGGCATGCGGTAGGGATTACGCACTAAGTCAGTACACACGAGCGGCGCGCATGTCTGTAGCGCGCCGCTCTGCTGTGCGGTGATGATCGCTTGTTCCGCTACCGCGTGCGCGCTACCGGGCCGTCCAGATAGTCCTTGTCGATGTTCAACGCGACACCTCCGTATGACTCCTTGTGCGCTCCGGCGAACTGCTTGATGCGCTGGTGCGGTGACCACGCAGTGTTCGGCACCGCAGCATCCTGAACCGTTGACTTGTTGTCCCAGCGGGCGATCCACAGGGCATCGGGTCGCACGTGGCCAGGCATCCCTGCCGCGACGAGGTCGGTGATGCCCGAGCCCGCGGAGGAGTAGAAGCCAGCGAGGTAACCATGCGCGTGCATCCGTTGCGTCCACGTGCCTAGGTAGCTAAGGGCAGTGTTCGTGCACGCGGCGTTCTTACGCGGGTAGCTCTCCAGGTCGAAGTAGATCGCGCTACCGCGGGCGAGGCCGAGGGCGGCAGCGCGGTTGGCGGCGTCGTCCGCGGCGTCGACGGCCTGCGCGGTCGCCGTCTTCGGATCGATCAGCTTGAGGTGCGGCTGACGGGCGCACGGCGCCTGGCGTCCGACGTAGACCGGCACGAGGCGCCAGCCCATGCGTGTGACCGCGCTGACCCAACTAGGAGTCAGGTTGCTCTGGCCGCAACCGCGGTTCACGCCGCCGATGTAGATCCCGAGCGCGTGAAGCCCGGAGGACTTGCGCCAGGCTGTCATCGCGCGCAGAGGGGGCGCCGTACAGGCATCGAAGCCGTCGCCGGTGAAGGTCCGCGATTGCGTGCGCTTGATGTACTGGAAGGTGGCGGAGGAGACGAACAGGTCGGGAACGAACGCGCTGCTCGTCAGCCCGGTGAAGTAGGCCAGCCCACTGAACTCGGGCAGGCCGGAGAGGTCGGGGATCATGGCCTCGTCGGCGGGAGGACCGGCCTGCGTGCGCGCTGTCGCGGCGTCGGTTAGGCGGTCTTCGGCGAATGCGGACGGCAGCGAGAGGCAGACGACCGCGCATACCGCCGCAGCCGCCGTGCACCAGCGGGCCTTTGTGGATCGCAGTGCCATGATCGACAACATATGCCGCAGTTGACGTACCGCCGCGCATACGTCGTGCGACCGCGTGTCGGAGCGTCGAGGCCGACGGTCGATACGGCAACTGTGCAGCTAAGCCCTGGTCTGGCTGGCTGATTAGGTACGCACGAGCACGGTACGCGCGCCGTGCCTGATGCCGTGCAGTGCGTGCAGCATGCCGCGGACCTGGAACAGCGGATCGGCGACGACCTTCGTCTCCCCCGGATCCGGCGTCACTTCCGCGACACCGAGCTGCAGCGCACGGTGCGTGAAAGCGACGTGCTCCTGATCGTCGCCGCTGTGCACCTGAAGCACCGGGTCGTCGACGTGCGGACGGTGCTTCGCGGCCTCGTACATGCCCTCGCCGGTCTCGTGAAGTTCGAGCCAGAGCTCGTAGTCGTCGGTGCCGTGCGGGTTGTCGCTCGGCGGACCGACCATGACCACGGTGTCCAACTCATCCAGCTCAGGACGGATGCGCTCGAGCAGGTCGGCGAAGTCGGAGCCGACGAACAGCAGCTTCACCTGCTCCCGGCGCAAGATTCCGATGATCACATCATCGGCAAGCCGCCAGTTGAGGATCACCGCAGTGGTCCCGGTCAATGCGGCCGCGAACAGCGCCTCAAGGCAGGCCGGGTGGTTGTGCGACAGCACCGCGAAGCGCTCGCCCGGCCGCACCATCGACGCGCGCAGGCCGCAGGCCACGTGCCTGATGCGGGCGTCCAGCTCACGCCAGGACAGCCGGTGCTCGCCGCATTCGACCGCAGTGGCTCTCGGCGTATGGCCGAGCTGCCGCTTGACCAGCTCGGTGATGAGTGCGGGTTCGTCGAGGAAGGAGCCAGGGCCGAGCGGCATGTGTGATCCCCCAGTACTGCTGATGCTGTGTCAATTGATGCTGCGTCAAAGCAGGATCGAGTATTGCGCGAGCGATATCAGAACAGAGCCGATAGACGGCGGATGTGATGCCAGGGACAGTAATGCCGCGAGTGCACGGTGGCTAGTGCCCTGGGGGGGGCTGGGCCGAGCCGTACTCAGCCGTACATCCGCTTCATCGTGTAGTCGATCATCTGCTCGATCGCCTGCGCGTCGAAGACGACTCGGTGCTCGCCTTCAAGGTCGAGCACGATGCCGTAACCGGTCGGCAGCAGGTCCAGCACCTCGGCGCCGGTCACCGTGAAGTACCGCGACTCCTCGCCCGAGTACCGGCGCAGCTCGACGAGAGAGGAGAACATCGGGATCACCGGCTGCGGGGTGTCGTGCAGCGCGAGGAACCCCGGCCGCTCGCCGCGTGGACAGTACACCTTGCAGGTTGTGAAGACGGCGTGGAAGTCCTCCGGGCTGATCGCGCCCGAAGCGAAGGCGCGGACCGCGTCCGCGAGCGACGGCTGAAGCACCTGGCCGCCGCCGGAATCGTCACCGTTATAGCCGTACACAACCCACGAGCGTAGCGGGCCACTAGGTGGCGCGGGCACCATCCAAGTCACCGTGCAAGCTTGCGGGAAGTTACCCATGAGTAGCATCATGAAGTTACCGCTTAGTTCTACTCGCAGGTAGCAGCCGAGGACGCAAAGGACCACCCGATGGGGCACTACAAGTCCAACCTTCGTGACATCGAGTTCAACCTCTTCGAGGTGTTCGACTCGGGTAACCATTACGGCTCCGCCGCGTACCCCGAGATCGATGTGGAGACCGCGCGCACGATCCTGGCCGAACTCGAACGTCTGGCCGTCACGGAGCTGGCCGAGTCCTTCACCGACGCGGACCGCAACCCGCCGGACTTCGACCCGACGACGCACTCGGCCACCCTGCCCGAGTCCTTCAAGCGCTCCTTCAAGGCGTACATGGACACCGAGTACTGGCGCCTCGGCCTGCCGGAGGAGATGGGCGGCACACTCTGCCCGCCCTCGCTGCGCTGGGCCACCGGCGAACTGGTGCTCGGGGCCAACCCGGCGGTGTGGATCTACGCGGCCGGCACCGACTTCGGCCGGGTGGTCTGGGAGCTCGTCACCGAGGAGCAGCGCAAGATCGCCAAGCTGATGGCGGACCGGCTGTGGGGCGCCACCATGGTGCTCACCGAGCCGGACGCCGGTTCGGACGTCGGAGCCGGGCGCACAAAGGCGATCAAGCAGGCGGACGGCTCCTGGCACATCGAGGGCGTCAAGCGCTTCATCACCAGCGGCGACCAGGACATCAGCGAGAACATCATCCACTTGGTGCTGGCCAGGCCGGAGGGTCACGGCCCGGGCACCAAGGGCCTGTCGCTGTTCATCGTGCCGAAGTACCTGTTCGACTGGGACAGCGGCGACCTGGGCGAGCGCAACGGCGCGTTCGTCACCAATGTCGAGCACAAGATGGGCCTGAAGGTCTCGACCACCTGCGAGGTCACGTTCGGCGCCGACCGCCCGGCCAAGGGCTGGCTGGTCGGCGAGGTGCACGACGGCATCGCCCAGATGTTCAACATCATCGAGATGGCGCGGATGATGGTCGGCACCAAGGCCATCGCCACCCTCTCGACCGGCTACCTCAACGCGCTGGAGTACGCCAAGACCCGCGTTCAGGGCCCTGACCTACCAGAGGCGACCAACAAGAACGCGCCGCGGGTCACCATCACCCACCACGCGGACGTGCGCCGGCTGCTGATGCAGCAGAAGGCTTACGCGGAGGGCATGCGGGCCCTGGTTTTCTACACCGCGAGCTGGCAGGACCGGGTGTACGCGGCCCGGCTCACCGGCGGCAAGGACGAACTCGGCGAGCGGATCAACGACTTCCTGCTGCCGATCGTGAAGGGCTACGGCTCGGAGAAGTCCTACGAGCAACTAGCCCAGTCGCTGCAGATCTTCGGCGGCTCCGGCTATCTGCAGGATTATCCGATCGAGCAGTACATCCGGGACGCGAAGATCGACACCCTGTACGAGGGCACCACCGCGATACAGGGCATGGACCTGTTCTTCCGCAAGATCGTCCGAGACCAGGGTCAGGCGCTCACCCACCTGAAGTCCGAGATCCAGGCGTTTTTGGACGCTGGCAGCGGCGGCGAACGGCTGGCGAAGGAGCGCGAGGCGCTGTCCGGCGCGCTCGCCGAGGTCGAGGCGATGGCGAACGTGATGTTCGGCCAGGCGGCCAAGGCGCTTGAGGACCCGCGGGAGATCCACGTGGTCGGCCAGTCCACCACCGACTTCCTCTTCGCGGTCGGCGACCTGGTGGTCGGCTGGCTACTGCTGAGGCAGGCCGCGGTCGCGCTGGCGAAGAGCGCCACGGCATCGGCCAAGGACGTGCCGTTCTACACTGGCAAGGTCGCCGCGGCGAGCTGGTTCGCCCGTCATATCCTGCCGCTGCTCGCCGCCCGGCGCGCAGTCGTGGAGGCCACTGACAACGCGCTGATGGACGTGCCCGAGGAGGCTTTCTAGCCGCCTCGCGACGGCGCCGGTCCGGTCAGTGCGTGATGAACGCCCGGTCGGATTGGTGATCGGGCTGTGCGGGCCGGGTCCCCGGAAGGGATGAGCACCTTCCGCGGGACCTGGTTCTCAGCGCGGTGGTAGTTCAACGCAATGATCGTTCGACGCAGTGATTGGTCGAGCGCTGTGGTTATGAGCACTGTGATTTTGAACACCGTGATTTTGAGCACCGTGATTTCGCGCAGCGGGCTTCGCCGAATTCAGCCGCCGACCCCGGCCGAGCTCGAAGAGGGGTATCGTGCGCGCCGTGGTGGGACTGCTGCGACGCTTCGTCAAGATCATAATCGGCCTGTTCGTCCGGAACCCGGCGGACCCGGCCCTTCCCTTGGTCGCGGTGGCCGACACGGGTTTCCGCCCGGCCGCGCCGCAGGGCACCACCCTCGCCGAGACGCTGCTGGCCGGTCAGGCTGGGCCCGGCGGTTACCGGCCGATCGTGCCGGCGCCGGGTGAGCCGTATCTGCTGCGCGAAGAGCTGGCGAGCAGGCCGGTCAAGACGACGGTGACGGCCGCGCTGGGCACCGCGAAGCGCACACCGATCGCCGCCTTCGCGCACCTGACGGACATTCACCTGGTGGACGATCAGTCCCCGGCGCGGGTCGAATTCCTCGACCGGTACAACGATCCCGGTTCGCGCTTCACCGGCCTGGCCAACCTGAGTGGGGCGTACCGCTCGAACGAGATGCTGAGCGTTCAGGTGGCGGACGCGATGGTGCAGCGCATCAACGAGATCGGTGTCGGGCCGGCCTTCGGCGCGCCGCTCACGTTCGCGGTCGCGACCGGCGACAACGCGGACAACGCGCAGTACAACGAGACACGCTGGTTCATCGACGTGCTCGACGGCGGTCCGATCCGCCCCGATTCCGGCGACCCGGCCAAGTACGAGGGCGTAGCTGACTGGGTTAAGTACGACGTTCGCTATTGGCATCCGGAAGGGACGCCCGAAGGCGGCATCGATGACATGCCGCGCGCGCTGCACGGCTTCCCGATAGTGCCTGGCCTTTTGGACGCGTCACGGCGTCCGTTCGATGCGCAGGGTTTGCGTGCCGCCGACGGAGCGCCGCTGCCCTGGTATTCGGCGTACGGCAACCACGACGCGCTGCTCCAGGGCAACCTGCCGCACATTCCGGAGAGCACCGAGTACGCGACGAGTACCCACAAGGCCGTGGAGCTACCCACGGGCACTGACTTGGTGCATTTGGCGATCGACATCGCGAGCGTCTCGCCGCACGCTGTCGAGCAGCTGATCGCAGGGGACTTCCGTACCGTATCGGCGGACCCTGATCGTCGGCTGCTTGATCGCGCCGGGATGGTGCGGGAGCACTTTAAGACAACGGGCCTGCCTGACGGCCACGGCTTCACGCACGAGAACATCGCGGAGAACACGGCCTACTACGGTTTTGATGCGGGGCCGATGCGCTGCCTGGTGCTCGACACAGTCAATCCGCACGGCGGCGCGGACGGCTCGCTGGACGAGAAGCAGTACTTGTGGCTGGAAAGCGAACTGTTCGCGGTCGCCACGCAGTACCTGTCGGAGGAAGGCGAGTTGGTGCGCGGCGCCGGTGTAGATCGGCTCGTCGTGGTCTTCAGCCATCACACAGCTGAGACGATGGGTAACTGGCTGAGCGAGCCAGGTGAGCACCGGGTACTCGGCCACGCGGTACGCGACCTGCTGCTGCGGTTCCCGAACGTGGTGCTATGGGTTAACGGACATACGCACGTCAACGGCGTCGTACCGCATCGCCGGCACCCGGAGTCGCCGATCCCCGGTGGTTTCTGGGAGCTGAACACCGCATCGCACGTGGACTGGCCGCAACAGTCGCGATTGGTTGAGCTGGTCGACAACGGCGATCGGACGCTGTCGGTCTTCGGCACGATCATCGATCACGCGGCGCCGGCCTGCGTTCCGCCAGGCGCCGGATCGAAATTCAACCTCGACTCGCCGATCGCCCTGGCCTCGCTGTCTCGGGAGCTGGGTCTCAACGACTGGCAATCGCGCACGCGCTCGGTGCCCGGGGCGGACGGTCGACGTGGCACGCTCACCGACCGCAATGTCGAATTGCTGCTTCCGGCTCCGTTCTGACCCGCGGCCGCGAGGCCTGGGCGCGCAGTGGAAGACAGTCCCCGCATCGCCACCGGAACCCGGCCCGTAAGCTGGGCGGCATGGCACAGTTCGACCGCGCGCACACCGACAACCTGCTGACGTACCTCGCCGCCTCCCCGACCCCGTATCACGCGGTGGCCGAGGCGGCGTCACTGCTGGACAAGGGCGGGTTCCGGCAGGTGTCCGAGACGGCGGCCTGGGACGCGCAGCCCGGCGGCCAGTACGTGATCCGCGGCGGCGCGCTGGTGGCCTGGTACCTGCCTGAGAACGCGGAACCGTCCCGGCCGTTCCGGATCATCGGCTCGCACACCGACTCGCCGAACCTGCGGGTGAAGCCGGTTCCGGACACCGGAGCGCTGGGCTGGCGGCAGGTGGCGGTGGAGGTGTACGGCGGCCCGCTGTACAACAGTTGGCTGGATCGCGACCTCGGCCTGGCCGGGCGGCTTGCCCTGCGCGACGGCTCGGAGCGGCTGGTGCGCATCGATCGGCCGCTGCTGCGGGTGCCGCAGCTGGCGATACACCTCGACCGGGGCGCGAACGCCGACGGCCTGAAGCTGAACCCGCAGATGCATCTGACCCCGATCTGGGGGCTCGGCGACCCGGACGAGGGCGACCTGATTGAGTTCGTGGCGCAGGAGCACGGCATCGAGGCGCAGGACGTGCTCGGCTGGGACCTGATGGTGCACGACGTAGCCCCACCGGCGTACCTCGGCCGCGACCGCGAGCTGATCGCGGCGCCGCGGCTGGACAACCTGATGTCCGTGCACGCGAGCGTCACGGCATTGCTCGCCGCCGTGGAAACCGGCATCGCTGACGGCCCGATCCCGATGCTGGCGGCGATGGACCACGAGGAGAACGGCTCGCTCTCCACGACCGGCGCGGCCGGCCCGTTCCTCGAATCAGCCCTCGAACGCCTTGTCGAATGCCGCGGCGGCGGCGTGGACGCGCGCGCCAGAGCGTATGCCGGTTCTGTCATGGCTTCGTCCGACCTCGCGCACGCGGTGCACCCGAACTACCCGGAGAAGCACGACTCCGGCCACCGACCGCTGGCGAACGGCGGCCCGGTGCTCAAGGTCAACGCGAATCAGCGCTATGCGACGGACGGTGCGACCCGGGCGGTCTGGGCCCGCGCCTGCGAGGCGGCCGACGTGCCGTGGCAGACCTTCGTCTCCCGCAACGATCAGCCCTGCGGCAGCACCATCGGCCCGATCGCCTCCTCCCGGCTCGGCATCGCCACCTTCGACGTCGGCGTTCCGGCGCTGTCCATGCACTCGGTGCGCGAGCTGTGCGGCGCCGACGACCCATGGCGCCTCGCCGCGGCGCTGGCCGCTTTCTTGCGGCTGAACTGAATCGCGTTGATCAGAGTGCTGACGATCAGGACTCTGATCCGCGCAGGATGAGGGGAAGCCGGTTCGGCGCGTCGGCGACGAGCCGGACCGGGATTCCCCAGTCCTGCTGATGGACGTGGCAGGCGGGAAAGAAATCCTCGGCGTTCTCGGACATTCCGGCAGGCGGTTCGTCGCAGGAGGCTGCCTTGACCGCGACGTGCAAGATACCTGATTCGATCGCCTCGTTCAGGACGAGCGTGCGACGCAGCGGCGTGTCCCGGCCGGCTCCGGAAAGCAGGAATTGCGGCGGCGAGGCGGACACGACGAGCTGGGTGGAAGGGCCGTAGCGTTCATCGAGTTTCTGCCCCGCCGGGGGTTCGAAGACCACTGACAGCTCCAGTTCGCCCGGCGCGAGGTCGGTTGCGGGGCGCCGGGTGCGGTACGCGGCCGACTCGACGCGCAGAGCCTCCTCGGGCACGCGCACGCGAGAGAGGCGATGCGCGGCTGACTCGACGACGAGCAGGTCGCCGTCGGCGAGGACCGCGTCGGAGGGCTCGCGCAGGCCGGTGATCAGTGTGCTGACTTGTCCGTTGGCCGGGTCGTAGCGGCGGATAGCGCCGTTGTACGTGTCGCTGATCGCGACGGAGCCGTCCGGGAGCGCGGTGACGCCGAGCGGGTGCTGCAGGAGCGCCTGATCCGCGGCGCCGTCACGCAGCCCGAAGTCGAAGAGTCCCTGGCCGACGACCGTCGTGACTGCTCCTGCGGTGAGATCCAAGCGGCGCAGCGCGGAGGATTCGGAATCGGCGACCCACACGTTGCCGTTCGCGTCTGCGGTCAAGCCGGAGGGCTGGGCGAACCAGGACTCTACAAGCGGGCCATCTACGAGTCCTTCGTTCGTAGTACCAGCGAGTACGGACACTGTATCGTTCGCCGGATCGTAGGCCCACAACTGGTGGATGCCAGCCATCGCGATGATGACGCGGCCGTCCACCGCGACCAGATCCCAGGGCGAGGAGAGGTCGACCTCGCGCGCCGGGCCGCTGGTCGCAGAGCCCTGTGACCATTGACGACCAGTCCCGGCGAGCGTGCTGACCTCTCCGGTGCCGAGGTCGATCGCGCGCAAGGCATGGTTCACCGAGTCCGCGACGAGCGCGGTGTGTTCGTCGAGCAGGCAGAGGCCCTGCGGCTCGCTGAATCGCGCCTCATCCGGCTTGCCGTCCAGCAGCCCGCGCTCACCCGTGCCGAAGCGGCGCAGAACGGTTTCGCCGTCGGCTGCGAGTTCGACCACTGAGTGGTGCGCGGTGTCAGACAGCAGATACGTTCGGGTGGCGTCGGAATCATCGCGAAGGGCGATTACCTTGCCCGGGAAGCGCAAGGCGGTCGACTCAGGCTGTGGCGGCACGTATGGGCTGTCGCCACGACGCAGCGTGCCCTTAGCTTCGTGCTCTGCGATGAGCTCACGCAACAGCGTACGTAAGCCGTGCGCGTGCCCCTCGCCCGACATTTGGGCGACGACATAGCCCTCGGGATCGATGACACTGAGGGTCGGCCACGCGCGTACCGCGTACGCCTTCCACGTGGTCAGCTCCGGGTCGTCGAGCACCGGATGCCTGACGTCGTAACGCTCGCAGGCGGCGACCAGCGCGGCGTGATCGGCTTCGTGCACGAATTTGGGTGAGTGCACGCCGACGATGACCAGCACGTCCGCGAACTCGGCCTCGATCTCACGCAACTCGTCCAGCACATGCAGGCAGTTCGCGCAGCAGAAGGTCCAGAAGTCGAGCAGCACGATCCGGCCGGACAAGTCCGGTTCGCCGGCCACCCCTGCGTTGTCGACCGCGGTATTGATCCAGCTGCGGCCGGTCAGTTTCGGCGCGCGGACACGGGGCTGCCTGAGGTTGCGCATTGTTCGATTGTAATCGGACCGGAGCGCAGTGATCGTTACAGTCGGCGGTCCTTGAGCACTGGGAAGTTCTCGCGCGTGCTGGCGACCTTACCGGGATCGAATTCGGCGTAGACGATCTCCTCACCCGTCCCGCCCTCAGCCAGAATCTCGCCCCACGGATCGATCACCATCGAATTCCCGGCCATCTCGACCCCGGACTGAGCGCCGACCGCGCTGCACGCCAGCACGAACATCTGGTCCTCGATCGCGCGGGCCCGCAGCAGGGTGCGCCAGTGCTGGACCCGGCGCGCCGGCCACGCCGCTACCTGCAGCACCGTCTGCACACCGGCGTCGAGCAAGCCGCGGTACAGCTCGGGGAATCGCACGTCGTAACAGGTGGCGAGGCCGACCTTGGTGATGACCGAGTCGTCGAGGTCGAGCAGATCGAAGCTGACCAGGTGTTCGCCGGGCGACATCACCGCCGCCTCGCCCTGGTCGAAGCCGAAGCGGTGGATCTTGCGGTACCCGGCCAGCAGCTCGCCCTCGGCGTCGAAGACCAGCGAGGTGTTGTACAGCTTGCCGTCCGGGGTCCGCTCGACGATCGAGCCCGCGTGCAGCACCACGCCGCAGTCCATCGCCGCCTCGCGCATCAGCTGCGCGGTCTCGCCGTGCAACGGCTCGGCGCGCTCGTGCCATGGCTCGGGGTCGAACGCCCCGTGCAGCCAGAGTTCGGGCAGCGCGACCAGGTCGGCTCCGTCCTCGGCGGCTTCGTGCACCTTGGCCACGGCCAACTCGCGACTCTTCTCGGGCGCGCGGCCAAGGTCCACGTCGAACTGAATCAGTGCAGCCTTCACACCAGGGAAACTACCGGGTCCGCGAGCACGCGGCCAATGTCGCGCAGGAACTTCGAGCCAAGCTCTCCGTCGATCAGGCGGTGGTCGAAGGACAGGCCGAGCGTGGTCACCCAGCGCGGCTTGATCTTCGCCTTGCCGTGCTTGTCGGTGACCACCCACGGTTGCTGCTTGACCGCGCCGAAAGCCAGGATCGCGGCCTCGCCGGGGTTGAGGATCGGCGTGCCGGTATCCACGCCGAAGACTCCCACGTTGGTGATCGTGATCGTTCCGCCGGTGAGGTCTTCGAGCGCTGTCTTGCCCTCGCGTGCGGTCGCGGTCAGCTGTCCGAGCGCGACGGCGAGGTCACGCAGCGACAGTTGCTCGGCGGCCTTGACGTTGGGCACGATCAGTCCGCGCGGGGTGGCCGCGGCGATGCCGAGGTTCACCGAACCGTGGATCACGATCTCCTGCGCTGCCTCGTCCCAGGAGGCGTTGACCTCCGGGTGCTTGGCTACTGCGAGCAATAGTGCCTTGGCGACCAGGAGCAGTGGCGAGACCTTAACGTCCGCGAACTCGGGCAGCGCCTTGAGCCGCGTGACCAGCTTCATAGTGCGGGTCACGTCGAGGGTCAGGAATTCGGTGACGTGCGGTGCGGTGAACGCGGATGACACCATCGCGGCCGCAGTGGCCTTACGCACTCCCTTGATCGGTACACGGCGCGTCTCGCCCGCGGGCCTGATCATGGGGTGCGATCCGACCGGCGGCGCGGATACGCCCGCAGCGGCCCGCTCGACCTCTTCGCGGGTGATCACGCCGTCTTCGCGTTCGGGCGCGATCGTCGTCAGGTCCACGCCGAGGTCCTTGGCGAGCTTGCGGACCAAGGGCTTGGCGAGGACGTACGTCGGACGGGTCGTCACCGGCTCGGGCGCGGGAGGCTGCTCGACGCGGATCGGCGCCGGCGCGGGGGCCGGAGTCGCCGGAGGAGCTGGAGCGGCGGGCGCGGACACCGCAGCGGCCTGATGCGCCTGCGACGGGGCCGGCTTGCGCGAGCGGCGCTTGGTAGAGCCGTGCGCTACGCCGTAGCCGACGAGCACCGGCTCGCGCTTGCCCTCCGCGCCGCCGCCCTGCGAACCCTGTGAAGTTCCATTGCTTACCGCCGCCGGTGCGGCAGCAGCCGGGCCGGGCCCGCTCGGTCCCGCGTCAGCGGTCTCGATCGAGATGATCGGCGTGCCGACGTCCACGGTGCTGCCCTGTTCGACCAGCAACTCGCGCACGACGCCCGCGAACGGCGAGGGCAGCTCCACGGCCGCCTTCGCCGTCTCGATCTCGACCAGCGTCTGATTGACCTTCACTTCGTCCCCGACCGCGACGACCCATTGCAGGATCTCCGCTTCGGTCAGGCCTTCGCCCACGTCGGGCAGCCGGAATTGCTTGATAGCCATGCTTCGGCTCCCCTCTCTCAGTGGTCGAATGCGCGGTCGACGGCGTCGAGCACGCGGTCAAGGTCGGGCAGGTACGTCTCCTCGATCCGGGATGGCGGATACGGGGTGTGGAAGCCGCCGACCCGGCCGACCGGCGCTTCGAGCCGGTAGAAGCAGCGGTCGGTCACCTGGGCGGCCAGTTCCGCGCCGAGCCCGAAGAAGACCGGTGCCTCGTGCACGACCACCAGCCGGCCAGTGCGGTTGACCGATTCCACGACGGTGTTCACATCGAGCGGGGAAATGGTGCGCAGGTCGATGACCTCAAGCGAGCGGCCCTCCTCTTCGGCGGCACGCGCGACGTCGAGGCATGTACGCACCATCGGACCGTGCGCGGCGAGCGTCAGGTCGGTACCCGGCCGCACGACGACCGCCTGGTCGAAGCCGTATGCAGGACCGGCCGATTCGTCGAGCTGTGCCTTATCCCAATACCTACGCTTGGGCTCGAAGAAGATGACGGGATCATCGGACTCGATGGCCTGCTGGATCATCCAGTAGCCGTCGACCGGGTTCGAGCACGCAACGACGCGCAAACCGGCCGTGTGCGCGAACAGCGCCTCCGGGGATTCGGAGTGGTGCTCGACCGCGCCGATGCCGCCGCCGTAAGGGATGCGGATGACGATCGGCACGCGCATCTTGCCGAGCGAGCGTGCGTAGAGCTTGGCGACCTGTGTGGTGATCTGGTCGTATGCCGGGAAGACGAAGCCGTCGAACTGGATCTCGCAAACCGGCCGGTAGCCGCGCAGCGCCAGGCCGATGGCGGTGCCGATGATGCCGGCCTCGGCCAGCGGAGTGTCGATGACGCGCGCGTCACCGAAGTCCTTCTGCAGGCCGTCGGTGACCCGGAACACGCCGCCGAGCTTTCCGATGTCCTCGCCCATGAGCAAGACCTTCGGGTCCTGCTCCATGGCCCGGCGTAGGCCCTTGTTGAGTGCTTTGGCCAGGGTGACCGGAGCGGCAGGCGCGTCTGAGGCGGTGGTGGCAGCGGGGCTCATCGGGCCGCCTCCTCGTCGGTGAAGCTGTCGAGGTACGCGGCCAACTCTTCGCGTTCGGCCTCGACCTGGGCATGCGGACCGGTGTACGCGTAGTCGAACATGCTCAGCGGGTGCGGGTCGGGCAGCGAAAGGCAACCGGCACGGATCTCGGCAGCCAGGGCGTCCGCCTCGGCCTCGACTTCGGCGAAGAATTCGTCGTCGGCTTGGCCTTCACGCACCAGGTATGTGCGAAGCCGGGCGAGCGGGTCGCGGGCGCGCCAGAGTTCGACCTCGTCGTTACCGCGGTACCGGGTCGGGTCGTCCGAGGTCGTGTGCGCACCCATGCGGTACGTGTACGCCTCGATCAGGGTCGGGCCGTTACCGGTGCGAGCACGGTCAAGGGCGGCGCGCGTTACGGCGAGGCACGCGAACACGTCGTTGCCATCCACGCGCACGCCCGGGAAACCGAACCCGGAGGCGCGGCGGAAGAGCGGTACACGGCTCTGCCGCTCGGTCGGCTCGGAGATCGCCCACTGGTTGTTCTGGCAGAAGAACACCACCGGGGCGTTGTAGGAGGCGGCGAACACGAACGACTCGTTGACGTCGCCCTGCGAGGAGGCGCCGTCGCCGAAGTAGGCGATCACCGCGTCGTCGGAGCCGTCCCGCTGGATGCCCATCGCGTAGCCCACGGCGTGCAGTGTCTGCGAGCCGATCACGATGGTGTACAGCATGAAGTTCTTCTCGTTCGGGTCCCAGCCGCCGTTGTTCACCCCGCGGAACATGCCCAGCAGGTTGATCGGCGGGACGCCGCGGGTCCACGCGACACCGTGCTCCCGGTAGGTGGGGAAGGCGAAGTCGCCCGGCCGCATCGCCCGGCCGGAGCCGACCTGGGCGGCCTCCTGCCCGAGCAGCGAGGCCCACAGGCCCAGCTCGCCCTGGCGCTGGAGCGCGGTGCCCTCGGCGTCCACCCGGCGCACCAGGACCAGGTCCCGGTACAGCGCGCGGGCCTGCTCGGCGTCCACGTCGAGCGGATAGTCCGGATGGCTGCGGCGTTCACCCTCAGGGGTGAGCAGCTGGATGAGCGGGAGCTCTTCGGCGGCCCCATACCCATCGGCCGCGGCCGCCTCCGGTACGAGGACCGGCTCAGGTTCCGGGGCCTGCGCGGACCGGCGGGAGCGCGCCGGGGTCCGTGTCGTCACGTTCTTCACTCCTCATCGTCGGCGAGGACCACGGAGGTCTTCCGCGGTTGCGTCCTCAAGGCGGCCGGCACGGCGGCGTGCACCGCGGACTCGCCGTCCGCGGCCGATCGTCGCCGGTCGGTCGCTCCGTGTTCCCGGGATCGCCGGGCGCGGTTGGATCGTTGCCGGGTCGCCGCGCCGCCGCCTCGGGTGTCGGCCGGCGAACGCGTTGACGAGGATCACGTTACCGACCAGTTGCATCCGTCGAACAGTGCCCACCGGACACAGCGCCCATCAAAATCTTGGGAACGGCAACACTTGTCCGATTGGGCTAACGGCGAACGCTTAACACGTTCCCACCCGGAACTATGGTCAGACTCGGTACGCTCTCAGGCCCTGTGCGGCCTAGGCGAAGCGCGCGGCTACTGCGACGGCCAGGTCGTTGGCCTCGGGCTCGCCGATGGTGACGCGGGCGCCCTCGCCGACGAACGGACGCACGGTCACGCCAGCCTCCTCGCACGCCGCGGCGAACTTCTCGGTCGCGTCGCCGAGCCGCAGCCAGTAGAAGTTAGCCTCGGTGTGCGGCACCTCGACACCGTGGGCGTGCAGCGCCGCCAGCACTCGGGCACGCTCGCTGACCAGCGCGTCAACCCGCTCAGTCAGCGCATCGTGGGCGCGCAGCGAGGCGACTGCCGCGGCCTGAGCGACCAGGTTCACCCCGAAGGGCACCGCGCAGGCTCGCAGCGCCGCGGCCACCGGTGGGTGCGCGACCGCGAAGCCGATGCGCAGACCCGCCAGGCCGTAGGCCTTGGAGAACGTACGAAGAACGCAGACGTTCGCCCGATCGCGGTATACGTCGAGGCCGTCAGCCACCTCGGGATCACGGTTGAACTCGCGGTACGCCTCATCGATCACGACGAGCACGTCCGAGGGCACCCGCTCCAGGAAGCGCTCCAGCTCCGCGCGGTGCACCACGGTGCCGGTCGGGTTATTCGGGGTGCAGATGAAGATCAGGCGGGTGCGCTCGGTGATCGCGTCGGCCATCGCGTCGAGGTCGTGCTTCTCGTCGCGCAGCGGCACTCGAACCGAGGTCGCTCCGGCGATCTGAGTCAGGATCGGGTACGCCTCGAAGGACCGCCAGGCGTAAATCACCTCGTCGCCGGGGCCCGCGGTGACCTGGAGCAGCTGCTGTGCGACGCCGACCGAACCGGTGCCGACCGCCAGGTGATCGACTGGCACGTTGTAGTAGCTCGCCAGCTCGTTCAGCAGCTCGACCGAGCCGAAGTCGGGGTAGCGGTTGATCGATCCCGCGGCTGCGCTCGCGGCCTCGAGCACGCCGGGCAGCGGCGGGTACGGGTTCTCGTTGGAGGCGAGCTTGTAGGACGGTCCCTCGCCGGGCGCGGGAGCCTTACCCGCCTTGTAGGCAGGCAGCCCGGAAACCGCCGGGCGCAGCCTGGGCCCGGGCTCGGCACCGGTCGTGTTCGTGCCGCTCACCGTCGAATCGCTCACCACAGCCCGCTTTCTCCGCGTTCAGAACCGGCGGGACTCGCCGCCCGGCTCAGCGTACGACCTCGGCGCGGCGCGGTCATCCAGGGATCTGCCTACTAGCCGCAGATGCGAATAGTTTGCAATAGTGGCCTCATGAGCCAATCCGTGACAGCGGTGGAAGCGGCCCCCTCCGGGCGCCAGACGAGCCTGATAGGCCGCGTACGCAGCGCCCTTACTCCCGCGGAGTGGTACCGGCTGTCCGGGATGGGCGGTTTCATCCTGCTGCTGCACGTGATCGGTTGGGGCATCATCGCGTCTGTCGAGTCACGGCACTACTCGCTCGGCGGTACCGCATTCGGTGTCGGTACCGGATTGACCGCATACACGCTCGGCATGCGTCACGCGTTCGACGCCGACCATATCGCCGCGATCGACAACACGACCCGCAAGCTGATGTCCGAGGGGAAGCGGCCACTGTCCGTCGGCTTCTGGTTCTCCCTCGGGCACTCCTCGATCGTCTTCGGCCTGGCCCTGCTGCTCTCGTTCGGGGTCAAGGCGGTGGTCGGGCCGGTCAAGGACGACAACTCACAGCTGCACCACTACACCGGCGTGATCGGCACCACGGTCTCCGGCGGGTTCTTGTACTTGATCGCGGCCGTCAACGTGGTGATCCTCTGGGGCATCCTGAAGGTGTTCCGCGCGATGCGCCGCGGCGAGTTCGACGAGGCCGCGCTGGAGGAGCACCTGGCCAACCGCGGTCTGATCAACCGACTGCTCGGCCGGGTGATGCGGGCGATCCGCAAGCCCTGGCAGATGTACCCCGTCGGGATGCTCTTCGGCCTCGGGTTCGACACCGCCACCGAGGTCGCCTTCCTCGTGCTGGCCTCGACCAGCGCGCTGGCCGGGCTGCCCTGGTACGCGATCCTCTCGCTGCCGGTGCTGTTCGCGGCCGGGATGAGTCTGCTCGACACGATCGACGGCTCGTTCATGAATTTCGCCTACGGCTGGGCGTTCGCCAACCCGGTGCGCAAGGTGTACTACAACCTGACCATCACCGGGCTCTCGGTGGCCGTCGCGCTGATCGTCGGCACCGTGGAACTGCTGGGACTGGTCGCACAGCAGCTCAACTACACCGGAGCGTTCTGGACCTGGATCTCCGGGCTGAACCTGAACACCGTCGGCTTCGTCATCGTCGGCCTCTTCATCACCACCTGGGTCGTCGCGCTGGCGGTGTGGAAGTTCGGCCGGATCGAAGAGCGCTGGCGCACCGAAGGCTGAGCCGGAACCGGCGGCAGCGGCAGCGGCTAAAGCCGACCGCGGCGCGCAGCCGGTCAGAGCATCAGACGGAGCCGGTCTGCTGCTTGCTCAGCAGTAGCCGATCGGCCGCCAGGACCAGGCTGTTTACCGCCGAGGCCGACCAGCGCACGTCCGGACTGCGCATCGTCGAGGCCAATTGGTCGGGGATCAGCACAGTCACGCCTTGCATATTGCGCGGCGTGCCCTGAAGTTTCTCGATGTGCACAGCCAGGACCGGCTGCACCGTGACGATGCCGACCTCCTCGTCGCGCGCGGCGGCGGCCGTTAGCGCCTCGCCGATCACCCGAGACTGATCGACCAGACGCTTGAACATCGGTGACTGGTCGACGTGATCCACGTACATCATCGCGCCGAACATCCGCACGTCGCGGTCGTGCCACTGCTTCGAGTCGACGAGGAAGGCCCCGCGCGGAGAGAGCACCAGGTGCTCGACCTCGATCGGTTCGCCGAACCCGGTCAGCACCCGGTCGTGCAGAACCATCGCGCGGCCGCGGATCTCGACGGCCCGCAGCGCCTTGCCGGTTTCCGACTCGGCCGCGGCCCGCGCCTGCACTCGGACCAGCGCGTCGGGTCTGCGGAACAGCACGTCGAGTACCACCGCAGTACCCAGCACGAAGTACAGCACGCCGAACAGCGGGTAATGCGTCGACAAGCCGGCGGCGATGGAGACGGCCACGATCAACGGGCCCCACCACAGCGCGGAGAGCGCGGCTGAGCGGCGGCGCGCCGCTATCCAGGCGCCGTAGCGCTGCGAATAAGCGGCTTGCAGGCTCTGACCGGCGCGCGGTGGACCGTCCCGACGTGCCGCCCGGCCGATCGTGGCCATCGGCAACCTCCTTTGAACCACGGGTAATCAACGCCCACTCGCGTGTCCCCGCGCATGGCGTCAAAACCCTTCTCAGCACGTTAGCGGCATACGGACACACGCGGCAGGGATACCGGAAGACCGCTTTCTCCCACTACCCTCACATCTCATGGTTGACCTGTCCGAGTCGGTGGCCGCGGTGGGCGACGTGCACGGCTGCGTGGCTCCGCTGCGTGAGGCGCTGTACCGCGCCGGATTCATCGACGAGCGGGAGCGCTGGATCGGCGAGGACGCCCGGCTCTGGTTCCTCGGCGACCTGACCGACCGCGGCCCGGACGGCATCGGCGTGCTCGATCTGGTCATGTCGTTGCAGGCACAGGCGGCCGACCACGGCGGCGAGGTGGGCTGCCTGCTCGGTAACCACGAACTCATGCTGCTCGCCGCGCATCTGCCCGCGGGCCGCAAGCTACGGCTGATGCAGTCCGGGGACGACGACGTCCACGCGCTCTTTCGCGAGCGCTGGGTCGGCAACGGCGGCAAGGACGCCGACTCGAGCCGGCTGACCGACGCGCACCTGGAGTGGATCGCCAAGCTGCCGGCCATGGCGCTGATCGGCGGGCACCTGCTCGTGCACGCCGACACGGTCGGGTACCTCGAGTTCGGCGAATCCGCGGAAGCGGTGAACGCGCGCATCGCGCAGCTCCTGAGCGACCCGGTGGACGTCGAGGAGATCGACCGTCTCACCCACCTGATGACCAAGCGTTTCGCCTTCGCCTCCGACGACGGGATAGCGGCTCGCGAGTTCCTGCGCACCTTCGGCGGCAGGCAACTCGTTCACGGCCACTCGCCGATTCCGCTGCTGCTCGGCATCGAGCCGCAGGCGGTGACCGGTCCGCTGGTGTACGCCGGGGGCTACGCGGTCAACCTGGACACAGGCCTCTTCCTCGGCGGCCCGTGTCTGGTGTGCGGCCTTCCCTCCGTACCCAAAGAGCTTCCCTGATACAGAAGCCTTTCCTGGTATCAGGAATCCCCTGATACCCCGTCCGTCACCGCTTCACTCACGCCGGCTGCGCTTCGACGGCCGGGGCGGCCAGACCAAGCCGCTCCGGGTCCCAGATCCGCTCGCACAGTGCGCGATATAGCCGCTGGCGTTCGGTGATCGAGGTGATGCCGAAGGTGTGCGGATACGCACGGAAGTAGTCGGCCAAACCATTGCGTAGTACGAACCTGCGAAACGACGGATTGCGTTCGTAGCAGAGCGGATGCAGCGAACGGGCCAGCAGGTTTTGTGCGCGGTAGTGCTCTGCCTTGAGCGAGTACGGATCGTCCCGGAACGCCGCGTTGATCTCCTTCGGCAGCAACAACAGCGCGCCGAATCGGTTACGCACAACGCGGAACCGCTCCGGCGTGCCGACTTCCTCCGCGTAGGGGCCGAAGTGGTCGGCCCAGATGTGTTCGATCTCGTATGGCCGGCCGGACGGCCCGAAGCCGAGGTAGTCGGCGATCAGATCAGGTTGCCCGCACTGGGTTTCCACCCAGCCGGTCATCCGCGAAAGCAGGTAGCGCACCTGCTTGCGGTTGTCCGAGCGCAGCCCGAAGGTCTCCAGCCCGGCAAAGTCGTGTTCGAGCCCGCACACCTCGGCGGCGAGCAGCGCACGCACGGCGTCAAGGCTCTGCGCCGCACGCAGCGGCTCGATCAGAGCGCCGATCTGCCGGGCCAGGTCGCCCGACTGGAGCGCGGCGTAGTTGGCCATCCGGCGGGCCAGCAGCAGATCGCAGAACGCCGCGACAAGCCGTGCCTTCTCGCGAAACGCGGTGTCCGAGTCGTTCGGCCCGATTGCCGCCATGATCAGGGTGAGTTGATGGGTGAAACCGTTGGCCGCGTTGTAGAACACCGGCTCAAGGCCCTTAGTCGGTGCAGCGCACGCCTCGACCAGCGCACGGTAGCGGTCCGCCAGCGGCCTGATGGTGTCGCGGATGAACACGCGGTAGTCGCGCGGACGCACCAGGCCGACCGCGTCGGTGTTCTGCCGTACCCACTCGTGGAACGCAGTAGAGATCCGCTCCGCGGTGGCCGGGTCCGCGGGCGCGTACCTGGCCAGCAGCACGGTTTTGACGAAATCGCCGGGCGCCTGGTCGTCGGTGACCGCGAGCTGCGACATGGTGCGCCGCCAGATCGCGTTCAGCGCGCTGTGGTCCTTGTCCGCGCGGGAGAGCAGGAAGGACTTGAGCAGGTCGAGCGGGGTCAGCCGGGCGCCCCGGTCGTTCATCGACTCGAAGATCTCCCAGCCGTGGTCTCGGTCCCGCGCGGTGATCTCGACCAGGAACACTCGCTCCAGGAGCCAGTCCACGAAGAAAGGCAGCGCCTCGCCGCGCAGGGCGGCCGGGAAGTCCTCGACCAGTTCGCGGTAGCGCTGACAAATGGTGCGCACCGCGAGCGATGTCAGTTCGGTGACCGGGAAGTCGCGCCCGGCCCGCAGCGCACGCAGCGCCGGCTCGCGCTCGTCGACGTGCACGGTGAAGGTCGGCACGCCGTACTGCACCGTGCAGATCATGTTGTCCAGCACGGCCGCGCCGGCGTGGTCCTCGTAGTCGGTCAGCCGGTGCCGCAGGTGGATCAGCAGCAGAAGCAGGGTCGTGAAACGCTGCTGACCGTCGACGAGGTATGACACGCCCGGCGCGGGATAGGTGACGAAGGGTCCGAGGAAGTAGGGCCGGTACCCGGCGACATCCTCGCGATCGTGGTCGGGACGCCACTGCTCCAGGAAGCGGCCGGACAGATCCCGCAGGAGATCGCCGACGTGGGTCCGGCTCCAGTCGTACTCGCGCTGATAATGTTCGAGCCCGTACCTACGTCCGGTGAACAGTTCCCTGACGGTGTGCCCCCGACCGTCGATGCGGTCCTGTGTGTGTTTGATCAAAATCACGCCGTCCCCGAATGTGCGAGACGCGGAACACGGGCCACGGGAGTGCGCCGTCGAGCGCTGCTATCACTCCAGTGCGCCTCTTGCCCACCCTTTCTTGGGGAACATGCCCAGGTCAGCGCACAGGAAAACCAGACGGCTGGTTACGAATCAGTGAACCGATCAAGGCGGTCCACCCGGTCTGATGCGACGCGCCGAGGCCCTTGCCGGTGTCGCCGTGGAAGTACTCGAAGAACCATGGCCGGTCCCGCCACCGGGGGTCCGCCTGCAAGAGGGCTGACTCGGCAGGCATCGCGGCGTCTGTTTCCGGAGCGCCTGTTCCAACCGGTCCGAGTACCGGACGCGTGCCATCCTCGGCGAGCCGGAAGATCCCGATCAGCCGCTGCCGCAGTTCCTCCGCGAATCCGGCCCGGTCCACGTCCGGCACGTTAGGCGTCGGATGCGCGGTCACGGCAAGGGCGGGACCGACTCGGCGGATCGCCTCGTACACCAGATAGTTGAGCGGCATCCAGACCGGTCCGCGCCAGTTGGAGTTGCCGCCGAACATCCCTGAGCGGGATTCTCCGGGCTCGTAGTCGACGCTCGCGGTGTAGCCGTCGAGCTCGACGGAGAACGGGTGGTCGAGGTGGTAGCGGGAGAGCGAGCGCAGTCCGTGCGGGGAGAAGAACTCCGCCGTGTCGCTGAGCCGCTGAAGGATCCGGCTCGCCTGCACGTCGTCGGCCAGCGAGAACACGATGCCGCCGGCGGCGTGCGGCCTGGTGATCGCGCGGGCGTACTCGGGGCGTCGAGTGGTGAATTCCGCCAGGTGCTCGGTGAAGCGCGGCAGCCGCTTGAGAGTATCGGCGTCTACTGCGATCGCGGCGACCAGCGGCACCGTGCCGACCATCGAGCGCACCCGCATGACCACCGCCTCGTCCCCGTCGCGGCGCAGCCGGTCGTAGTAGAAGCCGTCCTGCTCGTCCCAGAGCCCGCAGTCGTTGATCGCCTTCGCGATGTAGGCGTAGTGCTCGGCGAACTTGCAGGCCATCTCCTCGTAGATGGGTTCCTGCGCGGCCAGCTCGATGGAGATCTCCAGCATGTACAGGCAGTAGGAGGCCATCCAGCCGGTGCCGTCGGACTGTTCCAGCACGCCGCCGACCGGCAGCCGGGAGCGATCGAAGACCCCGATGTTGTCCAGGCCGAGGAATCCGCCCTCGAAGATGTTGTCCTGGCCCTCGTCCTTGCGGTTGACCCAGAAGGTGAAGTTCAGCAGCAGCTTGTGGAAGCAGGCTTTCAGGAACTCGCGGTCGCCGCCGACGGCCCGGTGCACCCGCAGCGCGGCCCAGGCGAAGACCGGCGGGTTCATGTCGTCGAAGTCCCACTCGTAGGCGGGGAACAGGCCGTTCGGGTGCTGATAGCGCTGCGAGAGGTAGGTGTAGAGCTGCTCCTTCGCGCAGCCGGGGTCGATTTCGGCCATCGCGGCGCAGTGGAAGGCCAGGTCCCAGGAGGCGAACCAGGGGTACTCCCAGGGGTCGGGCATCAGCAGCACGTCGCGGGCCCAGAAGTGGTCCCAGCCGGCGTTTCGGTCGTGCCCACGGTGGTCGGGCGGCAGCGGTTGCGCCGGATCGCCGCGCAGCCAGCGGTGCACGTCGTAGTGGTAGAACTGCTTCGACCAGATCAGGCCGCTGAATGCCTGGCGCATGATCCTGGCGTCGTCAGCGGTCGTGCCGGAGGGGGTCAGTTCCGCGTAGAACTCGTCGGCCTCGCGCTCGCGTTCGGCCAGGGTGGCGGCGTGGTCGGGCAGCGTGGCGCTCTCGGCGGCGAGCCAGAGGTTGATCTCGCGCCGCTCGCCGGCTGCGAGGTCAAGCACGTAGTGCAACGCGCCCTTCGTGCCGACGTTCTTCGGATTGACTGTCGCTGCCCCGCTCACCACATGGTCGCCGATGCCGTCCTTCGAGTAGGGCGTCCGGTTCTCGGAGCCGAACAGCACCGCGGCATTCGTCTCGTTGTCGCACAGCAGCGCGACGGGCTCCGCTCCCGACCCATCGAACAGTGCCAGGCTTGCGGTGAGGTGCGGGTGCGTCGCGGTCAGCCGACCAGGCTCCCCCGTGATCATCAGCCCCGCGGTATCGACCGCGTCCTCGATGTCCGGTGCGCGGCCCCAGGACCACATGTCACGGAACCATAGCTGGGGCAGGACGTGCAGCGTTGCGGGATCCGGTCCGGCGTTCTCGACTGTGATGCGCATGGCGTAGGCGTCCGGCGCCGCCTTTGCGTAGTCGGCGGTGATGATGAAGTATCGGTCGCCGGCGAAGATCCCGGTGTCGACGAGCTCGTACTCCGGGTCGTCCTTGCCGCGCGCCGCGTTCTGCTCACGCAGCTGCTGATACGGGAACTCGGCCTGCGGGTAGTGGTAGCGCCAGCGCAGCCACGAACCGGTCGGCGTCGCGTCCTCGTACCACCAGTAGTCCTTGGCGTCCTCGCCGTGGTTGCCCTCGGCGTTGGCCAGGCCGAAGGCACGTTCCTTGAGGATCGGGTCGCGTCCGTTCCAGAAGGCCAGCGCGAAGCACCAGTCCTGGTTGAGGTTGCACAGCCCGGCCAGGCCGTCCTCGCTCCACCGGTAGGCGCGAGAGCGCGCGTGCTCGAACGGGAAGTAGCGCCAGGCGTCGCCTTCGGCGCTGTAGTCCTCCCGCACGGTGCCCCACGCGCGCTCCGATAGGTAAGGGCCCCACTCGCGCCAGGGCTCTGTCCCGTCGTCCGCCGCCTTCAGTCGCCGCCGCTCCGCGTTTGCGTCCTCATGCACGGCACCAGTCTTACCCGACCGGCGCCGCGGCCGCGCTACGAATCTGATGGGTGATGCGCATTGAGCAGAAGTGCGGGCCGCACATCGAGCAGAAATGGGCCTGCTTCGCGGGCTCGGCAGGCAGGGTCTCGTCGTGGAAGGACCGCGCCGTGGCCGGGTCAAGCGCCAGGTTGAACTGGTCCTCCCAGCGGAACTCGAAGCGGGCGTCGGACAGCGCGTCGTCCCAGGCCTGTGCGCCGGGGTGGCCCTTGGCCAGATCCGCGGCGTGCGCGGCGATCTTGTAGGCGATCATGCCCTGCTTGACGTCCTCGAGGTCCGGCAGGCCCAGGTGCTCCTTCGGGGTGACGTAGCAGAGCATCGCGGTGCCGTACCAGCCGATCATCGCCGCGCCGATCGCGGAGGTGATGTGGTCGTATCCGGGGGCGATGTCCGTGGTCAGCGGGCCGAGGGTGTAGAAGGGCGCGTCATCGCACAGCTCCTTCTGCAGCTCCACGTTCTCCCGGATCTTGTGCATCGGTACGTGTCCGGGTCCTTCGATCATCACCTGCACGTCCAGCTCGCGGGCGATCCGGCCCAGTTCGCCGAGGGTCTTCAGCTCGGCCAACTGCGCCTCGTCGTTGGCGTCGTAGATGGATCCCGGGCGCAGGCCATCACCGAGGGAATAGGTGACGTCATACTCGCGCAGGATCTCGGTCAGCTCGGCGAAGTGGTCGTAGAGGAAGTTCTCCCGGCCGTGCGCGATCATCCAGGCCGCGAGGATCGAGCCGCCGCGCGAGACGATCCCGGTCTTGCGGCGCGCGGTCAGCGGCACATAGTCGCGGCGGACTCCGGCGTGCACCGTCATGTAGTCGACGCCTTGCTCGCACTGCTCGATGACGGTGTCCCGGTACGCCTCCCAGGACAGCTCCTCGGCCTTGCCGCCGACCTTCTCCAGAGCCTGATAGATCGGCACGGTGCCGACCGGGACCGGAGAGTTGCGCAGGATCCACTCGCGGGTCTGGTGGATGTCGCGTCCGGTGGACAGGTCCATGATGGTGTCCGCGCCCCAGCGGGTCGCCCATACCATCTTCTCCACCTCCTGCTCGATCGAGGAGGTGACGGCGGAGTTGCCGATATTGGCGTTGACCTTCACCAGGAATGCCTCGCCGATCACCATCGGCTCGATCTCCGGGTGCCGGATGTTGGCCGGGATGACCGCGCGCCCCGCGGCCACCTCGTCGCGCACCTTTTCGACCGCGACGCCCTCGCGTAGCGCGATGAACTCCATCTCCGCGGTCACTTCGCCGCGGCGCGCGTAAGCCAGTTGCGTTAGCGGAGGCTGTGTTCCTTGGTGAGTTTGGGCGTGTTGGGCGCGCGCGGTGATCCACGGCTCCCGGAGCTTGGGCAGCCCAGCCTGCACGTCAGTAGTCACAGCGGAATCGGTATAAGGACCCGAGGTGTCGTACAGCACGACGCTGTCACCGGTCGACAGAACGACCTCACGCATCGGGACGCGGATTTCCCCGGAGGAGATGCTGCTGATCAGGTAAGTCTTGCGAATCGCGGACACGCTCGCCCCACTCTCCCTACGCCGGCATTACCCGGACAGGTTCTTGCGGTCGGCGACAACGGACAGCGGCAAGGTTCTTGCCTGGCCAGTCGCCCTCTCAGCCCGGTCGGTTCCGAGCTCCCGCGGTCTTAAGTTTCCCGGCTCACCCTAGCGCGGGCAGCGGCCGGCGCAAGGAGGGGCAGCAGCGATTGATTCCGAAAGCGGACGCGCCGCCCGGCGTTTTCACCCGCCGAGCGGCCGCGAACCTCAGAGGGCGGCTGATCCCATGTTGGGGGCGAATCGGCCGATCGACGACCCTGGCTGCGTTGCCGAAACATCCACAGACGACCCACGGTGTTGAATGAGGAGCGCGAGGATGCTCCGGCGCCTTGCCAGGCCCGCCGCTTGGCCGATTCGCC
>NZ_DATNGK010000051.1:0-96640 GCF_035605935.1 Actinocrinis sp. | reverse complement strand
CCGCGCACGCCCTTGCCGCCGCGCTTCTGCGAGCGGTACAGGTCGGTCTTGGTGCGCTTGGCGTAGCCGCCGCGGGTGATGGTGATGACGATGTCTTCTTCGGGGATCAGGTCCTCGATGGACATGTCGCCCTCGTAGGGCACCAGCTGCGAGCGCCGCTCGTCGCCGTACTTGTCGACGATCGTCTGAAGCTCCTCGGAGACGATCTGCCGCTGCCGCTCCGGGGACTCCAGGATCGCCCGGTACTCGGCGATCTTGACGAGCAGATCCTCGTGCTCGTCCACGATCCGCTGCCGCTCGAGGGCGGCCAGCCGGCGCAGCTGCATCTCCAGGATCGCGTTGGCCTGGATCTCGTCGATCTCCAGCAGGTTCATCAAGCCGGTCCGGGCGGCGTCCACCGTCTGGCTGGCCCGGATCAGCGCGATGACCTCGTCGATGGCGTCGAGGGCCTTGAGGAGGGCCAGCAGGATGTGGTCGCGTTCCTGAGCCTTGCGCAACCGGTAACGGGTGCGCCGGACGACGACCTCGACCTGGTGCTCGACCCAGTAGCGGATGAACGCGTCCAGCGAGAGGGTGCGCGGCACGCCGTCCACCATGGCCAGCATGTTGGCGCCGAAGGTGTCCTGCAGCTGGGTGTGCTTGTAGAGGTTGTTCAGCACGACCTTGGCCACCGCGTCGCGACGCAGCACGATGACCAGCCGCTGGCCGGTGCGGGACGAGGATTCGTCGCGCACGTCGGCGATGCCCTGGATCTTGCCGTCCTTGACCAGCTCGGCGATCTTGGAGGCCAGGTTGTCCGGGTTCACCTGGTACGGCAGCTCGGTGACCACCAGGCAGGCGCGGCCGTTGATCTCCTCGACCTCGACCACGGCGCGCATGATGATCGATCCGCGGCCGGTGCGGTACGCGTCCTCGATGCCGCGACGACCGACGATCTTCGCGCCGGTCGGGAAGTCCGGGCCCTTGATCCGTTCGATGAGCGCTTCGAGCAGCTCGGCCGGGGCGGCCTCGGGATGCGCGAGGTACCACTGCACGCCGTCGTTGATCTCGCGCAGGTTGTGCATCGGGATGTTGGTGGCCATACCGACCGCGATCCCGGAGGAGCCGTTGACCAGCAGGTTGGGGAAGCGGGCCGGCAGCACGACGGGTTCGCTTGAGCGCCCGTCGTAGTTCGGGTTGAAGTCGACGGTGTCCTCGTCGATCTCCCGCAGCATCTCCATCGCGAGCGGGGCGAGCTTGCACTCGGTGTACCGCATCGCGGCCGCGGGGTCGTTGCCCGGCGAGCCGAAGTTTCCGTTACCGTCCACCAGCGGCATCCGCATCGCCCACGGCTGGGCGAGGCGGACGAGGGTGTCGTAGATCGCGGAGTCGCCGTGCGGGTGGTAGACACCCATGACTTCACCGACGACGCGCGCGCACTTGAAGTAGCCGCGGTCGGGCCGGTAGCCGCCGTCGTACATCGCGTAGAGCACGCGGCGGTGTACCGGCTTGAGGCCGTCGCGGACTTCGGGCAGCGCCCGGCCGACGATCACCGCCATCGAGTAGTCGAGGTAAGACCGCTGCATCTCGGTCAGCAGGTCGACCATCTCGATGCGATCGCCAGTGTCCTCGATCGCGGGAGCGGCGACGGCGCCTTCGGTCACGGGGGCGGCGGGCTCGGCGGGGCCGGCCGGGTTGATCTCGTCTGCCACGGAGGGTCTTTCCTTCTGCTCTACGAAGGGCGGTTTTTTGAAGACACTGTCTAGAAGACTCAGTGCTGGCCGTCTGTCCGATCGCGGCGCGCGGCGAGGGCCTGCAAGGAAGGCAAGCGCGCGCCGGACGGGGCGTCAGGCGTCGAGCCAGCGTCAGATATCCAAGAACCGCACATCCTTGGCGTTGCGCTGGATGAACGAGCGGCGTGCCTCGACGTCCTCGCCCATCAAGGTCGAGAACAGCTCGTCGGCCTGCGCCGCGTCGTCCAGCGTGACCTGGCGCAGGATGCGCGATTCGCGGTCCATCGTGGTGATGCGCAGCTCTTCGGCGTTCATCTCGCCCAGACCCTTGAACCGCTGCACGGTGTCGTCCTTCAGCCGGCGCCCGGCCGCGGAGCCGGCCGCGAGCAGCGCGTCACGCTCGCGATCCGAGTAGGCGTACGAGAAGTCATCCTTGGTCCACTTCACCTTGTAGAGCGGCGGGGCGGCCAGGTACACGTGGCCGGCCTCGATCAGCGGGCGCATGAAGCGGAACAGCAGCGTGAGCAGCAGCGTGGTGATGTGCTGACCGTCCACGTCGGCGTCCGCCATCAGGATGATCTTGTAGTACCGCAGCCGGGAGACGTCGAAGTCGTCGTGCACGCCGGTGCCCAGCGCCGAGATCAGCGCCTGGACCTCGTTGTTCTGCAGCACCCGGTCGATCCGGGCCTTCTCCACGTTCAGGATCTTGCCTCGGATGGGCAGGATGGCCTGCACCCTGGGGTCGCGGCCGGACTTGGCCGAGCCGCCGGCGCTGTCCCCCTCGACCACGAAGATCTCGCACTCGCCGGGATTGGTGGACTGACAGTCCGCCAGCTTGCCCGGCAGCGCCATGCTCTCCAGCAGGCCCTTGCGCCGGGTCAGCTCGCGGGCCTTGCGGGCGGCGATCCGGGCGGTGGCCGCCTGAATCGACTTGCGCACGATGTCCCGGGCCTCGTTCGGGTTGCGATCGAACCAGTCGGCCAGCTGCTCGTAGGTGATCTTCTGGACGAAGGTGCGCGCCTCGGTGTTGCCGAGCTTGGCCTTGGTCTGGCCCTCGAATTGCGGCTCGCCGAGCTTGACCGAGATGATCGCGGTCAGGCCTTCGCGGATGTCCTCGCCGGCGAGGTTGTCGTCCTTGTCCTTCAGCAGCTTCTGGTCTTTGGCGTACCGGTTGACGATGTTCGTCAGTGCGGAGCGGAAGCCCTCTTCGTGCGTGCCGCCGTCCGGCGTGTTGATCGTGTTCGCAAAGGTGTACACCCCCTCGGAGTACTGGGTGTTCCATTGCATCGCGATCTCGGCGGAGATCTTGCGGTCGGTGTCCTCGGCCTGGAACTCGATGACCTGCGGGTGCACCAGTTCGCCCTTGGCGGAGTTGATGTGCCGGACGAAGTCGGCGATGCCGCCGTCGTAGCGGAAGGTCACCGACCGCCCGTTGCCCTCTTCGTCTTTGAACTCGGGGCGCTCGTCGGTCAGCGAGATGGTCAGGCCGCGGTTGAGGAACGCCATCTCCTGGAACCGGCGGGAGAGCGTCTCGAAGTTGTAGGTGGTGGTCTCGAAGACCTCGTCGTCGGCCCAGAAGGAGACCGTCGTGCCGGTGTCGGTGGTGGCCTCGCCCTTGTGCAGGTCGGCGGTGGGAGCGCCGCGCAGGTACTCCTGTGTCCACAACGCGCCCTCGGTCTTGACCGCGACGGTCAACCGGGTGGACAACGCGTTGACCACGGAGACGCCGACGCCGTGCAGGCCGCCGGAAACCTGGTATCCGCCGCCGCCGAACTTGCCGCCCGCGTGCAGCACGGTGAGCACCACCTCGACGGCGGGCTTGTCCTGGCCGGGCACGATGCCGACCGGGATGCCGCGGCCGTTGTCGACGACGCTCACGCCACCATCGGCCAGCAGCGTGACCTCGATGGCGTCGCAGTAGCCGGCCAGCGCCTCGTCCACGGCGTTGTCGACCACCTCGTAGACCAGGTGGTGCAGGCCGCGCTCGCCGGTCGACCCGATGTACATACCGGGCCGCTTGCGGACCGCCTCGAGGCCTTCGAGGACGCTGATCGCACTGGCGTCGTAGTCGCCGTTTCCGCTCTTGGCGGCCGCGGGCGCAGCGGTGTTCTGGTCAACCGCCGGGGCGGACTGGACGGACTGCTCTGAAGCGACCACGGACGCGAAACCCTTTCTCAACGTCAGCGGCACCGGCCGGCTGGGGAAGACGCCGGGGCCACAAGGCGAGGAACTGGAGCGCGCCATCGCGGCACCAGCGGCAGGCGGACGAAGGACGGGAAGGAGCAGCGACGGGGTCGCCGCCAGCCGGAAGTCCTCGATCGCCTGGAACCTGTTCCATTCTACCGGTTCGCGGGGACAAGATGCGGCACACGCGCCCTGACAGCGCTTCTGAGCTGATCCACCCTTAGTTAAGTGTCCCCCCACGCGCCGGGGGGTCGATAAACGCTCGGCGCGATGACGGCGTCGTTTGCGGCGCCGAGCCATAACACCCGATTGTCGCAGAATAGTCGGCTGCACAACGCGTGATCCGTATGGGCGTTTGGCGGCTACTTAGCCCCTGAAGTGCGTGGTTGCCGGTTCTACCGCGTTCGTAGAACTACACGCGCGTTCGGAGAACTACACGGTCAGGGCACGCGTCGGGTTCGAGCACCGCCGTTTGCGGACAGCCGACCGCGGCGCCAGGTCGGCGGGTTCGGCCCGAGCACGGAGATGCGCTCTATCGCATCGCGCGGTGTGCCTCCGGGTACGGTTCGGCGCGGTACCGCAGCGTTGAGGCGGGAGAGCAGCGTGGATGACAGGTGACGCAGCTCAGTGGCCCAAGCCGACGAGTCGGTCTGCACCGTGAGCACGCCGTCCTCGTACGAGACCGGAGCACAGTGCGCGGCGATTCGCGGGCCGACGATGTCTGCCCAACCGTGGATGATCCCGCCCACGGCGGCCGGGGCCTCCCAACCGGCCTCAGCGAGCAGGCGGGAGAGCGTGGCTTCCAGCGGCTGGGGATCGCGCTCGTCGGGACGTGCGCTGGATCGCCGGGCATTGGCCTCCGCGGAGCCGCGTCGCAGCGCCCTGCCTTCCTCGATCTCGCGTGCCCGCTTGCGCGCCGCGGTGAGCGCGGCGCGGGCCAGGTCAGCGCCGCGCAGGCCTGAGACGTTCTCGGATTCGGTCATGCAGACGGCTCCGAAGCGCTCACAGTGGCTTCGCCCTCGGCGGCCGGCTCGCTCTCATCTTGCGCGTCTCGACGCGTTACCGCCCCCTTGGTGACGTCGTAGCGAACACCACCCAGTTCGGCCGGAACGTCCGCATCGACGGCGGCGGTGATCAGAACCTGTTCGGCGGATGCGGCGACCGCGACCAGGTGTGCCCTGCGCGAAGAATCCAGCTCGGCGAAGACGTCGTCGAGCAGTAATACCGGTTCGATGCCATCAGACCGGAGCAGTTCATAAGAGGCCAGTTTCACAGCGAGCGCGAACGACCAGGACTCGCCGTGGCTGGCGTAGGCCTTCGCGGCAAGGGGTCCACTGCCGTAGTCGATGGCGAACAGGACGTCATCGCGGTGCGGCCCGACGAGGGTGATGCCGCGGTCCACTTCGTCAGGGCGGGAGCGGGCGAGGGCCGCGGCGAGCGCGGCTTCGAGCTCGGAGGCGTCCGGCGGACGGTTCGCGACAGTTGCGCCGGATGTGGTCGCGTTTGACGCGCTCGCGGAGTCAGCCGTCGACTGCTGATCTTCAACGCTCGTGTCAGGGTCCAGCGGACAGGACGGCCGGTACTCCATCGTCGCGCCTGGGTGACCCGCGATGGTTCCGTATGCCTTGTCGACTAAGGGCGTCAACGCGCGCAGCAGTCTGAGTCTTGCGGCCAACAGCTGCGCGCCGGCCTTGGCCAGGTGTGCGTCCCAGACATCGAGGGTGCTCAGATCAGGCGCCTGACCTCCGCGTGCTGCGCGGCGCATCATCGACGCGGAGCGCAGCAGTGCGTTGCGTTGCTTGAGTGCCCTTTCGTAGTCCGCGCGCACGGCCGCGTACCGCGGAGCGCGGGCGACGAGGAGTTCGTCAATGAACCGGCGCCGTTCCGAGGGATCGCCCTTAACCAGCGCCAGATCCTCCGGCGCGAAGAGCACGGTGCGCAGGTAGCCGAGCACGTCGCGAGGCCGGTTCACCGGCGCGCGGTTGAGCCGGGCACGGTTCGACCGGCCAGGGTTGATCTCCAGTTCGACCAGCGCAGTGCGATCCTCATGCCGCACCGCGCCACGCACCACGGCTCGCTCGGCCCCGGCGCGCACCAGCGGAGCATCCTGGGCGACCCGGTGACTGCCCTGGTTGGCCAGGTACCCGATCGCCTCGATCACGTTCGTCTTGCCCTGCCCGTTGCGGCCGACGAACACGCCGACGCCGGCCTCGAGCGGAAGCTCAAGACCGGCATACGACCGGAAGTCGGCCAACGACAGATGGCTGAGACGCACTGCCCACGTTCCTAATATGACGCTGCTCTACTACGACGCTGCCCTGAGGTCACGCTGCTGGTTTGGCGCGGCGTTAACGCACTGCTGCGCCGTAGAAGTAACAAGTGAGCTGAGATTCCGCCGAGGTTCGCCGGGCGCGCCGGCCGAGAACCGGCGCGCGGCGAACCGTCAGGCTCCGGGGGTTCGGTGTTCGGCGGCGGATTTGCCGTCGACGCCGGTGACCGCGTGTCCGCCGAACTGGTTGCGCAGCGCGGCGACCATCTTCATCGAGGGTGAGTCCTCCTGGCGGGAGGAGAACCGGGCGAACAGCGCGGCGGTGATCGCCGGTAGCGGCACGGCGTGATCGATGGCCGCCTCGACCGTCCAGCGGCCCTCGCCGGAATCCTCGGCGTACCCGCGCAGCTTCTCCAGGTGCTCGTCCTGGTCCAGCGCGGCGACCGCCAGGTCAAGCAGCCAGGACCGGATGACGGTGCCCTCCTTCCAGGACCGGAAGACCTCGCGCACGTCGGTGACTTCAGGCACGGCCTCGAGCAGTTCCCAGCCCTCGGCATAGGCCTGCATGATCGCGTACTCGATGCCGTTGTGCACCATCTTGGAGAAGTGCCCGGCGCCGACGCCGCCGGAGTGCACGAACCCGAACTCGCCTTCTGGCTTGAGCGCGTCGAAGATCGGCTGCACCTTCGCGACGTTCGCCGCGTCGCCGCCGACCATCAGCCCATAGCCGTTCTGCAGACCCCAGACTCCCCCGGACACTCCGGCGTCCACGAAGCCGATGCCCTTGGTCGCCAGTTGCTCGGCGTGCTTCTGGTCATCGGTCCACCGCGAGTTGCCGCCGTCCACCACGACGTCGCCCTCGGACAGCAGTTCGCCGAGTTCTTCGACGGTCGAGTGGGTCGGGCCGCCGGCCGGGACCATCACCCACACCACCCGCGGCGCGGAGAGCGAGCCGACCAGATCCTTGAGCGAGCCGACGTCCGACAGGTCCGGGCTGCGGTCGTATCCGACCACGGTGTGCCCGGCCTGGCGGATGCGCTCGCGCATGTTCCCGCCCATCTTGCCCAGACCGATGAGTCCGAGTTCCATGACGCCTTCTCTCTGCTGTCCCGGAGCCGAGGCTGTGACCGCTCCGCGGGTCCGTCCGACCCTGCCGCCCAACGACGCTGTTGCTTCCGGGATCGACCGTATCGCCCGCGCCCGGTTGCCGCACACTTCGCCTGCGGCCGGTACCCGCGCCGCTTCGTCGCCTGGATAGAGACGACAGACGATCCGGCGAGCGCTCTGCGCGAGCAGGGTCGGCCGGAGGCTGTTGAGCCGTCCGGAGCCGGGCTCAGCCGGAGAGGCGGATCGGCATGATCAGGTAGCGATAAGCCGGGTCGTGATCGGCGTCCACGGCAGGGCGGCCGGTGAGCACGGCCGGCTTCGTGGAGGTCGTGTAGGACAGCTGCGCGTAGGGGGCATCGATCGCGCCGAGGCCTTCGAGTAGGTAACCCGGGTTGAAGGCAACGGAGATGTCTTCTTCGTCGAAGACTGCGTCCATCGTCTCCGAGGCCTGCGCCTCGTCGCCGGAGCCGGCCTCCAGGGTGACCTGGCCGGCCGAGAAGTTGAGCCGGATCGGCGTGTTGCGCTCGGCGACCAGGGCGACGCGCTTGACCCCCTCGATCAACTGGGCGGTCTCGATGACGGCGGCGCCGGTGTATTCGGCCGGGAAGAGCGCGTTGTACTTGATGAACTCGCCCTCGAGCAGCCGGGTGGTGGTGCGGCGGCCGCCAGCCTCGAATCCGATCAGGCCCTCGCCTGCCGAGCCGTCCTCGCCGGAGAGCGCGATGGTGACCCACTCGCCAGAGGTGAGCGACTTGGCGATGTCGTAGAGCGTCTTGGCCGGGACGAGTGCGACCGCCTCGGCATCGGCGCGCTCCGGCTTCCACAGGATCTCGCGCACGGCCAGGCGGTAGCGGTCGGTGGCGGCGAGGCGAAGGGTGTCGCCGTTGATCTCCACGCGCACGCCGGTAAGGAACGGCAGCGTGTCATCCTTGCCGGCGGCGACGGCGACCTGCGCCACGGCGGCGGCGAAGGTGGCGCCTGCGATGGCGCCGCTGGCTCCCGGCATCTGCGGCAGCGCCGGGTAGTCGTCCACCGGCATGGTCTGCAGGGTGAACCGGGAGGTACCGCAGATGAGGGTCACCTTCGAGCCCTCGGTGGCGATCTCCACCGGCCGGTTCGGCAGTGAGCGGGTGATCTCGGCCAGCAGCTTGCCGGAGACCAGCGCGGTGCCCTCCTCCTCGACCTCGGTGGACACCTCGGAGCGTGCCGAGACCTCGTAGTCGAAGCCGGAGACGGTGAGCAGGCCGCCCTCGGCGCGCAGCAGCAGACCAGCGAGCACCGGGGCGGGCGGCCTGGCCGGCAGCGAACGGGCGGTCCAGGCGACCGCGTCGGCAAGTACGTCGCGTTCCACTCGGAACTTCACCGGTATCCGCCTCCTGGCAGTGGGGGGCGCCGCCGGCCTCGACGGCCGGATACGGCTGGGTATGGATTCTGACGCGCGGCGCTGGCTTGGTCGCGCCGGGTCGGGCGGCCGCGCCGGCCACCATCATGCCGCCTTCCGCCGACATCAGGTGCGCCGCCGATGGAACCGGTGCGAGTCGGTTACGGAGTCCGGTCGTCCGCCGCCGGAGCGGTTGCGGAGGGCCGGAGGTTTTTCCACAGGCGGTGGATGGAAGAAAGGCGAATGAGGGGCTCGGCGCTGCAGTGGGCGCCAGCTTATCGGGGCTCGCAGAGGTTGGACCTCAGACGACCGACGAGAGTTTTCCACAGATTCGCGCCGAGGCGACTGTGTTTCGGGATCCCATTCTATATCTCTGTAGTCGTAGTAGTAGGCGCTGTGGATATGTGGAAAACGGCCGTTTTCGCAGCTCAGCTTAGAATTCTTGTGCACAGGGGCATGTGCACAACCTGGGGATAATCCAGGGTGACCTGTGGATGAAGAAAAGTTATCCCCACGGTTTCCACAGCCGAGGCCGGGTTTTACACAGCCTGTCCCCAAGTTGATCACCAGGGCTGGGGATAACGCGTTCACTCAGATGAGTGAAGCAGCCACGACCTGCGTGGTTTATGCACAGAAGTTATCCCCAGGCATCCACAGGGTGTGGGAAACCGGCGGTTAGGGCTCGACTGGTGTCCGTTATGTCGTTTTTCGCAGAGAGCTTCACGTCGCTGCGTTGATGGGGACATTAGTCGACTAATTCAGGGCGGTGTGAGATGACACGCCCGGTTCCGGACGAAAAGAACTCGCTCGTGTGCTTGCGGTACGGGGCTGTGGACGGCTTTGTGGATAGCCTGTGGACAATGTGCATAATCCGAGAGCGGTATCCGATAAGGCAGTAGCGTCGCGCGCGTAGTTATCCACACAGAGCTGTGGATAGCGCGATGACTTTTCCACATGCCTGTGGATACACCGATGCGTTAGGTGCAGAGTGAGTGCGGTAAGAGACGCAGTCAGCCGCGCATCGACTTGATGCGGTTCGTCAGCTCGGTGACCTGGTTGTAGATCGAACGGCGCTCGGCCATGAGTAGACGGATCTTCCGGTCGGCGTGCATGACTGTGGTGTGGTCCCGGCCACCGAACTGCTGGCCGATCTTCGGCAGCGACAGGTCGGTCAGCTCCCGGCACAGATACATCGCGATCTGACGGGCCGTCACCAGTACGCGGCTGCGTGAGGTGCCGCAGAGGTCCTCCATCGACAGACCGAAGTAGGCGGCGGTCTGCGCCATGATCGTCGCGCTGGTGATCTCGGACCCGCCGCTGTCCGGGATCAGGTCGCGCAGCACCGCCTCGGCGAGCGGAAAGTCCACTGGCGCGCGGTTGAGCGAGGCGAACGCGGTCACCCGGATCAGTGCGCCCTCGAGCTCGCGGATGTTGGTGGAGATCTTGCTGGCGATGAACTCAAGCACCTCGGGCGGCGCGTTCAACCCCTCTTGCGCGGCCTTTTTGCGCAGGATCGCGATGCGGGTCTCCAGCTCCGGCGGCTGCACATCCGTGATCAGGCCCCACTCGAACCGGGACCGCAGCCGATCCTCGAGGGTGGTCAGCTGCTTGGGCGGCCGGTCACTCGAGATGACGATCTGCTTGTTGGAGTTATGTAGCGCGTTGAAGGTGTGGAAGAACTCCTCCTGGGTGCCTTCCTTGTTCTCCAGGAACTGGATGTCGTCGATCATCAAGATGTCGATGTCGCGGTAGCGGCGGCGCAGCAGGTCCTGTTTGCCGTCGCGGATCGCGTTGATGAAGTCGTTGGTGAACTCCTCGGTGCTGACGTACCGCACCTTTGTGCCCGGGTACAGCGAGCGGGTGTAGTGGCCGATCGCGTGCAGCAGGTGGGTCTTGCCCAGCCCGGAGTCGCCGTAGATGAACAGGGGGTTGTACGCCTTCGCCGGCGCCTCGGCCACAGCCACCGCGGCCGCGTGCGCGAACCGGTTGCTCGAACCGATAACGAAGGTCTCGAAGAGATACTTCGGGTTGAGCCTGGCGTTCTCCCCCTCCTTCGTCCCCTGCTGCTTTCCGTGACTCGCCAGCGAGGGCCGCGGAGCGGCATGGTTCGCGGAGTCCTCATCGGCTCGCGCGCCGTCAGCGAACTCGGGGCTCCGCGTGGGCGGCGGGATCGGAGGCTGCCCGGAGATCGGCTGCTCTGAGCCCTCGGGGTCGGCGGTAAGGCGGTCCTCGTGGGCAGGCGCGAAGGGAAGGCGCGGCGCGGTTTGAGCCGGCGCCGGCTTGGCCGCCGCGACCGTGACCGCGATCCGCATTTCCTGGCCGAGGATGCGGCCGAGCCCAGAGGTAATCAGATCCCGCAGCTTGGTCTCCAGCACACCCTTGGAGAACTCGTCGCCCACACTCAGCAACGCGGTGTCGCCGACAAGCGCCATCGGCACGATCACACGAAGGAACGCCCGGTCCCCCGGACTGACCGAGTCGGCCGCGTCGACGCTGGAAAGGAACGCAGCCCACACTGACGTGAAGTCCAGCGGACCGCCGTCCGTGGGAACGGAACGGGAAGGATCGTCAGGCACGGCTACCACTCACGGGTCGGGTCTGGGCAGGGGTCGCGCCCGTCCACAAGTTTTCCACAAGCCCTGTGGAAAACCTGGCGTCTGACTGCGCGGGGTCGCCGGTGTTTCCCCCGGGGCGGCCGCACGGGTTGGCCCGCATCCGCCGCGGCCGCGAAGTATGCAGCTCAGACATGGTGCGGACCTGGATTCGGGCGACTCGACCGGCAATAGCGACTCGGATGACGGTAGTCATCCGACGCCCCCTGTTCAACTTGTTGTCCACAGGTCTGTGCTTAACGTCGGGTCCCGATGCGTAAGGACGGCCGCCAGGCGTTACGACAGTCGCGATCGGCTTAGTAGCAGTGCCAGTGCGTGATCGCAACGGGCGGTTTGACCCGTCGCCGATCGTCCGCGTACCGTAAGCAGGTCGAGATGCCGACCGGCGTTGTGCCATGCCTGCGGATTAGGCGCCTTCAGTGCGACGAGTGCGGGCCGCGGAGCAGCAAGCGCTCCACACAACATCTTTTAGGCATCGAGGCGTAGCGGACCGAATCAGCACCTGTCTGGAGCCCCAGTGACCAAGCGCACCTTCCAGCCGAACAACCGGCGTCGTGCCAAGACCCACGGCTTCCGGCTGCGCATGCGCACGCGCGCCGGCCGGGCCATCCTCTCGTCGCGCCGGACCAAGGGCCGACGCAACCTTTCCGCCTAGTTTCAGGTGCTGCCCGCAGACCGCCGAGTGAAGCGGGGCGACGAGTTCGCCCGCGCGATCCGCGGCGGGCGCCGGGCGGGGCGGCCGACCCTCGTCGCACACCTGTGGCGGGCTGAGCTGGACGTGTCGGACCCGAGCGTTGCCGAAGCCCGTACGGGTCCTGCCCGTGCGGGCTTCGTCGTGAGCAAGGCGGTGGGTCCTGCGGTCACTCGCAACCGGGTCAAGCGCCGGCTGCGGCATCTGGTCGCGGAACGGCTCGATCGGCTACCTGAGGGCGCGGTGCTGGTGGTCCGGGCGTTGCCTGCGGCCGCCGGGGCTGCTGGCCGGGAATTGGCCAGAGACCTGGACTCGGCGCTCGGACGGCTCGGGGGACGCCGATGAAGTATGTGCTGATGGGGTTGATCCGGCTATACCAGCTGACAATCTCGCGGATGCTGGGACCGGTGTGTCGCTACTACCCGAGCTGCTCGCACTATGGGTACGAGGCCATAGCGGTACACGGATCGGTGAAAGGCTCGATTCTGACGGCGTGGCGGATCCTGCGATGCAATCCGTGGAGCGCCGGCGGCGTCGATCCGGTGCCTCCACGCGGCGCGTGGCGGATAGTGGATGTGGATGGGGACGCTGCTTCGGCGCGCCGTTCCGTGTGATTTCGTGGGTGTGAGTCGAGCCGAGGAGCCTGACCGTGCAGTGGTATGACCAGCTATTGAGTCCGCTGATCTGGGGAGTCAGCTGGATAATCGTCCAGTTCCACAAGCTGTTCGGCACGGTCTTCGCGCCGACCAGCGGTTGGGCCTGGGGGCTTTCGATCGTCTTCCTGACGCTGGTCATCCGCGCCGCGCTGATCCCGCTGTTCGTCAAGCAGATCAAGTCGATGCGCGCGATGCAGGTCGTGCAGCCCGAGGTGAAGAAGCTCCAGGAGAAGTACAAGAAGGAGCTCGAGCGGGCGAAGTTCGATCCGGCGCGCAAGCGCGAGGTCCAGGCGCGGCAGCAGCGCGAGATGATGGCGCTCTACAAGGAGCACGGGACCAACCCGTTCGCCAGCTGCCTGCCGTTGATCGTGCAGATGCCGTTCTTCACCGCGCTGTACCGGCTGCTCTACAACGTGGCCAACCTGCACCCGATCTTCTTCATGAGCACCGTGCTGGTCGCCAGCGCGAATCAGGCGCACATCTTCGGCGCGCCGATCTCAGCACACTTCAACGCCACCGCCAAGACGCTGAACGGGTCGAGCCCCACCACGGTCAAGGGCGTCATCATCGGCATGACGATCGTCTACGTGGCGACGCAGTTCATTACGCAGCGGCAGATGATCCTGAAGAACAGCGCGCCGGACAACCCGATGGTCCAGCAGCAGAAGGCAATGATGTACATCATGCCGGTCTTCATGGCCTTCTTCTGCTTCATCGCCCCGGTGGGCGTGCTCATCTACCTGTTGACGACCAACTTCTGGACCATGGGCCAGCAGTTCTACGTGCTGCACAACAGCCCACTGCCCGGTTCCAAGGCGCATGAGGCGCACCTGGCGCGGCAGGCGGCGAAGGCCGCGAAGAAGGCGGGCACGGGCGACGAGCCGGTCGACGCCGTTCCGCCGCGGGCCGGCGAGAAGACGGGGGGCACGATTGGCACCAAGCCGGTCAACGGAGCCAAGAGCACGGGCGCGGCGAAGGCCAAGGGCGCCGGCGCGGGCAACGCCACCGGTACCAAGGAGATCGCGGACGCCCCGCCGAAGCCGCAGCGCAATCAGCCGGTTCGCACCACACGCAGTGGGCGGAAGAAATAGCTTTTCGGGGGATCCCCGAGGGTGGCGCCCGGCGACGCGGGCGAAGAGAGACGTAGAGGGAGTGCACGGTGACGGAATCAGCCGTCGAGGCGACGCAGTCGGAGTCGGCGCAAGAGGCGTCCGCGAAGCCGGATGAGGACGAGATCAGCCGGCTTGAAGAGGAAGGCGAGATCGCGGCCGACTACCTCGAGGGGCTGCTCGACATCGCGGACCTCGACGGGGACATCGACATGGATGTGGAGGGCGACCGCGCCTCGGTCTCCATCGTCGGCACGAGCCTGGATCAGTTGATCGGGTCGAGCGGCGAGGTGCTCGAGGCGCTGCAGGAGCTGACCCGGCTCGCGGTGACTCGCGAGACCGGCGAGCGCACCCGCCTGATGCTCGACGTCGGCGGACACCGGGCGGCGCGGCGCGCGGCCCTGGAGCGGCTCGGCACCGACACGGCCCGCAAGGTCAAGGAGAGTGGCGAGCCGGTGAAGCTGGCGCCGATGAGCCCGTTCGAGCGCAAGATGGTGCACGACGCCGTCGCGGCCGCGGGGCTGCGCAGTGAGTCGGAGGGCGAAGAGCCGAACCGGCGGGTCGTCGTCCTTCCGGTGTGAACATTCGGTGAGCTCAGTTCCGCTCTGGAACCGATCGCGGCCGGCCCCCCTCTTCTCGAGGCGGGGCCGGTTCGTTTTGCGGCAGCTGAGGTTCGGTGCTGACCAGGTCTCATACTTGGCATGATGATGGCCGCCGTTCCACGTGAAACTGAGGAAAGCCCGATGCTCGAAGCGAAGCTGCCCGCACCGCCGCAGGCGGCCGTCGATCTGTTCGGCCCGGCGCTGCCGGTCGTTCAGCGATACGGCGAGCTCTTGGCTGGGCCGGGCGTCGAGCGCGGACTGATCGGCCCGCGGGAGGTGGACCGGCTATGGGAGCGGCACCTGATGAACTGCGCTGCGCTGGCGGACCTGGTTCCGCAGGGCGCACATGTCGTCGATGTCGGCTCCGGAGCCGGGTTGCCGGGCGTGGTACTCGCGGCCACTCGCTCCGATCTACGAGTGACACTGCTGGAGCCGTTGCTTCGCCGGACCGTCTTCCTCGACGAGTGCCTGGACACGCTGGGGCTCGACAACGCGGAGGTGCTGCGCGGGCGGGCTGAGGATTGGGCTCGCAGGATGGGCGCGGACGTCGTGACCGCGCGGGCGGTAGCGCCGATGGAGCGGCTCGTCGGTTGGTGTCTGCCGCTGTTGCGACCCAACGGCCGGATGCTTGCCTTGAAAGGCGAAGCTGCCGCCGAGGAACTCGCTACGGTAGCGCCGACGCTCGCCGGGCTTGGGGCCCAGACGTGGGGAGTGGTGGAAGTCGGCACGATGCTCGGCGACGCCGCGACACGCGTCATCCGCATCGATCTGGGCCCTAACGGATTCCGGGCCGCGGTACAGCGCTCTCGCCGCGGTACCCGTGGTTAAATGTGACACCGCCTCTCTGCGCGCACGTCTCACGGAGCCGCTCTGCTTAAGCAGCGAGGGTTTCACGTGAAACGTAACCCCTACGAGTGAGTTGCCAGGGGAAACGCGCCGCGACTGACTCTGTAGTTTCTCCGACCGAGGCGGCGAGGGGACATGATGGTCGCGCACGGTCAGTACAGTGCTTTTTCGCAGGACGATCCCGATCACGGTGAATCGCCCTCGGACCTAGGACGCGCGGATTCGACCGGGGAGCCGCTTCCGCGCGGATGGCGGCTCGACGAGTCGCGGGACCTGCCGACGCCGCCGGACGGCTTCAGCTGGTCCTGGCAGCTCGACCCGCGGGCCGCGGACGCCGAACGAGCCGTCGTCTCGGCGACGGAGGAAGAGAGTTGGCCGATGCCCTACGACCAGCCGCCGGCAGCGAACGCACGCGAGATCATTGAGGTGCACCCCGAGGTGGACACCGATCTGCTGCACGGTGGCCGCGGCCGATCCGAAGACACTCCGATCGCCCGCGAGGCCGAGGCGGCCATAGCCGCACTCTCGCGCAGCAACCAGGAATTGCCGCGACCGCGGCAGACCCGCACCTTCGTGGTAGCGAACCAGAAGGGTGGGGTGGGCAAGACCACCACGACGGTCAACATCGCCGCCGCGCTTGCCCAGGGCGGAGCGAAGGTGCTCGTCGTCGATCTCGACCCGCAGGGCAACGCCTCGACGGCGCTGAACGTGGACCACCACTCCGAGATCCCCTCGATCTACGACGTACTGATCGAGCGGTACTCGATGGAGGAGATCGTCCAGCCGGTCGCCGATATCCAAGGGCTCTTCTGCGCCCCGGCCACTATCGACCTAGCCGGCGCGGAGATCGAACTGGTCTCGATGGTGGCGCGGGAAAGCCGGCTGCAGCGTGCCCTGTCCGCCTATCACAGCTCGATCGACTACATCCTGATCGACTGCCCGCCCTCACTCGGGCTGCTGACCGTCAATGCGATGGTGGCGGGCAACGAGGTGCTGATCCCGATCCAATGCGAGTACTACGCGTTGGAAGGGCTCGGCCAGCTGCTGCGCAACATCGAGCTGGTGCGTGCCCACCTGAATCCCAACCTGCACGTCTCGACGATCCTGCTGACCATGTACGACGCGCGCACCCGGCTGGCCTCCCAGGTCGCCGACGAGGTTCGCACCCACTTTCCCGAGCAGGTCCTGCGTACCTCGGTGCCGCGCTCGGTGCGCATCTCCGAGGCACCGAGCTACATGCAGACGGTGATGACGTACGACCCCGCTTCGACGGGCGCGCTTGCCTATCGGGAGGCGGCCCGTGAAATCGCCGATCGGTGGGCGGCGCGGGAAAAGGTCGCCGGCATCCCGGTGCAGTTGGATGAGGAAAGCAAGCACGGCAGCACACAAGTTGGGATCGACGCTGAGGTGAAGCGATGAACGACCGCCGACGGGGACTCGGCCGCGGACTCGGGGCGCTGATCCCGACGATGCCCGCGGAGGGAGCCGAGGGAACCTCGGCGCTGACCGCTCCGGCGGCCGCGCCGTCCGTCCCCCAGCGGCGCCTGCCGCTCGGCGAGATCTACCGGCCCGACCTCGACGACGAGCCGGAATCCACCGAACCGGTCTTCGTGGCCGCCGCGATCGTGGCCGACGAGGTCCCCGGGGCGCACTTCGCCGAACTGCCGATCGACGCGATCGTGCCGAACGCCAAGCAGCCTCGCGATTACTTCGACGAGACCGCGATGGACGAGCTGATCCACTCGATCCGCGAGGTGGGTCTGCTCCAGCCGATCGTGGTGCGCCGGGAAGGGCCGAGCGGCAGCGGCAAGTACGAGCTCATCATGGGCGAGCGCCGGTGGCGCGCCGCCCAGCGGGCCGGCCTCGAGCGCATTCCGGCGATCGTCCGGGATACCGAGGACGAGCGCATGCTGCTCGACGCGCTCCTGGAGAACCTGCACCGCTCTCAGCTCAACCCGCTGGAAGAGGCTGCCGCCTATGACCAGCTGCTCAAGGACTTCTCCTGCACGCATGAGGAGCTGGCCGACCGGATCGGCCGCTCCCGGCCGCAGGTATCGAACACCCTGCGCCTGCTCAAGCTGCCGCCGAAGGTACAGTTGCGCGTCGCCAGCGGCTTGCTAAGCGCCGGACACGCACGAGCTTTGCTCGGCCTGGACACCGCCGACGAACAGCAGCGCCTCGCCGAGCGCATCATCGCCGAAGGGCTTTCGGTGCGCACGGTGGAAGAGATCGTGGCGGTCGGCGACCCGGAGAACGAACGGGCCCGCTCGCCACGCAAGGTACGCGCCGGAAGCCGCGTCTCCCCCGAACTTTCCGAACTCGCCGGGCGTCTCTCCGATCGACTCGAGACCCGGGTGCGCGTGGACCTCGGTGCACGCCGCGGAAAGATCGTGGTCGAGTTCGCCTCGATCGAGGATCTGGAACGCATCATCTCCTCGCTTGTCCCGGGTGAGCGCGTACGGGCGCGATCCCGTGACGCTTAACGCAGCCGAGGCGTAGCAGCCTGCGCTAGATCGAAGACAGCTACACCGAAGCCTGCACTCACCCGATCCGACAACGCACACGATGGTCCCCTATGTTTCACGTGGAACAGGGGGACCATCGCCGTGCCGGGCCGCTACTCTCGCCCTGTCGGGCGGCCCGGACGCCGGCGGAATAGCCGGCACCCGGTATCTGTTCGTCTCCATGCAGCCACACCAAGAGGGAAGGTCACCGAGCCGTGCCGCAGAACCCTGAAGAGCGAACCAGCGAGGTCCGCGAAGTCGTCGTCATCGGTTCGGGCCCGGCCGGATACACAGCGGCCATCTACACCGCGCGGGCCGGACTCAAGCCGCTCGTCTTCGAGGGCTCGGTCACCGCGGGCGGCGCCCTGATGAACACCACCGACGTGGAGAACTTCCCCGGCTTCCCGGACGGCGTCATGGGACCGGACCTGATGGACAACCTGCGCAAGCAGGCCGAGCGTTTCGGCGCGGAACTGGTCGCGGACGACGTCACCGAAGTAGAGCTGACCGGCGAGCTGAAGCGCGTCGTGGACGGCGCGGGCGACGTTCACCTAGCGCAGACCGTCATCATCGCCACCGGATCCGGATACCGCGAACTCGGCTTGCCCGACGAGAAGCGGCTGTCCGGACACGGCGTGTCGTGGTGCGCCACCTGTGACGGCTTCTTCTTCCGTGAGCAGGACATCGTCGTGGTCGGCGGCGGTGACACCGCGATCGAGGAGGCCACCTTCCTGACCCGGTTCGCTCGCTCGGTGACCGTGGTGCACCGGCGCGACCAGTTGCGGGCCAGCAAGATCATGCAGAACCGGGCGTTCGCCAACCCGAAGATCTCCTTCGCCTGGAACAGCGAGGTAGTGGCGATCGAGGGGGAGGACCGGGTAAACGCGGTGCGGCTGCGCGACACGGTCACCGGCGAAGAACGCGTTCTGGCGGCCACCGGTCTGTTCATCGCGATCGGTCACGAGCCGCGCAGCGACCTGTTCCGCGGTCAGCTCGACATCGACGCGGAGGGCTACATCCGCGTGGAGGCCCCGAGCACAAGGACCAACCTGCCCGGAGTCTTCGCCAGCGGCGACGTGGTGGACCACGTGTACCGACAAGCGATCACCGCCGCCGGCACCGGATGCGCTGCCGCTCTGGATGCCGAGCGGTACCTGGCGGCGTTGAAGGACGGCGCGCCAGCGATCTGATCCCCGGACCAGCGCGACGGAGCCAACAAGTACGACACGGACCGACGACCACCGACCAACCGCAGGACCGTCCGAGGCTGCGCTTCGGACGAGGCAACAACAGCAGCGAAGAGAACACCGGGAGACGAGGAACCATGTCAGACCTCAAGCAGGTAACGGACGCGTCCTTCCAGCAGGACGTGCTCGACAACGACAAGCCGGTCCTGGTGGACTTCTGGGCGCCGTGGTGCGCTCCCTGCCGGATGATCGCGCCGATCCTGGACCAGATCGCCGCGGAGCACGGTGAGTCGCTGGAGATCGTCAAGGTGAACATCGACGAGAATCCGCAGATCGCGGCCAAGTACGGGGTGCTGAACATTCCGATGCTCAATGTCTACGTCAAGGGCGAGGTCGCCAAGACCATCGTGGGGGCCAAGCCGAAGCGCGCCCTGCTCAACGACCTCCAGGAGTTCGTCTCCGCCTAAGCGGCATCGCTGCCATCGGCAGCGGCGTAAGCAAGCGTGAGGGCGTGTGTAGGAAGTAGCGCCGGATCAAGGCTGCGGCGTCTGGCGCGTGCGATCGCAAGACGGCCGAGTACCTGGCAGGCGTCGCGGCCGCGGCGAAGCTTCTTACACACGGCTTAGGGCCGCCCCGCAACCGGGGCGGCCCTAGCGCTTTTGGCTGAACTCGAATCGCCGCTCGAAAGCGAGCCGTTCGAGGCTGACTGTCTACTTCGCGACGATCCCTTGCGCGAGCACCCGATAGCTCGTCGCCGTGCACGGTTGTGCGTACACGACGGCCTGGACCGTCCTGGCGTCGCCGTCGTTCGGATAGACAACCAGCGTCGCTGACACGCCGTTGAACGGCCCGTTCACCACACGGATCGGTTGCTCTCCGGCGAAGGCCGGATTGGCCCGGCACGGTGAGTTGATCTCTAAGTCGGGCTTCGCGCCGCCGAGAGTCTGCTTTACCCACAGCGCCAGGGGAGAAGTCGGAGCGAGCGTGCTGGGCGTTTCGATTTGGCCCTCAGCCCGCCGGGGACCACCGGTAGCGGCGTCGGAATTGATCGCCCCGCTACCGGATGCTGCGCTGCCGCTCTGCGTATTCGTCGAAACGAGGTTGATCGCCAACGTCAGGCCGCCGACTACCGCCGCCAATGACGCCAGCCCCAAGCCGACGCGGCGTGACAACCACGGCCGGCGCCTACGTCCGCTCGACTTGTCGGCGGTGGTCGCGGACTCAGCGGCAGCGTGCGGCGCGCTGGCTCGCGCGGCCGCCTCGCGTGCGAGAGCGGCGTCGATCCGGATCGCCACCTCTTGCGGCAGTTGCGGCGGCTCCAAAGTCTCGAAGGCGGCGAGCAGTTGCGCGATCGCAGCTACCTCGCCGCGGCAGGCAGCGCAGTCGACAAGGTGTTCTGACGCGCTCTCAGCGGTCGGCTGTGCGCCTTCCGCGAGTGCGGACAGGTCTTCGGCCGAAAGATGGATGTCCGGTCCCCTATGGGGCTCGTGTGCCGTTGTCACCGCACACCTCGTTCCATCGGTTCCGGGCTGTCGCCGACCCCCGGACCGTCACTGCCGTGCCGGCTGCCGTCATCGCTGCTTCGCCCGGTTGTCTGCTTTTGGACGGGCGCGGCGGCCGGCCGGTTCCGCAGATCCGCGAGTAACACGGCGAGCTTTCCCCGGCCACGAGCGCAGCGGCTCTTGACCGTGCCGGTCGGAACCCCGAGCGCCTGCGCAGCCTCCTCCACAGACAACCCTTCAAGGTCGACGGCGACGATGGCTGCACGCTGGTCGAGGGGGAGCGTCGCCAGCGCGTCCTCAAGCACGATGCGCAGTTCGCGGTTGTCAGCCATGTCGGACGGATCGCGCACCGCGCGCTGCCATGCTGCCGACTGCTCGTCCGGGTAGCGGACGGTAGGCCGTACGGCTTGCCGTCGTGCGCGGTCTACACAGGCGTTCACCACGATCCGGTACAGCCACGTCCCCACCGCAGCCTCAGACCGGAAGCCCGCCGCCGCGCGAAACGCCGAGACCGCCGCGTCTTGAAGAGCATCGGCCGCGTCTTCCGGATCGCCGGTCGTTCGCAGCGCCACGGCCCACAGCCGATCTCGATGGCGGCTGAACAGCTCGCTGAAGGCCTCAGGATCGCCGTCGATGTGCCGGGCGATCAGCGCGCGGTCGGTGGCGTCGTCACGCGCGCGCTGTTCCTCGCCACGCCGTGCGCGCATCCGCTCCTCCCCCGCACCTGTCCTGTGCGCACTTCGAAGGTCGAAGCGCTACGAGAAGATTTTGACGTTCGCCAGACTGTCACGGAAGCCCGCGATGTTGTACTGCCCAGCGTCCTGATGCGGCAGAGAGGTGAACCAGACCATCACATACCGGGTCTTCACCGTGGTGGTGAAGGCGACGTCCACCTCACCGCCACCCACGCCGGTCTTGGTGGCCTGCTTGGCGAACCCGGGCGGCGCCGAGTTCTGCACCGACGGAAGCGAGGTGAGCCCGGCGTCCGCGGTCCACACCTCGACTGTCGCCCCCGGAACGCCGACCGTGAATGTCAGCTTGCCGACGTTCTGCGCCGAGCCGAGGTCGAAGATGACGCCGGTGCCCTTGCGGAACGACGTTATATCGGGTCCGTCCTTGAACGTCGTGGTGATCCAGCCCTCCGACGAGCCGTTGTACGACTGCTGAACCCTCTGCACGTCGTCCTGGCCGTGGTCGGAATCCCATATCGACGCGTTCGCGATCGAGAGTTGCTGCGGAGTCACCGGAGCGGACGAGCCAGAGCGAGCCTGCGGACTGTTCGGTGGTGGGGTCGACGAACCGCCGTTGCGCCCGCCGAGTTGGAAGGCCGCCACCGCGCCGATCACCACGACAACGCCGAGGATCACCGCGAGTACGCCCCGCGGCACTCGGCCGGCGGTGCCCCCCCTGCTCGGGGCGGCAAGCTGCTGCACCGCGGTCGGCGCCGCGACCGGATAGACCGGAGCGCGGCGGGGGACCGGCCGGGGAATGACGTCAGTGGTCTCCGACTCGTCACGCATCCTGGGCAGGGCGGCGATGCTCGAGGTGAGCGTCTTCGCGCTCTCGATGACCGGTACTTCGCTGTCGCCGGCCTCGAGGGCTTGCTCTACGAGCTGGTCCACTGCCTTCGGAATGGCGGCGCGGATCTGGGCCGGGGTGAACGGCTTGCCGTGTGAACGCGGCGCGGCGGCAAGTCCGAAAGCCGGATCCTCTCCCGGCCACCGGCCGGTAAGCGCGGCGTACCAGATTGCGCCGATCGCGCGGACGTCATCGGTCGGACTGGCCATCTGCGCGCCGGACATCGCGGTCTCCAGGCACAGACCGAGGATTTTGACCTGGTTGGTACTGGTAAGCAGCACCTTGTCAGGGTCCAGCGCACCGTGCCGCATCTCACACGCGTGCGCCTCCGCCATGGCCACCGAAAGCTCGCGCGCGATCCGGGTGGCGAGCGGCACGGACAGCGGTCCGCGAGCGAGACGCTGCGTGAGCGCCGACGCGTCGGTAACCCACTCGGTGACCACGTAGACCAGGCCGTTCTCGTCCGCGACGTCGAGCACCTGGACGAATCGCACGTCCGGCACGGTCGCGGCGTTACGCGCGGCCTCCGCCATCGCCGCGGCGCGGGGGTGTCCCGAGGCGATCAGATCGACGCCCACCTCGCGATTGAGCAGCTCGTCGAAACCGACCCAAGCCTGCGGCCCGGGTCCTTCCCCGCTGGAAAACCGGTGCAGCTCCCGCTCCAGCCGATACCGGCCGGCCAGCCTCACGCCGACGTGGACCCGTTGGTCGAAGCGGGCGCGGTCGGAGTTCTCGCTGTCTCCGGCGGGCTTTTCGGCCAGGGAAGCCACGGCCCTCCCTCTTGTGCATCGTTGGCGTCGTGGGGCTCCCGCGCGCGAAAAAGCGCGCTCGCTCTCATGCTAGTGCCCGGTTCTCAACCGTCGAACCGAAGCGCGGGGCGCGCCGCCCTGAAAGAACGACACCCCACCGCGCGGACGGCACTGCACCAACGACGCTTCGAACGCGGTTTTCGGTTCACGTGTGCGGTGGTTCCGCCGCGGCGGTCCGGGGTGACTGCGACTTCCGTGCTGCCGCGGTACCGCGACTCAGCGGCCGAACCTGGAGCGCAGTGTTCCGAGCAGCATGTCGACTTCCTCGATGCGCATCTTGCGTGAGGCGGCGAGGAAGAGCACTCCGAACAGGCCGCCGCCGACGATCATTCCGGCTCCGGCCCCGGTCAGCCCGCCGTGCAGCGCCTGCGTGATCTCGAACCCGATCGGGCCGCCGATCAGCGCACCAAGGGCCGAAGCCGCGCCGAGCTTGGCGTGCGTGCGCACGATCCGCGTGGTGTCCAGGCCGCGCAGCTTGCGGCTGAGTTTGGCACCGGTCATCACCATCCCGATGGTGTAGGCGACGACGTAGCCCACGCACATGCCCGTGACCGCCCACTTGGTCGTGTGCAGCAGTTCGTAGGAGACGTACGCCAGCCCGCCGTTGAAGAACGAAATCCACGCGGTCACGACGAACGGCGTCTTGGTGTCCTCATACGCGTAGAACCCACGCATCATCAGATACTGCGCCGAGAACGGGATGAGACCGAGCCCGAATGCCATCAGCATGTAGCCGAGGTTGCGGGCCATCGTCGTGTTCGTCGCTCCGTGTTCGAACAGCAACGCGGAGATCTGCTGGCCGAAGGCGAGGAACAGGAAGGCACAGGGCACGATCGCGACGGCACTCACGCGCAGACCGTAGGAGATGGAGTCGCGTACCGCATTGCGATCCCCCGACTGGGCGGCCCGGCTCATCCGTGGCAGCAGAGCCGTGATGATGGAGACGGTGATGATGGCTTGCGGCAGGATCCAGATGGTCAGGGCATTGGAGTAGGCGGTGTAGCCGACGCCCTCGGTCTGGTGCGGACCACTGGTGTCCATCGAGCTGCTGAGCCGGGTGATGACAGTGGTACTGATCTGGCCGACCAGCACCATGCCCATGGTCCACTTGGCCAGCGTCATCGACTTGCCGAGGCCGACCCCGCGCCAGTCGAAGCGGGGCCGGAAACTGATCCCGACCTGCCGCAGGTAGGGGATCAGCGTGATCGTCTGCAGCGCGATGCTTATCGTCGAGCCGAGGCCGAGCAGCGCCAGCTCGTTCTGCGTGATGTTCGCGGTGCTCTGCACATAGCCCGCGATCCACAGGTAGGCGCCGAAGGTGGCGATCTGGACGATGTTGGCCAGCACCGGCGTCCACATCATCGGGCCGAACTTGTCCTTGGCGTTCAGGATCTGGCCGAACATCACGAACATGCCGTAGAAGAAGATCTGCGGCAGCATGTAGCGCGCGAAGACGATGGTGATCTCGCGGTTCGCCATCGTCGCGTTCGGGTTGAACAGCGAGACGATCTGTGGCGCGAACAGCACGCACACCAGGGTGAGCACGGCCATGATGATGATGGTCAGGGTCAGCAGCCGGTCCATGAACGCCTGGCCGCCGTCCGCGTCGTCCTTCATCGCGCGCACCAGCTGCGGCACGAAGATGGAGTTGACCGCGCCACCGATCACCAGCAGGTAGATGGTGTTCGGCACGTTGTTGGCGATGTTGTAGCCGGTGCCGAGCGCCGCGGTGCCGAGCGCCGCGACCAGCAGAAGTTGGCGGATCATGCCGGTGGCGCGGGAGACGATGGTGCCCAGCGCCATGATGCGGCTGGCCCGCGACACGCTGCCGGCCGGTGCCGCCGGCCGTTCGCGCACCGCCTCGGTCGTGCCGGTGGCCGGCGCGGGAGTCCACGGGTCGAAGGGGCCGAGCTCGTCGGGCCGGGTGGCCGGGCCCTGGACTTGGCCGCGGCGCGGCGGAATCAGCTGCTGGATCGCCGCCGGATCGAAGAACGAGGTACCGAAGACCGGCAGATTGAAGCGGGTGGCGTCGACTGCCTCGGCGTAGGCGGCACGGCGAGCGGCGCGTTCTTCAGGCGCTTCGTCCTCGGGTATCGCCGGGTACCAAAGGTCTTGCTGCGGTGGCTGCGTCCGGGCGGCGGCGCGCGGTCGATCGTCTTCTGCCCAGCGTGCCATGGCTGCGGTCCTCGGTACCCTTCATCGCGCGCGGGCGGCCCCGCGTTCAACTAGTCATTGTTCCCGTTCCGCCTCGGCTAAGGCGCCGTTGTCCATGGGCGCGCCGGATTGGTCGGGCTCGGCCTGTGCGGTACGGGTCCGTCTGCCCCGGTAGATACGCAACCCTACAGCGATGACCAGGAGCGCGGCTGATAAACCGAAGATGATCAAAGTGATCGAGCCGATAGAAGACACCGTCACCTGGAGCGACTGCGGTTCGCCGTAGTCGGCGCCGTCAGGGGTCACCAACTGTGCGGTGACGGTAACGCGCGTGCCCGAGACGTTGGAGCTGACGTGCACGTTTATGGGCGTCGATCCCTGCTGCACGGTCTGCACCGTGATCGACTGGACAGCCAGGCCGGCGTGGTCGGTGGTGATCCGGATGCCAATTCGGACGGGATGGTCGAACCGGTTCTCGACCGTGAACGGGATCACCCCGCTCTTGCCGGACAGCGTCAGGTCCGACTTCTTCACCAGGGTCACCAGGCCCATCGTGGTGTCCAGCCGGTTGTCCACAGCGCTGCTGAACGCGACCTGCTGAGCAGGGGCGGAGCGCCAAGCGGTCGAAATCGTACGCAGCACCGCGGGGACGTAGCTGTCGATGGATTGCTGCGCCTGCTGCCCGACCATGATCGCGGTAAGGGCGCGGACCGAGGCGTCCAGCTCGGAGGTCGCGGACAGCTGAGCGTTGGTCAGATCCGACTGCGCCGTCGCCGCCTCGCGCTTGGGCGCGGAAGTCTGCGCGTGCGCGTCCGGCTTCGCGCTGAGCAGCGTGGAAAGGCCGACGGTCTTGATCCAACCGGCCTCGCTGACCGCGGTGAGCAGAGCCGGATCCGGTGTGCCGCCGCGCGGAGCGGTCACCATGATCGTGCGCGGCGTGGACAGATTCGGCCGCTCGTGGGCGATCAGCGCGCTGTCCGCGAGGAAGCGCTGAGAGGCCAGTAGGGACTGGTTAGAACCCTTCCACGCCGAGTCGGCCGTGTCGCCGGCGAAGATCGCGTCGAGAGCCGCATCGCTGACAGCCACTGCCTGACCGTTGACCTGCGCCCGTCCGGTCGGCGTGTAACTGTCCAGCGGAGTGTGGAGGCCGATTGAGTCCGAGCGCACGATGACCGCGCCGGGATCCGCGGCTTTGGCCAGGCTGAGTGTCCCGGAATCGGCCTGGCCATTGGCTGGCCAGGCCAGCGTGCCCTTCGGGCTGCGGCCGACGAAGTCCTGAAGCGTGGTTCCGGACCGCGTTGTCGCGCTCTGGACCAACTCCGTGGCGGCGGTTGGGTTCGAACGGCCCAGTGAGCCGAGATCGGGATCGGCCGCCGGCAACTGCCACAGCTCGCCCTCGCTGCTCAGTGCGCTCTTCGCTTCGGTCAGCCAGGCCGACGCGTTCTGTGCGCCTGCCCCCGAATCGCCGTCCGGGTAGAGCGAGTACCCGTGGCTCTCGCTGTCGGCGGTCGTCAGCAGGTCGGGGTCCACCGCCCAGGAAATGGTGAGGTTCTTGTTCGCGCCGGGAACGCTCAGCGTCTTGTCGAGCCGGCCGCCCGCGGCGAACTGAGCGGAAAGGCCGTCGCCAACGGCCTCGGGCACGAACTTGTCGACCTGACCGTCGAGACTCGGTGCTCCGGTGACCGGCCAGAGCACGACCATCTGCGTCGCATGGAAGCTTGAGTCGCCGTTCATCGCGTACGGCAGGTACGTGCGTACCGCGCCGATGCGTAAGTCACCGGCAAACGCTTCGATGTCGAGCGCATACACAGTCTGGCTGGTCAACGAGAGCGCAGAGATCGGCATGGAGAGCGACCACGGCACCGTCGCGTTGGCCGCGATCGTGCCGGCCGTGTAGTCGTGGCCGAAGATGAGGCGTGAGTCGAAGCCGGCATTGCTGGCCATGTCGGAGCGAACCTGCATCTCAGCGACCGCCAACCGAACCACCACGTCGGTATGCGCGGCGGAACCGCCAACGAGGTTCCCGGCTAGGTGCAGCGTGCTGCCCTTCACCGCTATCGCCGGACTGAGCGAGGAGAGTTCGACCGTGACCGCGTTCGCACCGCCGCTTGCCGCGTACGACGGCGCGGGAGCGGCGAACATCAAGACCTGGGCCGCCAGAACCACGACCAGCGAGAGCAGGTCGCGGGAATGGCGCCGCAAGGCGCGGAGCGAACTCACGGGCGGAATCCTAGTTGTGCGGCGGAGCGCCGGACGGACGGGTAGCCCGAGCGGAGCACGTACCCTTGGATGACGTGTCTACCTCTCCTTCGGATGCCGAGCTGCCCGATCGCCCGGGTGCCGGCTCGTCGAGCCGCTCCGCCGCGGCGGCCGCGCGGCTGTTGAATCTCGCCCCGGTCGCGGACGACCTGGCAACCCGCTTCGCCGCGGCAGGTCACGAACTCGCGCTGGTCGGCGGCTCGGTGCGGGACGGCTTGCTCGATCGGCTCGGAGAGGATCTCGACTTCACCACCGATGCGCGGCCGCAGCAGGTGCTCAAGCTGGTCAAGGGCTGGGCTGACGCGGTCTGGGAGGTGGGCATCGCCTTCGGCACGGTCGGCTGCCAGAAGGACGGATACAAGCTGGAGATCACGACGTACCGCAGCGAGGCGTACGACCGAACGTCGCGCAAGCCCACAGTGTCCTATGGTGAGACGCTCGCGGACGACCTGATTCGTCGTGACTTCACCGTTAACGCAATGGCATTGCGGTTACCGCAGCGCGAGTTCGTTGACCTGCACGGTGGCTTGCTTGACTTGGCGAAGCGCACCCTGCGTACCCCTGCCACCCCGCAGGAGTCCTTCTCTGACGACCCGCTGCGTATGCTGCGCGCCGCACGTTTCGCCGCGCAGCTCGACTTCGCCGTCGCACCTGAAGTCGTCGCCGCGATGCAAGAGATGGCCGACCGATTGAAGATCGTTTCCGCGGAACGCATCCGGGACGAACTGACCAAGCTGCTTCTCGCACCGAACGCGCACACCGGCCTCGGCCTGCTCACGGAAACCGGCCTCGCCGAATACGTGCTGCCCGAATTGCCGCGGCTGCGCCTGGAAGTCGACGAGCACCACCGGCACAAGGACGTCTACGAGCACACGCTCACCGTTCTCGATCAGGCCATCGCGCTGGAGGAGGATGGCCCGGACCTGGTGCTGCGTCTGGCTGCCCTGATGCATGACATCGGCAAGCCGCGCACCCGCCGTTTCGAGCCGGGCGGCGGGGTCTCCTTCCACCATCACGAGCTGGTCGGCGCGAAGATGACCAAGAAGCGGTTGCGTGAGCTGAAGTTCTCGAACGACCTTGTTGACGACGTGGCCCGCCTCGTCGAGCTGCACCTGCGCTTCCACGGCTACGGTGACGGCGAGTGGACCGACTCCGCGGTACGCCGTTACGTGCGTGACGCCGGGCCGCTCCTGACCAGGCTGCACAAGCTGACCCGCTCCGACTGCACCACCCGCAACCGCCGCAAGGCCGCAGCACTCGCCGCCACCTACGATGCACTCGAGGCCCGGATCGAGCGGCTCAAGGAGCAGGAGGAGCTGGACTCGATCCGGCCCGACCTGGATGGCAATCAGATCATGGAACTGCTGGGCGTTCCGCCAGGCCCGGTGGTCGGCCGCGCCTACAAGTTCCTGCTGGAGCTGCGGCTTGACCAGGGCCCCCTGGGGCACGAGGCAGCGGTCAGCGCACTGCGGGAGTGGTGGACGACTCAGCCGGAGTATTAGAGCTCGGCGGCGGCATGCTGACCGGATCACGCAGACTCTTGACGCCGTACCAGAGCCCGACGACCGCATAGCAGGCTGCGACGATGATGACGACCAGGTATGACTTGCCGTCGGCCGGAAGCGCGGCCGCGGCAAAGGCGGCGGCGAGCACGAAGGCCCCGTTGAAGACCATGTCGTAGAACACGAACACGCGGCCGCGGAACTCGTCGTCGACCGAGCGCTGAACCAGCGTGTCGGTGCATATCTTCTGGCCCTGCGACGCCACGCCGAGCAGGAAAGCGCCGATCAGCAGCGGTACCGGGCGGAAGGGCAGACCGAAGCAGAGCTCGGCGACGGCGGCGCCGAGCAGACACAGCGTGATCCAGGCGGGCAACCGGATCCGCCGGGTGACCAGCGGTGTGATCACGGCACTGATTCCGAAGCCCGCACCGGAGAGTCCGACCGCGAGGGCGAATCCGGCCAGGCCCTTGTTCGGCTGGTTCGGGTCGTTGAAGGCGTTGCGGTAGAGCAGCAGCGTGATGATGGTGACCACGCCGTAGCAGAACCTGGAGACGGTCACCGCGACCAGCGCGCGCCCGGCGATCGGCCGCGCCGCGAGATGCCGTGCGCCCTGAAGGACCCCGCGAGCCACCGAGCGCACGGCGGTCCAGGTGCTTTCCCGCGGCAGTTCCAGCGGTCCCAGTTTGGCCCGGCCGATGCCGAGCGCGAACAGCGCCGCGACCGTGTAGAGCCCTGCGACACAGACCAGTTCGCCGATGGTGGCGTGGTTCCCGGTGCCCAGGATCGCGTGCACGATCAGGCTCACGGCGCCGCCGGCCGTCGCGGCCAGGGTCCCAGCGGTGGGCAGCACCGAATTGGCGGTGACCAGTTGGCCGGCCGGGACGGTGTGTGGCAGCGAGGCGGACAGGCCGGCCAGGATGAACCGGTTCGCGGAAAGCACCGCCAGCGCGCCGATGTAGAACAGCACGTTCGGCACCTGCAGATCCACCAGCACCGCCACCACGACCACCAGCGCCGCCCGCAGCAGGTTCGCCCAGACCAGCACCTGCCGGCGCGGCCAGCGGTCCAGGAACACTCCGGCGAACGGGCCGACGATGGTGAACGGCAGCAGCAGTACCGCGAACGCCTGCGCGACCTGCGCGGCGGTCGCCTGCTTCTCCGGCGAGAAGATCACGTAGGAGGCCAACGCGACCTGGAAGGCGCCGTCGGACAGCTGCCCGATGAGCCGGGTGGCGAAAAGCAGCCGGAATGAGCGCAGATGCGGCCCGGTCAGCACGATACGCAGCACGCGCATCAAGGCGCCGACGCGCGCGCCGGAACTGGATCCGCCGCCGGCGCCTGACGGCGTTGTCTGGGCCACTTGATCAGCCTAGGTGTATTTCGAAGGGCACGCATCGGCCTGCAGGTGTACGTCGAAGTCAGCCTGGATACGCTCGCACTGTGTTCACGAGAGACGTGTTCACGAGAGACGTGTCCACGAATGGCGTCTCCAGGAAAGGCGTGTCCATGACCTCGAACAGCGCTGTGCCCGCCAACGCGAACGTCGCAGCCCGGCGTCATGGCCACGTGGCCGAAATCGTCCTCGACCGCCCCGACGCGCTCAATGCGATCAGTACCGCGCTAGCCACCGAGCTAGGCGATAAGGCCTGCGCGCTCGCAGATGATCCCGGCGTCCGCGCCGTCGTGCTGAGCGCCGCCGGCGAGCGGGCGTTCTGCGTCGGCGCGGATCTCAAGGAGCGCAACGAATTCACGGACGCCGACCTGCTCGCACAACGGCCCGTTTTCCGCCGCGCCTTCGGCTCGATCATCGGCCTGCCGGTGCCCGTAATCGCGGCGGTCAGCGGCTTCGCGCTCGGCGGAGGCTTCGAGCTGGCGCTCGGTTGCGATTTGATCGTCGCGGATGACGGCGCGCAATTTGGACTGCCTGAGGTCACCGTCGGATTGGTACCGGGCGGCGGCGGAACGCAGTTGCTCGCTCGCCGTATCGGGGCCACCTTTGCTGCCGATCTGATCTACACCGGACGGCGCGTTACCGTCGACGAGGCGACCGCACTCGGCATTGTGAATCGCCGCGTACCCGGTCAGCACACCGCTCGCGAAGCTGCCCTGGAACTAGCGGCGCAGATCGCCTCGAACTCTCCAGTGGGCGTGCGTAACGCCAAGCACGCACTACGCACGGGCATCGAACTGCCGCTTACCGCAGGGCTCGATGTCGAGGACTCAGCTTGGCGAGCCACTGCGTTCTCCGCGGATCGGATCGAAGGTATCCGCGCCTTCGCCGAGAAGCGCAAGCCGCAGTGGCCCGTGTAGCCGCACCTATAGCCAGACCCGCGTAGCGGACTGACGACTATTGCTCGGTGTACTCGTCGGCGACGCTGAGCGCCTTGTCGATCGCCGCCAAGCCCTCGCGCGCCTCAGCCTCGGTCAGATTGAGCGGCGGGGTGATCTGCAACCGGTTGAAGTGGGTGAACGGCCAGGTGCCGTGCTTCTTGCACTCGGCGAGCACCGCGTTCATGGGTGCCGCGGCCGGGCCGCCCGCGCCGTACGGAACGAGCATTTCGCGCGTTCGCTTGTTCTTCACCAGGTCCAGCGCCCAGAACGCGCCGATGCCGCGCGCCTCGCCGACGGAGGGATGCCGCTCGGCGAACTCGCGCAGCGTCGGGCCGAACACGTTCTCCCCGAGCCACGCCGCGTTTTCCACGATCTGCTCGTCACGCATCGCCTCGATCGTCGCGACGGCGGCTGCACAGGCCAACGGATGTCCGGAGTAGGTCAGGCCACCCGGGAAGACCTGGTTGCGGAAGGTGTCGTGGATCTCGTCGGAGATGATCACGCCGCCGAGCGGCACGTATCCGGAGTTGACGCCCTTCGCGAAGGCGATCAGGTCGGGCCGCACATTCCAGTGATCCACCGCGAACCAGGCCCCGGTGCGGCCGAAGCCGGCCATCACCTCGTCGGCGATGTAGACGATGCCGTACTTATCGCACAGTGCCCGCACGCCGGCCAGGTAGCCCGGCGGCGGAACGAGGATGCCGTTGGTGCCGACCACGGTCTCTAGCAAGATCGCCGCCACGGTGCCCGCACCCTCGAACACGATCGTCTGCTCAAGGTGGTCCAGCGCACGCTCGGCCTCCTCCGCCTCCGTGGTCGCGTAGAAGGAGGAGCGGTAAAGGTACGGCCCGAAGAAGTGCGCGACGTTACCGTCGTGATGCCCCGCGTTCTCGTTGGCCCAGCGGCGCGGGTCACCGGTCAGGCTGATCGCGGTCGCGGTGTTGCCGTGGTAGGACCGGTACGCCGTCAGGACCTTCGGCCGGCCGGTATGGATTCGCGCCATGCGTACCGCGTTCTCGATCGCGTCCGCGCCCGCGTTCGTGAAGAAGACCCGGTTCAGGCCTTCCGGCGCGTACGACGTGATCAGTTCTGCCGCCTCGGCGCGCTTGTCGTTGCCGAATCCCGGGGCGATCGTGCACAGCCGCGCCGCCTGCTCTTGAATCGCGGCGACCACCTTCGGGTGCTGATGCCCGATGTTGGTGAAGACCAGCTGACTGGCGAAGTCCAGGTAACTGTTGCCCTCGTAGTCCCAGAACCGTGCGCCGGCGGCCCCGGCGATTGGCAGCGGGGCGATCTGATCCTGCGCGGACCAGGAGTGGAAGACGTGCGCGCGGTCACGCTCGGATACCGCCTTCCCCGCGGCTGGATCGGACACAGCGCGATTGGAAGCAGCGCGATCGGACACAGCGGAGTCGGGCGCGGAGAGGGAAGAGGCGGCTGGCGCGATATCGGTCATGGCACCCAGCGTAGGAAACACGGATCGGGCCGCTCCATCGCCACTCTGTACGACGGGACGGCCCGATCCGGGCAGGTTGTCTAGCGCGCGATCGCTAACGGGCGCCGTGACTGGTTCTGCCGTGCCTGGTTCAACTGGTTCTACAGGAAGCTGCGCAGCTGGATCGTCGCGTCACGGGCCGGGCCGACGCCGATCGCCGAGATCGGCGCTCCGGACATCTGCTCCAGCGCGTGGACGTAGTTCTGCGCGTTGGCCGGCAGGTCGGAGAAGTCCCTGGCCTTGGTGATGTCCTCGTCCCACCCAGGAAGGAACTCGTAGATCGGCTTGGCGTGATGGAAGTCGGTCTGCGTCATCGGCAGTTCGTCGTATCGCACGCCGTCCACGTCATAAGCCACACACACCGGCACGCGCTCCCAGCCGGTGAGGATGTCCAGCTTGGTGAGGAAGAAGTCGGTCAGGCCGTTCACCCGGGTCGCGTACCGCGCGATCACCGCGTCGAACCAGCCGCAGCGCCGGTCCCTGCCGGTCGTGACGCCACGCTCGTGGCCCTTCGTCCGCAACGCTTCGCCATCCGCGTCGAACAGCTCGGTGGGGAATGGTCCCGCACCTACGCGCGTCGTGTACGCCTTAAGGATGCCGATCGAGCGGGTGATCTTCGTAGGCCCGATGCCCGAACCAGAGCACGCGCCGCCTGTAGTCGGGTTCGACGACGTAACGAACGGATACGTGCCGTGATCGACGTCGAGCAACGTGCCCTGAGATCCCTCCAAAAGCACTACCTTGCCCTCGTTGAGCGCCTGGTTGAGCAGCAGCGAGGTGTCCGCGACATGCGGGCGTAGCCGTTCCGCGTAGCCGAGGTACTCCTCGACGATCGCCTCGGCCGCGATTGCCCGCCGGTTGTACAGCTTGACCAGCATCTGGTTGCGGTCACGCAGCGCCGCCTCGACCTTTTTGGCCAGGATGCCTGGGTCGAATAGGTCCTGCACCCGGATGCCGATGCGCGAGATCTTGTCCGCGTAGGTCGGTCCGATGCCCCGGCCGGTAGTGCCGATCCGGCTGTCGCCGAGGAACCGCTCGGTGACCTTGTCGATCGTGCGGTGGTACGGCGTGATCAGGTGCGCGTTGGCGGAGATGATCAGGTTCGAGGTGTCCACGCCCCGAGCGGTCAGCCCGTCGAGTTCCTGCAGCAGCACCGCCGGGTCGATGACCACGCCGTTGCCGATCACCGGGATGCAGCCGGGGGTCAGGATGCCGGACGGCAGCAAATGCAACGCGTAGGACTGGTCGCCGATGACGACTGTGTGCCCCGCGTTGTTGCCGCCCTGGTAGCGCACGACGTAGTCCACGGACCCGCCGAGCAGGTCGGTGGCCTTGCCCTTTCCTTCGTCGCCCCACTGGGCGCCGACGAGCACAAGCGCTGGCATTCCGGTTACACCTCTTCCGGACATAGTCAAAGCCCGGCGCAAGCGCGACCGGGCCTCTTGCAACAAGAGCTTACCTGAGCCGGACTTTCCCGGCTACCGAGGGACGCGGCCCGGGCTGCCGTCCGGGCCGCGTCCCTCGTCGCTTGCCGACGCGGCGGCTACTTGATCTTGGTGCCCGCGGAGCGCAGGTCCTGGCAGGCGGTCACCACGCGCTGGGCCATGCCGCCCTCAGCCGACTTGCCGTAGGCGCGCGGGTCGTAGGCCTTCTTGTTGCCGACCTCGCCGTCGATCTTCAGCACGCCGTCGTAGTTCTTGAACACGTGATCCACGATCGGCCGGGTGAAGGCGTACTGGGTGTCGGTGTCCACGTTCATCTTCACCACGCCGTAGTCCAGCGCCTCGCGGATCTCGGAGAGCAGCGAGCCGGAACCGCCGTGGAAGACCAGGTCGAACGGCTTGTCCTTGTTGTACTTGGCGCCGACCGCGTCCTGGATCTCCTTGAGGATCGACGGGCGCAGCTTCACGTTGCCCGGCTTGTACACGCCGTGCACGTTGCCGAAGGTGGCGGCCAGCAGGTAGCGGCCCTTCTCGCCGATGCCCAGCGCCTCAGCGGTCTTGAGCACGTCCTCGGGCGTGGTGTACAGCTTGTCGTTGATCTCGTTCGCGACGCCGTCCTCCTCGCCGCCGACCACGCCGATCTCGATCTCCAGGATGGTGCGCGCCTTCGCGGTCTGCTCCAGCAGCTCGGCTGCGATCCGCAGGTTCTCGTCCAGCGGCACCGCGGAGCCGTCCCACATGTGCGACTGGAACAGCGGCTCGAGACCCTTGGCGACCCGCTCCTGGGAGACGGCGACCAGCGGCTTCATGAAGCCGTCCAGCTTGTCCTTCGGGCAGTGGTCGGTGTGCAGCGCGATGTTGATGTCGTACTTCTCGGCGACCACGTGCGCGTACTCGGCCAGCGCCCTGGCGCCGATCACCATGTCCTTGACCGTGCTGCCGGAAAGGAACTCCGCGCCGCCGGTGGAGACCTGGACGATGCCGTCGCTCTCGGCCTCGGCGAAGCCGCGCAGCGCGGCGTTGAGCGTCTGCGACGAGGTCACGTTGATGGCGGGGTAGGCGAACCGGCCGGCCTTGGCCCGGTCGATCATCTCCGCGTAGACCTCAGGGCTTGCGATGGGCATGTGGGCTCCTCGAAACGATCCTGTCTCTCACCGGTCAGTCTCGCAGACCCGCCCAAGGGAATGGAAAAGCGGCCGTGATGTGGGACGGTTCCCACGTCACGGCCGCTTTTCGGCGGCTCTCGTCACTCCCGGTGGCGGGTCACTTGCGGTGCCGCGCCCCGGCCACCGGCACCGGTGCCTGCGGAGCCGAGTCGCTGTAGTACAGCTCCTCCTGCTCCCGCTCGAAGCGCTGCAGGTCGGTCAGCTCTCCGCGCTGTGCGGCCCGGCGCTCCTTGAGCATCTCTAGACCCAGCGGGATCAGCGTGATCACCGCGACCACGGCCGCGATCGGCAGGATGGTGGTGTCGATGTTGCCCTTGACCTTCGCGCCGAGCTGGTGACCGAGCACCAGCATCAGCTCCACCCAGAAGATGTTGCCGATTGCGCTCCACAGCAGGAACGTACGGCCGGGCATCTCCAGCATCCCGGCCAGTGGGTTGACGAAGGTGCGCACACCGACGATGAATCGACTGACCAGTACGGCCTTCGCGCCGCCGTACTTGTTGAAGTAGAACTCGGCGCGCACCGCATACTTGCGCTTGAAGAAGCGCGAGTCCGGCTTGTCGAACAGCCTGCGGCCGAAACGGGCCCCGGTGTAGTGGCCGATCTGCGAACCGACGATCGCGACGATCGGCGTACCCACCAGCAGGGCGGCGTAGTTCAGGTGCGCGCCGACGAGCTTGTCCGCGGCGCTGGATGCGGCCACGCCGGCCACGAACAGCAGCGAGTCGCCGGGCAGGAAGAACCCGATGATCAGCGCGCACTCGACGAAGATGATGGCGTAGACGCCGACCAGGCCGAACGAGCTGATCAGAGATGCCGGGTTGAGGATGCTGAGGGCGTGGAAGCTCACGCGGGGAAGACTACCTGTTCGACGTGAGCCTTCGCCTTACGCCGCATGAGGATGGGACTGATTCGGGACAATCACGCCGCTCATGCACGCTATGCGGCGACCGCGGGTTCGGCCTTGATGAGTGCGGTAACGCCTAGGGCGTTGGCTGTGCGGAAAGTTACAGGCCAAGATCGGTAAGGCTGAACGCGGCGTAGTAAGGCAGACCGGCCTTGTCGATCGCCGGCTGTGCCCCCCGCTCAACGATCACTGCGACCGCGACTACTTCCGCACCCGCGGCGCGCGCGGCTTCGACCGCCGCGAGCGGTGAATCGCCGGTCGTCGAGGTGTCCTCAACGATGATGACCCGCCGTCCAGTGATGTCCGGACCCTCGATGCGCCGCTGCAAACCGTGCGCCTTCTCCGTTTTGCGTACGACGAAGGCGTCGAGCTTGCGGCCGCCCACCAGCTCCGGGTGGGCGGCCGCCGCGTGCAACATCGCCGAGGCGACCGGGTCGGCGCCGAGAGTCAGACCGCCGACCGCGTCGAAGTCCAGGTCACGGACCAAATCCAGCATGACCCGGCCGACCAGCGGGGCCGCCGCGCCATCCAAGCCGACCCGGCGCAGGTCGATGTAGAAGTCGGCCTCCTGGCCCGAGCTGAGCGTCACCTTGCCGTGCACCACTGCCTTCGCCTTGATCTGCGCGAGCAGTGCGGTGCGGTGCTGGCTCTCCGGGGCGAAGGTGATCGGCATCGGGGGCATTCCTTCCGGTCGGGGCGTCCCACAAAGGATACGGATCAGCTGGAACGCGGATCAGCGCGCGGTACGCCCCGACTAGGAGGAGAGGAGGAAAGAACAGGAGAAGGAACACCAACCGGGAAGCTGGTGCGGCGGGCTGCTCACAGCAGCGAGCGGCCACTGCTTCCAGCGCCGACCATCGTCGGGCGCAGTTCCACACCGGGTCGCCTACGCACCGGCTGCGTGCGTAGCGGCGACTGGTTCGGCACAGGCAGACCGGTCGTAGCCGATGCGTTCGGTTCGGCACCGGCCATCTCACGTCGCGTCAGATCGTCAACGACCGGCGCACTGTTCTGTACCGCAGGGCTCTCGATACCGCGACCGGCCTCCGTACCGCGCACGATGCGGGCGTAAAGACGCTCGGCGAACTCCTGCGTCTTGACCATCGCAGCCAGTTCGTCTTCCAGCGCGGCATCGGATGCCGGGACGTCGATGGTCTCCACGACGCACCGTGCGACCTCGTTACACGACGCCTCGGCGAGGATCTTCCCGAATTGGTGTGCGGCTTCGCGGTAGCCGAGGACGTCGCCGGGGGAGACGTCGCTCGGCAGGCAGGCGCGCATCCGGCTGATCGCCAGATCGAGCGCGTCACGCTGTTCGGCCTCGATGCGCTTCGCGGCCAGGTCGGCCATGAGCAGGTGCAGCGCGGTGCGCACCTCATCCAACTCAGTGGCGAGGGTGGCGGAGCCGCCGTACTCCAGCAGCACCGAGAGGACTAGCGGGTCCAGGATGTTCCAATCCGCCTTGGACCGCACGGTGGTGCCGCGGCCGTGCCGGATCCGCAGGACCCGCTTCTCCTCCAGCGCTTTGAGCGCTTCACGCAGGATGGTGCGGCTGACCGCGAACTCCTGAGCCAGCGCGGCCTCGGGCGGCAGGTCGCCGCCGGGCTGAAACTCGCCGTCCAGTATCCGCAGCAGGAGCCGTTCGATCACGGCGTTGGCCAGGCGGCTGGGCCGGACGACCCGGTGGACGTTCCACCCTTCGACGTACATACGCTTCGGCTCCTGACTTGCAGTGCGCGTCCGGTCGCGCACAGAACGTGATGCACACAGTAGGAGTCGGGGGGAGGTGATGCCGCCGATTCAGCCGACAACCACTCGATCCGATGACAAGACTCACTCTCTGGAGAAGCCGCCTTTGCGGCGTCTCCGCAGCGCGAATCTAGGGCGTGTTCCTAGGTAATCGGCAAGTGCGCGGATTCAGCGGCGGTAGCGGCGGCGTAGCGCGCCGAGCACGAAAGCCAACGCCGCCAGCGTCGCCGTACCGGCGCCGATCAGGAACGGAATCCACGGCGGCAGGCTGCGGTCGCGCAGCCGGCTCCAGATGTCGTCCGGCTCCGGCTCCGGTTCGACCGGTTCGTTCCGCTCCTCGGCCACCACAGCCGCAGGCGCGCCGTCGGTTTCGGCGGCTTCCGGCTCAGCCACTTCATCCACGACCGGCGCGGCCTGCGGCTCAGGCGTCACGAGGCGCAGCGGTGCGGGCGAATGCGGCGCAGGCGGAAGTGGCGCGGCTGAGTCCGATTCAGCGCTCTGCTCCTCAGCTGCCGCGTCGTCGTCAGCCTGGTGTGGCATCGGCTTGGACCAGCCGTTCGGTCCCTGCGCCTCGGGCGCGGCAGGCTGCGGAACCTGGACCGGCGCGGCCTTGCCGTTGCCCTGCTCCTCCTGATCCGCAGCCACATCGCGCACATCGCGTACGACAGCCAGCGGCGCTCGGTCGGATTTGCGCCGCCGCGGAAGGTCGGTCTCGGATCCGGATCGCGGCTCTGTCGCAGGCGGTTCCGAGGGCGAGTCAGGCAGTTCCCGTCGCTCGGCATGCTCTTGCGCGGCGGCTGGCTTCGCGGCCGGTGAGGTCTCCGCCAGCGCGGTGAACCAGCGCTGCACGACCCGCTGGAACGCGCTGTCCAGCGCTTCGGCGGAGAGGGGCGCGGCGCCAGGCGCGATGTCGAGCTGCCCGCCGACGACCACGCGGGTGCCGGAGCCGGACTGCCGCAACGAGATCTCCACGACACCTTCCACGGTGCCACCGGTCCGGCCGAAGACCGCCTCGACCTCAATCGAAACGCGCAGCGAACTGGGTACGACATTGACTATGCGCGCGACGCCGCGAAAGGTGACGGTCTGCTCGCGGGTGCGTACGCGCAGCCGCCCGGCCACGCCCTGAGCGCCGGAGGCGTCGATCGAGGCGTTGGGCAGCGCGCCGATCAGCCGCTCGGCATCGGTGACAGCGGGCCAGAGCAGTCGTCGGTGGACCGGGACCGTGGCCTCGTACGGCATCGACACCCTCACTGCTCAGCCGCGCAACGGCGACGGACCGCCGTGCTCGCAGGCCAGCGTACGCCGCCGCGCGGCCGTGAGCATCGCATGGGTCGCTATCAGACGTTTTGCAGCGAAAACCAGTCTTAGGTCACTCCAACCGCAGAAAGCTGAGTGTCGTAGCGATCTGCCGATCCTGCGGATACGTGTGCCAGGTCGTCCACCAGAGCCCGGCCTGCCACGGCCGCATCACGATAGCTGTGAGCGCGCCAGGCAATCCGGGGTATCGGCCGGCCAGCCCATGCGCCGCACACCGCTCGATCCCGGCGACCCGCACCCCGAACTCCGCCTCGGAGCAGGTCCGGACATCGGACTCGATCGTGTACCGCCAACCGCGCAGTTCGCATTCCGCCGTCCGGGGCAGCGGCACTGTGCTCTCCGGCATGCACGCCACCGTTTCCAGACAGAGCGGTTCGGGCCCTCCCCGAGGACCGCTGCCCAGCCACACGCAGATCTGGTGCGAGGCGCCGAGCAGCCGCAGCTCCGCGTGGAACGGCGCGAGGTCGAGCCGCCGGCTCGCCAGCGCGGGCTGTGGTTCGAGGTCAATCGACCAGCCCAGCTCTCCGGCGCTGGTATCGCAGTAGGCCGCGGTCAACTCGACGAACATCGGTGGGCACCGTCCCAGGCCGTAGGCTTCTCCGGTGGGGGCCGTACTGCCAAAAGGCTTTCTGTCTGACAAACGGCTCGCCCTGGGTCAACGACTGGAGGACGCGTGAGTCATCACGCCACGCCCGAGGCAGATCACCCGAAAGACTTATCGGGTTCGCGGCGCCCGGTGCTGGCCTCGCGGTTGCATGGACTCGGTACCACGATCTTCGCCGAGATGTCCGCGCTCGCCGTGGCCACCGGGTCGATCAACCTCGGCCAGGGTTTTCCGGACACCGACGGCCCGGCCGCGATCGCCGAGTCCGCCGCGCGCGCGATCCTCGAGGGCCGCGGTAACCAGTACCCGCCCGGCTTGGGCATCCCCGAACTGCGTCGCGCCGTCGCCGACCACCAGTCCGACTGGTACGGCCTCGAATACGACCCCGACACCGAGGTGCTGATCACCGCCGGAGCCACCGAGGCGATCGCCGCGGCGCTGCTCGCCGTGATTAACCCGGGCGACGAGGTGATCGCGTTCGAGCCCTACTACGACTCATACGCGGCGTGCATCGCCATGGCCGGCGGCGTGCGCGTACCCGCTACGCTGCGACCGCCGACCGAACAGCAGCCGCGCTGGCATCCCGATCTCGACGCGCTCGCCGCTTCGATTACCGAGCGCACCAGGGTCCTGTTGCTCAACACACCACACAACCCGACCGGGATGGTGCTCACCGAGGCGGAGTTGCGAACGCTTGCGCAGCTCGCGATCACGCACGACCTGATCGTCATCACCGACGAGGTCTACGAGCACCTGGTGTTCGAGGGCGCGCACGTACCGATGGCCACGCTGCCTGGCATGCGCGACCGCACGATCACGATCTCCTCCTCTGGCAAGACTTTCTCCTTCACCGGCTGGAAGATCGGCTGGGTTACCGGCACTGCGGAACTGGTCACCGCGGTGCGTACCACGAAGCAGTTCCTCACCTATGTCAGCGGCGGACCGTTTCAGTACGCGATCGCCGAGGCGCTGCGCCTGCCGCGCGATTACTACACAGAGATGAGCGCGAGCCTGCGTGCGCGACGCGATCTGCTCGCGGCCGGCTTGGCAGACCTCGGATTCGGCGTGTCGGCGACCGAGGGCACGTACTTCATCACCACGGACATCCGGCCGCTCGGCGAAGAAGACGGCCTGGCGTTCTGCCGCGCGCTGCCGGAACGTTGCGGTGTGGTGGCCATCCCCAACGCAGTCTTCTACGACGACAAGCAGGCGGGCGCGCCGTTTGTCCGATTCACCTTCTGCAAGAAGCCACAAGTGCTGAGCGCGGCGCTGGATCGCCTGGCGGCGCTGGCAAAACCGCAGTGACGGGCTGACTGGACGTCCGGGATGTCAGGGAACGCGCACGTCGCGTGAAAGCGCGGCGAGTTCCAACCGGACCGCAAAGGTTCCCGCGAGCAGCACCAGGACCAGCCCGAGGGCACCGGCACGGGCCGCCGGCCGGTCTTTTCCGGTTCGAACTCGGATTCTGGACATGACACCACTATCCCCTCGCGCCCCGGCGAGCGCGAGAGGAACAGCGCAGCCGATCCGACCTAGCGACGGTCACTCAGCCTCAGACGGTCGTGATCGCGAGCCCGTCATCCGTGTCCGCCACCTCGACGCGCACCGTCGCACCGTCGCGCACCCGGCCGGCCAGGATCGCCTTCGCCAACTCGTCGCCGATGGCCGACTGCACCAGCCGGCGCAGTGGGCGCGCGCCGTACGCCGGGTCGTAACCCGTGAGCACCAGCCAGTCCCGCGCCGCCGCGGTGACGTCCAGCGTGAGCCGCCGGTCGGCAAGCCGCCGCTGGAGCCGAGCGACCTGCTGCTCGACGATCAGGCCCAGCTCCTCGGTGCCCAGCGCGTCGAACAGCACGATGTCGTCGAGCCGGTTCAGGAACTCCGGCTTGAACGTAGCGCGCACCAGGTTCAGCACCAGGTCGCGCTTCTTGTCGTCCGGCAGCGCCGGGTCCACCAGGAACTGCGAGCCCAGGTTCGAGGTCAGGATCAGGATCGTGTTGCGGAAGTCCACCGTGCGGCCCTGACCATCGGTGAGCCGACCGTCATCGAGCACCTGAAGCAGAATGTCGAAGACCTCGGGGTGCGCCTTCTCCACCTCGTCAAGCAGCACGACCGTGTACGGACGTCGCCGCACCGCCTCGGTCAGCTGGCCGCCCTCCTCGTAGCCCACGTATCCGGGCGGAGCGCCGACCAGCCGCGCGACCGAGTGCTTCTCGCCGTACTCGGACATGTCGATGCGGACCATCGCATGCTCGTCGTCGAAGAGGAAATCGGCGAGCGCCTTGGCCAATTCGGTCTTGCCGACGCCGGTCGGGCCGAGGAAGAGGAAGGAGCCAGTCGGCCGGTCCGGGTCGGAGATACCGGCGCGGGCACGGCGTACCGCATCTGATACCGCGCGTACCGCATCGAGCTGTCCGATCAGCCGCTTGCCCAGCTCCTGCTCCATACGCAGCAGCTTCGCGGTCTCACCTTCCAACAGCCGGCCAGCAGGGATCCCGGTCCACGCGGCCACTACCTCAGCCACGTCGTCCGGCCCGACCTCCTCCTTGACCATGGTCTCGCGGGTATTCGCCGCCTGCGACGCCTCGGCCAACTCGCGCTCGGCGGCCGGGATTTCGGCGTACATCAGCCGAGAGGCGGCCTCGAAGTCGCCGTCGCGCTGCGCCCGGTCCGCCTGGCCGCGCAGGTCGTCGAGCCGCTTCTTCAGCTCACCGACCCGGTTCAGCCCGTTCTTCTCCTGCTCCCAGCGCGCGTTGAGGGCATTCAACTGCTCCTGACGGTCCGCCAGTTCGCGGCGGATGCGCTCGAGGCGTTCCTTCGAAGCAGGGTCGTCGTGCCGGAGGCGCGCTCCGTTGTGACTGTCTTTGGCGAGGGCCAGTTCCTCCATGCGCAGCCGGTCCACCGCGCGCTGAAGCTGGTCGATCTCGACCGGTCGCGAGTCGATCTCCATGCGCAGCCGGGACGCGGCCTCGTCGATCAGGTCGATCGCCTTGTCCGGCAGGAATCGCGCGGTGATGTAACGCTCTGACAGCGTCGCCGCGGCGACCAGCGCGGCATCGGAGATCTGCACCTGGTGGTGGGCCTCGTAGCGGCCCTTGAGTCCGCGCAAGATCGCCACCGTGTCCTCGGCGGAGGGCTCGCCGACCAGCACCTGCTGGAAGCGGCGCTCCAACGCGGGATCCTTCTCGATGTGCTCGCGGTACTCGTCGAGCGTCGTCGCGCCGACCATCCGCAGCTCGCCGCGCGCGAGCATCGGCTTGAGCATATTGCCGGCGTCCATCGCCGATTCGCCGGTCGCGCCGGCCCCGACCACGGTGTGCAGCTCGTCGATGAAGGTGATCACCTGGCCGCCTGACTCGCGAATCTCGCCGAGCACGGCCTTCAGCCGCTCCTCGAACTCGCCGCGGTACTTCGCGCCGGCCACCATCGCGCCGAGATCGAGCGAGACCAGCCGCTTGCCGCGCAGTGACTCGGGCACGTCGCCGGCCACGATCCGCTGCGCCAGCCCTTCGACCACGGCGGTCTTGCCGACGCCGGGTTCGCCGATCAGCACCGGGTTGTTCTTCGTACGCCGGGAGAGAACCTGCACCACGCGCCGGATCTCGGTGTCCCGGCCGATAACCGGGTCGAGCTTGCCTTCGCGGGCGGCCGCGGTCAGGTCGAGGCTGTACTTCTCCAACGCCTGGAACGTCGCCTCGGGATCGGGGGAGGTGACCCGGGTGTTGCCACGCACCTTGGTGAACGCCTCACGCAACGCCTTCTGCGTCGCGCCCGTGCCCTTGAGGATGTCCGCGGTCCGGTCGTTTCCGGCTGCAAGACCCACCAGGATGTGTTCGGTCGAGACGTAATCGTCGTCGAGCCTGCGCGCTTCCTCGGCGGCCTGGTTCATCGCGGTGATCGTGGTGCGCGCGAGTTCGGGCGCCGCGACGGTCGAACCGGCGGCCTTGGGCAGCGAGTCGACGAGCCGCTGGGTCCGCGCGGTCAGATCGGCCCGGTCGACGCCGACCGCCTCCAGCAGCGGCCTGGATGTGCCGTCCTGCTGCGCGAGGAGGGCGAGGAGCAGGTGCGCGGTCTCCACATGCGGATTGCCCGCCGCGGCAGCCGACCGCACCGCCACGGACAGCGCCTCCTGCGACCGCGTCGTCAGCTTGTAAGGCTCCATCAGGTGCTCCTCGTCCCGTTATCCTCTGTTGCCTTGCCGACGGAACTCAGTGCGCTGTATTCACTTGGCCACTCAAGTGCCGTCGACCGATCTGGGGCATGTTTTGAAACGATCGCCGGGGCCGCGACGCCTGCCACGCACGCTCGCTGCGTTGGAGGCGCGTCCACAGACGACCCGGTTCGAGGACGCCCTTCCGCCTTGCGATCGCACGCGCCAGACACCGCGGCCCTATCCGCCGCTAGTTTCAAAACACGCCCTAGTGTTGCTGCGGCTTCCAGACCACCAGCGCGGTCGACGTGCCGAACGCCGGCACCGCGGGAAGCAGGTCCGGGCGGTACAAGGGGTTCGCTGCGATCTGCGCCTGTGCGCTCGCCACCGGATAGTCGGCCTGCTGGGCCGGAACGGCCAGCGGGATTGTGGTCGCCCGCGCCATCGCCAGGCTCTCCTCCAGCTCGGCCACCCGGGCGCTGAGCAGCTCGACCTGGTCCTGAAGCTCGCGGATCCGCTTGATCCCAGCCAGATTCACGCCCTCGTCCTGCGAGAGCCGTTGCACTTCGCGCAGCAGCTCGATATCGCGGAGGGAGTAGCGGCGGCCGCGCCCGGGCGCCCGATCCGGGCTCACCAGGCCGAGCCGGTCGTACTGCCGCAGGGTCTGCGGGTGCAGGCCGGAAAGCTCCGCGGCGACGGAGATCACGTACATCGCCGCCTCCTCGGCAGACCTGCGTCCGCCCGGGTTACCGTTCTCCGGCACCATCTCAGTCCTCTCCCTTCGCCGCGTCGAGCAGTTCGGCTCGCACATCGTGGTCCGCGGTGGCGTCGCGGTACTTCTCCAGCGCCGCGTTCGCGGTCTCGCTTAGCTTGGTCGGCACGGCCACCTCGAAGGTGACCAGCAGGTCGCCGCGGCTGCCGTCCTTGCGCGGGGCGCCCTTACCGCGCACCCGCAGGGTCCTGCCGTTCGCGCTGCCGGCCGGCAACTTGACGGTGACCGGCACGCCGCCGAGCACCGGCACCTTGATGTCAGAGCCGAGCACCGCTTCCGGGTACGTCACCGGCACGGTCACCGTCAGGTTGTCGCCGTCCCGCCCGAAGACCTTGTGCGGCTTCACATGCACCACCACGTACAGATCTCCCGCCGGTCCGCCGCGCTCACCCGGAGCGCCCTTGCCCTTAAGCCTGATCCGCATCCCGTCGCGCACGCCTGAGGGGATGCGTGCCTGAAGAGTGCGCGTCGAGGCGGCGCGACCGGAGCCGTGGCAGACCGGGCACGGTTCGTCGACCACCAGGCCGCGGCCCTTGCAGTCCCGGCACGGCTCCGAGAACGCGAAGCCACCCTGATTCCGGCTCACCTGGCCGGTCCCGGCGCAGGTCGGGCATACCCGCGGCGTGGTGCCGGCCTTCGCGCCGGTGCCGGAACAGGCCCGGCACGGGTGCTCGCTGGTCATCCGCAGCGGGATGGTCACGCCGTCGATGGACTGCATGAAGGTGATCGTGGCCTCGGTCTCGACGTCCGCGCCGCGCCGCCCGGGGGCGGTCTGCGTCGTGGTGCCGCCGGTACGGCCGCGGTTGAAGATCCCGCCCAGGATGTCGCCGAGTCCGCCGCCCGCGGTGCCGCCGCCGGCGTTGCCGAGCAGGTCGCCGAGGTCGAACGGGAAGCCGTTGCCCGCCCCGGCGCCGCGGAACCCGCCGCCGAACAGCGACCTGGCCTCGTCGTACTCCTTGCGCCGCTTGTCGTCGGACAAGACGTCGTAGGCTTCTGAGATCTCCTTGAACTTCTCCTCCGCGGCGGCGTCCCCCTTGTTGGCGTCCGGGTGGTACTGCCGGGCCAGCTTGCGGTACGCCTTCTTGATGTCGGCCGCGGCAGCGTCCTTGGGGACGCCGAGCACCTTGTAGTAGTCCTTCTCCAAGTAGTCCTTGGTGCTCATCTCGGGTTCGCCTCTGCTCCTTGCGGTGCTCGAAGATCGCTTGGCTGCCGGGCGGCGCGGGCCGCCGTCCGGCTACTCGTCGGGCTCTCCGGGCTGGGCCACGGTGACCCGGGCGACCCGCAGGATCCTGTCACCGAGGCGGTACCCGGGCTGCAGGATCTCCACGCAGGTGTCCTCCTCGACATCCGGGGAGACCGTGTGCATCAGCGCCTCGTGCACGTTCGGGTCGAACAGCTCGCCGGCCGTGCCGAACTGCTCGAGACCCAGCTTGGCCAGCGAGTTCTCCAGCGATTCGGCCACCTGGCGAAATCCGCCCTCGAGCTCGCCGTGATCGCGGGCCCGTCCGATGTCGTCGAGCACCGGCAGCAGCCCGGTCAGCACCTTGCCGAGGGCCATCTCGGCCATCGCGATCCGGTCCCGCTCGACCCTGCGCCGATAGTTGACGTACTCGGCTTGGAGCCGCTGCAGATCCGTGGTGCGCTCACCGAGCTCGGCCTGCGCGCTCTGCAGTTCGTTGGTGCGCTCGGCCAGCTTGGCCAGCAGTTCGGCGACGGCGAGGTTCGCGGACGGGTCGCCGTGCTCCCCGCCGATCGCCTCGTTCACCCGCCCGGCGAACTCCTGCTCGTCCTGCTGGGCGTCAGGGGCGGCCTCGAAGCCCTCGTCGTCGCCGTACTGCCGGGCCTCCTCTGCGGCGTCCCGGCCGGGGCGGTAGAGGTCGTCGCTCACTTCTTCTCTTCTCCTGGAGTGGATCGATCGGGGCCGGGCGCGGGTCCGGGTCGGGTGAGGCTCTCGCCCCGGCCCCGGCCCGCGACCCGCTGCCGTCGAACGCTCAAGCTGTCCAACCGTCAAACTGTCGAACGTCGTCGGGCGCCGCCACGTGCCACGCGGCGCACCGGGTTCAATCAGCCGGCGCCGTTCAGCCGTTCTTGCCCTCGTCGACGATCTCGGCGTCGACCACGTCGTCCGACTCCTGCTGCGCGCCGCCCTCTTCAGGACCGCCCGCCGCGCCGCTCGCGGCCTGCGAAGCCTGCGCCTGCTCGTAGAGCGCGGTGCCCAGCTTCTGGCTGGTGGTGGCCAGCTTCTCCGCGGCGTTCTTGATCGCCTCGACGTCGGTGCCTTCGAGCGCGCTCTTGGTGTCCGCGATCGCCGTCTCGACCTCGCCCTTGACGTCGGCCGGAACCTTGTCCGCGTTGTCCCGCATGAACTTCTCGGTCTGGTAGACCAGACCCTCGGCCTGGTTGCGCGTCTCGGCCTCCTCGCGGCGGCGGTGGTCCTCCGCCGCGTATTCCTCGGCCTCGCGCATCATCCGGTCGATGTCGTCCTTGGGCAGCGCCGAGCCGCCGGTGATGACCATCGACTGCTCCTTACCGGTGCCCAGGTCCTTCGCCGAGACGTTCACGATGCCGTTGGCGTCGATGTCGAAGGTGACCTCGATCTGCGGCAGGCCGCGCGGGGCCGGCGGCAGGCCGGTCAGCTCGAACATGCCCAGGCGCTTGTTGTACGCCGCGATCTCCCGCTCGCCCTGGTAGACCTGGATCTGCACGGAGGGCTGGTTGTCCTCGGCGGTGGTGAAGATCTCCGAGCGCTTGGTCGGGATCGTGGTGTTGCGCTCGATCAGCTTGGTCATGATGCCGCCCTTGGTCTCGATGCCCAGGGACAGCGGGGTGACGTCGAGCAGCAGGACGTCCTTGACCTCACCCTTCAGGACACCCGCCTGCAGCGAGGCGCCGATCGCGACGACCTCGTCCGGGTTGACGCCCTTGTTCGGCTCCTTGCCGCCGGTCAGCTCGCGCACCAGCTCGGCCACGGCCGGCATCCGGGTGGAGCCGCCGACCAGCACCACGTGGTCGATGTCGCGCACCGAAATGCCCGCATCCTTGATCACGTTGTGGAACGGGGCCTTGCACCGCTCGAGCAGGTCCGCGGTCAGCTGCTGGAACTGGGCGCGGGTCAGGCGCTCGTCCAGGTGCAGCGGGCCTTCGGCGGAGGCGGTGATGTAGGGCAGGTTGACCGTGGTCTCGGTGGAGGAGGACAGCTCGATCTTGGCCTTCTCGCCCGCCTCGCGCAGGCGCTGCATGGCCATCTTGTCCTTGGACAGGTCCACCCCGTGCGCGTTCTTGAACTGGTTGACCAGGTAGTTGACCACCGACTGGTCCCAGTCGTCGCCGCCGAGGTGGTTGTCGCCGTTGGTGGCCTTCACCTCGATGGTGGAGAAGCCGTCCTCGTCCTTGCCCACCTCGAGCAGGGAGACGTCGAAGGTGCCGCCGCCGAGGTCGAAGACCAGGATCATCTGGTCGCCCTCGCCCTTGTCGAGGCCGTAGGCCAGCGCCGCGGAGGTGGGCTCGTTGATGATGCGCAGCACGTTGAAGCCGGCGATCTCACCGGCCTCCTTGGTGGCCTGCCGCTCGGCGTCGGAGAAGTAGGCCGGGACGGTGATGACCGCGTCGGTCACCTTCTCGCCCAGGTAGGCCTCGGCGTCGCGCTTGAGCTTCTGCAGGATGAACGCGCTGATCTGCTGGGCGGTGAAGGACTTGTCGTCGATCTGGATCTTCCAGTCGGTGCCCATGTGCCGCTTGACCGAGCGGATGGTGCGGTCGACGTTGGTCACCGCCTGCCGCTTGGCCACCTCGCCGACCAGCACCTCGGCGTTGCGGGCGAACGCGACCACCGACGGGGTGGTCCGGGCGCCCTCGGCGTTGGTGATGACGGTGGGCTCGCCACCTTCGAGGACGGAGACGACCGAGTTGGTCGTTCCAAGGTCGATGCCGACCGGACGTGCCATCGTGGCTTCCTTAGGGTTAGCTCGTCGCTGCTTCTGCCTGGGCCGGGCCCGGCAGCCGCGCGATCAACGCCACGGCCCGCTTGAGTCCAGCCGACTCAACGATAAGGGTTGAGGCTACTGGACTCAACTTCGCTGCACTATTGCCGTATTCCGGCTTTAAAGGTGCTGCTCACGAGCGGTACACCGGGTCGGTAGGCCAGGTGCAGATACGACGGCGCGTCGAGAACCGCGAAGTCGGCGCGGGCACCGACGGCGAGGTACCCGATGTCGGTTCGGCCGAGCGCGCGAGCACCGCCGAGTGTGGCCGCGAGCAAGCCCTCGGCCGGTGACATGCGCATCTCACGGACAGCGAGCGCGATGCAGAACGGCATCGAGGACGTGTAACAGGAGCCCGGATTGCAGTCGGTCGCGATGGCTACGGTCGCACCCGCGTCGATCAGGCGTCGTGCGCCCGGGTAAGGCGAGCGGGTCGAGAACTCGACCCCGGGAAGCAGCGTCGCGACCGTCGACGATCCGGAGAGCGCGTCGATGTCCGCGTCGGCGAGGTAGGTGCAGTGATCGGCGGACGCGGCGCCGTACTCGACCGCGAGCTGAACGCCAGGTCCGTGCCCGAGTTGGTTCGCGTGCAGTCGGACTGCGAGTCCGTGCCCCTTCGCCGCGTCGAGAATCAGGCGCGTCTCTGTCTCGTCGAATGCGCCGCGTTCGCAGAAGACGTCCACATAATCGGCATATGGCGCACATGCTTCAAGCATCGGGCCGCGTACTAGGTCCACGTACTCGTCGCGCCGCTCGGCGAACTCCGCTGGCACGACATGTGCGCCAAGGAACGTTGCGGTATCGCACTCCTCGCGTGCGATGCGGATGGCGCGCGCTTCATCCGCGACAGTGAGTCCGTACCCTGTCTTGCACTCGACGGTCGTCGTTCCCTGCCGCGCCATCTCATCCACGAGCCTGCGCACGTTGCCACGAAGCAACTCGTCATCGGCGGCGCGCGTTGCGGCGACCGTCGTGCGGATTCCTCCTGCGCTGTACGGCGTTCCGGTCATCCGTGCCTCGAACTCGGTCGCGCGGTCGCCCGCGAAGACCAAGTGTGCGTGGCTGTCGACGAACCCCGGGATGACCGCCCGGTCACCGAGGTCGACGCGCGCGTCCGCGGCCGGAGCCTGCTGCGCTGATCCCATCCACGCGATCCGTCCGCTTTCCACGATGAACGCCGCGTTACGCGTCACCGACAGCGAGCCGTCTTGCGCTCCCTCTTTCAGGGAACTGTTTTCCACAGGCTGTGGATGGCCTGTGGCTAACTCGACGATTCCCGTGACAAGGGTCGAATCAGACACGAGCGTTTCTCCGGTACAGAGCACTGATAGCGGCGCCTAACCGGCGTGCGGGCTCATCCACGAGCCTGTGGATACCGTCCCGCACGATCACCTGGCCGCCGACGACGACATGCCGGACATCCGCCGCCGTCGCCGCGTAGATCACCGATTCGGCGGCCACGTCAAGCGCCGTCCCAGTCAACCGAATCGAGTCGAGCCCGACGGTGGTGAAGTCGGCGAGTTCGCCGGAATGCAGCCGCCCCGCTGAGCTCCAGCCGAGGGATTCCTGGCCGGCCGCGGTCGCCGCGTCGATCAGATCGGTGCTCGGCCAGTGTCCGCGCCGCTCGGTGCGCAGCCGCTCGTCGAGCTCCATCGCCCGCGCCTCTTCGAAGAGGTCGATGACGGCCTGGCTGTCCGAGCCGAGTGAGATCGGCGAGCCGGCCTCGAACAGGGTCCGCGCCGTGCCGACGCCGTCGGCAAGATCCCGTTCCGTCGTCGGACACATGCAGACACAGGTCTCTGAATCGCCGAGCACCTCTATGTCGGCTTGAGACAGGTGTGTCGCGTGCACGGCGGTCGTCTTCGGGCCTAGCGCGCCGGAGGATTCGAGCAGCTGCGCGGGAGTCAGTCGGTAACGCGCAAGGCAGGCATCGTTCTCGGCGCGCTGCTCGGACAGGTGCACGTGTAGCGGCGCGTCATGCTTGGCAGCCGCCGCCGCGACGGTACCGAGCTGTTCCTTGGGTACCGCGCGCACCGAGTGGATCGCCGCGCCGATGATGACGTCTGATTCGCTTGCATACGCGGCGCGCAAGCTATCTACGCGCGCGGCCCACTTCTCGGCGTCACCGTCCGAGAAGCGCTTTTGAGTGCTGTTGAGCGCTGTCCTGTTCACGGTCGCGTGCAGGCCACCGGTCAGGTAGCAGGTGTCCAGCAGCGTGATCCGGATACCGGCGGTGCGTGCGGCTCGGATCAGGGCGTGCCCCATGGCATTCGGGTCAGAGTACTGAGCGCCGCCGCGGTCGTGGTGCGCGTAGTGAAACTCGCCGACGGACGTGATCCCGGCTAGTGCCATCTCCGCGAACACTCCGACCGCGAGCTCGAAGTACGTGTCCGGATTCAGCCCGGCAACGGCCTCGTACATCTGCTCGCGCCAGGTCCAGAACGTGCCCTCGCCTACCTGTGTACGGCCGCGCAGCGCTCGGTGGAATGCGTGCGAGTGCGCGTTCGCGAGGCCCGGAAGAGTCAATCCTGGAAGGCGTACCGCATCGGTGGGTGCCTTGGCGCCAGGCGTGACAGCCGTGATGCGGTCGCCATCTGTCTCAATGAGCACGTCGGTTTCCACCATGCCGGCCACGTATGCGGCCTCAGCGTGCCAGCGCTGCTTATCAGCGCCCTGGGTGTTCCTGTTCTGCGTTGCCGCCGTGGTCATCCCGCAGTCACCGCCTCAAGCCCCTGATCCCCGGTTTTTCCCAGGTTGCGCTCCGGCGAGCTGCGCGACCACCTCGGCCAGCGCGGCGACGCCGGTCAGACAGTCCGCGGCCTCCGCGTGCTCGGCAGGGGTGTGGGACAGCCCGCTGGGGTTGCGCACGAAGAGCATCGCGGTCGGCAGCTCGGCGGCCAGGATTCCCGCGTCATGCCCGGCGCCCGTGGGCAGCTGTGGAACCGGGCCGAAGACGTCCGTAAGCGTCTTGCGGATCTTGTCGCGCAATCCGTGGTCGAACTCGACGATAGCCGTGCGTGACTCGTTGACAACCTCTACTGCGGTTCCGTCGCGCGCGCCGCGTTCCCGCGCAGCCTCTGAGATCTGCTCGACGACTGCGTCCAGTGCCGCCTCATCTGGGGCGCGGCTGTCCAGCCAGGCGCTGACCCGCGACGGGATGGCGTTGGTGCCGTTCGGTTCGACGCTGACTTTGCCGAAAGTTGCCAGTGCGCCGCCGAGCCTGGCCTTCTTGCGCGCGGAAAGTACGGTGTTCGCGTAGGTGAGCATGGGGTCGCGGCGGTCGTCGAGAGCGGTGGTTCCGGCGTGGTTGGCCTCACCGGCGAAGTCGAAGCGCCAGCGGCCGTGCGGCCAGATCGACGAGGCGACGCCGACTGGCGCGTCCTGGTCGATCAGTCCTCGACCTTGCTCGATGTGCAGTTCCACGAACTCTGAAATGCTCGCCAGCCACTCGTCGTCGCGGCCGAGCGCGTCAGGGTCCTGGCCCGCGGACTCCATCGCGTCGGCGAGCCGCACACCGTCGCCATCCCGCAAGGCGCGGGCCTTTGCCGCGTCCAGCTGCCCGGTCAGCAGCCTGGAACCGGCGCAGGCGATGCCGAAGCGTGCCCCCTCCTCATCGGCGAAGTTCGCGATCACGATCGGCCGCTGCGGCCGCCAGTCGCGCGCCCGCAGCAGGTCGATGGCTGCGAGCGCGCTAATGACGCCGAGTGGACCGTCGAACGCGCCGCCGTCCGGCACCGAGTCCAGATGCGAGCCGATCGCGAGTGCGTTACGTCGTTCGTCTGCGTTCGCGGCTGCGCCTAATGCTCCGGATTCCGGCAGCCACCAAGCCCACTGATTGCCGTTGCGGTCGATCTCGACTGTCAGCCCTCGATCAGCCGCCTGCGACGCAAACCAGTCCCGGCAGGCCAGATCCGCGCTTGTCCAGGCGAAGCGCCGATAACCGCCGGTGACGCGGTCGCGGCCGACGTCCGCCAGCGAGGACCAGAGTTCTGCGAAGCGGGTCGCGTCCGCGACCTCGTTCACGCGCCGTCCCCGGAGGTGTCCTTGTTATCCGAGCTGCCCTCACGCATTGGGATGCGTACAGACCGCTCCTCGGCGACCTCGACCGCGCGGTCGTACCCGGCGTCCACGTGCCGGATCACGCCCATGCCCGGATCGTTGGTCAGGACCCGCTCCAGCTTCGCGGCGGCCAGCGGTGTGCCATCGGCGACAGAGACCTGACCCGCATGGATCGAGCGGCCCATGCCGACCCCGCCGCCGTGGTGGATCGATACCCAGGAGGCGCCTGAGGCTACGTTCACCATCGCGTTGAGCAGCGGCCAGTCCGCGATCGCGTCCGAACCGTCCAGCATCGCCTCGGTCTCTCGGTATGGCGACGCGACCGAGCCGCAGTCGAGGTGGTCGCGGCCGATCACGATTGGCGCCTTGATCTCACCAGAGGCGACCAGTTCGTTGAAGCGCAGTCCCGCCTGGTGCCGCTCGCCATAGCCCAGCCAGCAGATCCGCGCGGGCAAGCCCTGGTAGTGCACCCGCTCCCCGGCCAACCGGATCCAGCGCGCCAGCGAATCGTTCTGCGGGAACAGATCCAGCACCGCGCGGTCGGTCACCGCGATGTCGGCCGGGTCGCCCGAGAGCGCCGCCCAGCGGAACGGACCCTTGCCCTCGCAGAACAGCGGCCTGATGTACTTCGGCACGAAGCCGGCGAAGTCGAAGGCGCGCTGGTATCCGGCCAGCTTCGCCTCGCCGCGGATCGAGTTGCCGTAGTCGAACACCTCGGCCCCGGCGTCCTGGAAGCCGACCATCGCCTCGACGTGCTTGGCCATCGACTCTCGCGCCCGCTGCACGAAGTCGTCTGGTTTATCCGCCGCGAAAGACCTCATGTCGTCGAAGTCGATACCGAGCGGCAGGTACGCAAGCGGGTCATGCGCTGAGGTCTGGTCCGTGACGATATCGATTGGTGCGTTACGCGCCAGCAGTTCCGGTACCAACTCCGCCGCGTTGCCCAACACACCGATGGACAGCGGACGGCGCGCGTCACGGGCGTCGACCGCCAACTGAAGCGCGTGGTCGAGCGAGTCCGCCTTAACGTCGAGGTACCGGTGCTCAATCCGGCGGGTGATGGCGCGAGGGTCGCAATCGATGCAGATCACGACACCGTCGTTCATGGTCACGGCCAATGGCTGCGCGCCGCCCATCCCGCCGAGCCCGGCCGTGAGCGTGATGGTTCCCGCGAGCGAACCGCCGAACCGGCTCTCCGCCACTGCCGCAAAGGTCTCGTAGGTGCCTTGGAGAATGCCCTGAGTGCCGATGTAGATCCAGGAGCCCGCGGTCATCTGGCCGTACATCATCAGGCCGAGCGCGTCGAGGCGGCGGAACTCATCCCAGTTCGCCCAGTCGCCGACCAGGTTGGAGTTGGCGAGCAGGACGCGCGGCGCCCACTCGTGCGTGCGCATGACGCCGACCGGCTTGCCGGACTGCACCAGCATCGTCTCGTCATCGCGCAGCGTGGTCAGGGTGCGCAGCAATGCATCGAAGGAAGCCCAGTTGCGCGCCGCCTTGCCGGTGCCGCCGTAGACGACCAGCTCTTCCGGGTGCTCGGCGACCTCGGGGTCGAGGTTGTTCTGGAGCATCCGGTAGGCGGCCTCCTGCGGCCAGCCGAGCGTGTTCAGGCTGGTGCCGTGCGGGGCGCGCACCGTACGCGGACCGGTCATGCGCGAGCTCCCTCTCTTGCGGTGAAGTGGATCAGGTCGGGTAGCGGAGCCGGCCGGGGCGTCGCCGAGGCGTCACGCAGTACTCGTGCCCGCCGCTGCCGCCGGTGAACCCCGAGGTATGTTATGCAATCATTCATAGCTGCGGTCAACCGTATGACTTCATTCACTGTGGTGGAGTGTCACCGCTGCCACAGCGTTCAACCGGCGCAGCGTTCAACTTCACAGCCACAGCCCCAATCAGAGCCACAGTCGCAGGAGTAGCCCATGACCACGACGGTCCAGCTCGGCCCGGGCGCCATCGGCCACACCGACCTGTCCTTCGCCGAGATCGAGGCGGTAGCCCGGCGCGGGGCGCGGGTCGAGTTGTCGCCCGCCGCCCTGGCCGCCCTCGGCCAAGGCCGCGCCACCGTGGACAAGCTCGCCGCCGCGCCCACGCCCGCGTACGGAATCTCGACCGGGTTCGGCGCGTTGGCCACCCGCCACATCGACCCGGAGTCACGTGCCGCGCTCCAGCGCTCGCTGATCCGCTCGCACGCCGCCGGCATGGGCGCTCTCGTCGAGCCTGAGGTCGTGCGTGCGCTGATGCTGCTGCGCCTCAAGACGCTTGTCACCGGACACACCGGAGTGCGCCCTGTCGTCGCCGAGACCATGGCCGCGCTGCTGAACAACGGCGTCACGCCCGCGGTACGTGAATACGGCTCGCTCGGCTGTTCTGGCGACCTCGCTCCCCTCGCGCATGTCGCGTTGGTACTGATGGGCGAGGGGGAAGTCATCGGCGAGGACGGTAAGCCGACAGACGCCGCTCCCGTACTCGCCGAACACGACATCGCGCCGCTCGTGCTGGAGCCGAAGGAAGGTCTGGCGCTGATCAACGGCACCGACGGGATGCTCGGCATGCTCGTCCTCGCCCTGCACGACTTCGGCCGGCTGCTCAAGCTCGCCGACATCACCGCCGCCATGAGCGTCGAGGCGCAACTCGGCACCGACCGCGTCTTCCTGCCCGAACTGCACGCGATTCGTCCGCATCCCGGTCAGGCAGCGTCGGCCGCGAATCTGCTGATGCTGCTTAAGGATTCAGGCGTCGTCGCATCGCACCGCGGCCCCGACTGTAACCGTGTGCAGGACGCGTATTCGCTGCGCTGCGCTCCTCAGGTAGCTGGCGCCGCCCGTGACACGCTCGCGCACGCGACCCTCGTCGCCGAACGCGAACTTGCCTCGATCATCGACAACCCGGTCGTACTGCTCGGCGAGGGCAGGGTGGAGTCCAACGGGAATTTCCACGGCGCCCCAGTGGCCTTTGTCCTGGACTTCCTTGCCATCGCCGCCGCGGAGGTCGGCTCGATCGCCGAGCGGCGCACGGATCGGATGCTCGACGTGGCGCGCTCGCATGGTCTGCCGCCGTTCCTGGCCGACGACCCCGGCGTTGACTCCGGTCTGATGATCGCTCAGTACACCCAGGCCGCCCTGGTCTCCGAGAACAAGCGCCTCGCCAACCCGGCCAGCGTCGACTCGATCCCGTCCTCTGCGATGCAGGAGGATCACGTATCGATGGGCTGGTCCGCGGCCCGCAAGTTGCGCACCGCGCTGGACAACCTCACCCGCATCCTCACGATCGAGCTGGTTACCGCGGCCCGGGCGCTAGACCTGCGGGCACCACTCAAGCCGGCGCCGGCTACCGCAGCCGCGATCGCCCTGCTCAGGCAGCGCGGTGTCAGCGGTCCAGGGCCGGACCGGTACCTCTCCATCGAGCTGCGGGCCGCCGAGGATGCGGTACGCGACGGCGCCGTGCTCGCAGCGGTCGAAGAAGCTGTCGGTGCTCTGCGATAGAACCGAGGCATACGACGCAGGGATAAACCCAGCGCCTGCACAGCGACGGCTGGCTTATCCTGGTCGGCCAATCCATAGTTCGGCGCAAGACTCGTGCCGCGCACCAGGAAAAGCACCCAATAGCCAAGGCGGTCGCGAACGGAGGTGACGGACGTGGCAGCGGTGATGCCCGATCAGGCCGGTTTTCCCGACGCGGCGGTAGGTGCCGCTGGCAGCTCGACCGAGCAGGTACTCGGGCTGCTCGACGGCCGTCGCCTCTCCCCTGCCCAGCGCCGGATCGGCCAGTTCCTGATTGACCATCTGGCCGAGGTCGTGTTCATGTCGAGCGTCGATCTGGCCGACCGGGTCGGCGTGAGTCAGCCCTCGGTTACCCGCTTCGCCACCGCGCTCGGCTTCTCCGGCTATCCAGCGCTGCGTGACGCGCTCAAGGGCATTGTGCTCGGATCGGTCGGCGAGTCTCCGGAAGAGGTGCGCCGCAACGAGTTCCAGGCCGCGATCGCAGCCGAACAGGCCAACCTGGAAGCCCTGCAACGCCTCGCCACGACGCCCGACCGCCTGATCGAGACGGGCCGGCTGCTCGCCGCCTCGAATCCGCTCGTGGTCCTCGGTCTGCGCCTCTCCCTCTCGGTCGCGCACTACTTCGCATACAGCGCGCAACGAATCCACCCGGACGTACGGCTGATCTCCTCCGCGGGCACGACCGCGGACGATGCGCTGCTTCAGGCCCGCCAGGCAGGCGCCACGTGGATGGTCGCCTTCCTGCTGCCGCGCTACGCGCAGGAAGCGCTGACCGCGATCGACCACGCGCGCGAACTCGGACTCAAGGTCGCGCTGGTCACGGACAACCCCCTGGTGCCCTTCGCCGGTTCGGCCGATGTGCTACTGCCGGCCGGTGTGGGCTCCCGCCTGGTCTTCGACTCGCACGCCGCGCCGATGGTGCTCGCATCACTGCTGGTCCAGGCGATAGCAGACGCGGCACCCGAGCGCACCCAGGCCCGCCTCGAAGCGCACGAATCGCTCAGTGAGTCGCACGGTTTCTATCGCTAGCGCCTAGGCGCTCGAAGGTGACCAACGGCACGTACGGCCGGGTTCACGCCATAAGTTACTGGCGAGTAGAGTTGCAGACGATCTCCGAGCGACGCCTCGCGCGCTCAGGACTGCGCCTAAGCACCACCCGGCACCGAAACAGGAGCTCGGCTCAACTATGCACATCGCCGCGATCATCATCTCCCTGGGCATAGCCATGGTCGGCTTCGCGCTGTTCGCGCGGGTGATCTCCCGGATGTATCGGCTGATCACGGCTGGGCAGCCAGCCCCCGGCCGCACCGGCGATCCGGTCGCCCGCACGAAGAACCTGGTGCGCGAGTTCCTGGGCCACACCAGGCTGGCCCGGCGCGGCAAGCGGTGGATCGGTGCGGCGCACTGGGCCGTGATGGTCTCCTTCGGGCTGCTGTTCTTCACGCTGGTGACCGCGTTCGGCCAGCTCTTCGACGCCCGCTTCCAGCTCCCCCTGGTGGGCCGCTGGTGGCCGTACGAGTTCGTCACCGAGCTGTTCAGCTTCCTCGGGCTGGCCGGCATCGTGGCGCTGATGATCGTCCGGCTGGCCATCCGGCCGAGCCGCAAGGTCGACGCGCGCACGTCACGGTTCTACGGCTCGGTGATGTGGCAGGCGTACTACGTCGAATACACGATCCTCGGCGTGCTGCTGTGCATCTTCGCGCTGCGCGGCGTGGAAAACGTGCTGGAGGACGGCGGCCGGTTCTCGATCCACTTCTTCTTCTCCTACCCGCTCTCCCGGCTGTTCGCTGAGATGTCGGCTGGCACGCTGGAGAACCTGGTCTATCTGTTCGCCATGCTCAAGATCGTGATCTCCTTCGCCTGGATGATTACCATTGCGCTCAACGCGAACATGGGCGTGGCCTGGCACCGCTTCCTGGCCTTCCCCAACATCTGGTTCAAGAAGAAGGCGGACGGCGGCACCGCGCTCGGCGCGCTGAATCCCATGCTCTCCAACGGGCTGCCGATCGACTTCGAGGACCCGCAGGATGACGACATTTTCGGCGTCGGCAAGGTCGAGGACTTCACGTGGAAGGGCCTGCTGGACTTCTCCACCTGTACCGAATGCGGCCGCTGCCAGGATCAGTGCCCCGCGTGGAACACCGGCAAGCCCCTCTCACCGAAGCTAGTCGTGCTCTCGTTGCGCGATAACGCACACGCCAAGGCGCCTTATCTGCTGGCCGGCGGAGGTAAGGATGCAGAGGGCATCGAGAAGGCGAGCGCCGATCAGCTCGCTGCGGTACCTGCCTCCGCTCTCGCAGAGGCCGAGCGGCCTTTCGTCGGATCGCCCGAGGACAACGCAGTCATTGCTGCCGAAGCCTTGTGGTCCTGCACGACCTGTGGCGCGTGCGTCGAACAGTGCCCTGTCGACATCGAGCACGTGGACCATATCGTCGACATGCGCCGCTACCAGGTGATGATCGAATCCGCATTCCCGTCCGAAGCGGGCACGATGCTCAAGAACCTGGAGAACAAGGGCAACCCGTGGGGCATGCCCGCGAAGAAGCGGCTCGACTGGATCTCCGAGGTCGACTTCGAGGTCCCGGTCCTCGGTGAGACGATCGAGGACCTGGCCGAGACCGAGTACCTGTACTGGGTGGGCTGCGCGGGCGCCCTGGAGGACCGCGCCAAGAAGACCACCAAGGCGTTCGCCGAACTGCTGCACATCGCCGGGGTGAAGTTCGCCGTGCTCGGCAGCGGCGAAAGCTGCACCGGGGATCCGGCCCGGCGCCTGGGCAATGAGTTCCTGTTCCAGATGCTCGCGCAGCAGAACGTCGAGGTGCTGAACGAGGCCTTCGGTGCTGTGGCGACCGGAAAAGACGGCCCGGCGAAGAAGATCGTGGCCACCTGCCCGCACTGCTTCAACTCGCTGGCCAACGAGTACCCGCAACTCGGCGGCGAGTTCGAGGTCATTCACCACACGCAGCTGCTCGACCACCTGGTCACCGAGGGCCGGCTGACTCCGGTCACCCCCGTCGACCAGAACATCACCTACCACGATCCCTGCTACCTCGGCCGGCACAACAAGGTCTACACCCCGCCGCGCGAGATCATCGCCAAGGTGCCCGGCCTGCGCAACACCGAGATGCACCGCTGCAAGGAGCGGGGCTTCTGCTGCGGCGCGGGCGGCGCGCGGATGTGGATGGAGGAGCGGATCGGCAAGCGGATCAACACCGAGCGGGTGGACGAGGCGCTATCCACTAACCCGGACGTGATCTCCACCGCCTGTCCGTACTGCCTGGTGATGCTCGGCGACTCGATCACGGCACGCAAGCAGTCCGGCGAGGTGCCCGAGTCCATGGAAGTGGTCGACGTCTCGCAACTGCTGCTGCGCTCGGTCAAGCAGCCGACCGCGGACGACGCCAGCGCCGGTGCCGTCGCTTTTGCCTCGGTCGGCGCCTCCTCCGGGGACGACTCCGCCTAATCCAGAGCTCTCACACACGCATCCCGGTCGTCAACGCGACCGCACTTCCTTGCGGTCCCGCTGTCATAAGGCGTCAGATTCGCTAGGCTCCGCAGTTGCCTTGTGAGTTCCCGTGTGCGGAGGTCCGGTCATGTCGGTTGAGTCGCAAGCGCCCGAGTCCGTGGCGCCTGAAGCGGCCACCGAGCGTGGCGGCGTACGGCTGTGGTTCGCAGCGCTCTTCCGTGCCCTGTTCATCATCGTGCTGACGCTCGCGGTCCTCGCCGCACTCGGCTACGCCGCCGACGTCGCGCTGCATCGAGTCACGCACACCAGCAGTTCAAACGCCATGTACGCGCACATATACGAGGTCGATGTTGTGGTCGACGGCGACGGATCCGTGGCTGTGACGGGATCGCCGAGCGCTCAACGCGAAGTGGCATTGGACGAGACCGACAGGTCAACCATCTTCGACCATCCGCAACGCGCGGTGAGTGTGATCGCAGGAACGTTGTTCGTGTCTGTACGTTGTCCGGACTCGCTGTGCACAGCGAACCTTTCGTTAAGCACGCCCCCTGACACGCGGCTCAACATACGAGTCGGTAACGCGTTGCGACTCGGTAAGGCCACCGTCGAAGTCAGCAACCTGACCGGACCGGTCGATCTGTCGGCTTGGCCGGCGAACGTCACCATCAAGAACTCCAGTTCGCTCGTCACCGGCATGATCGCCGGGTCGCTCACGTGCGGTGTCCCAGCCGTTTGTATCGTCCAGGTCCCGCGTTAGCTGTCGTCCGTCGGCGGTCACGCAGTCACGTGGTCAGGTACTCACCGGAAACCCATCCTCATCCAGCAGCACCCCGCCGATCACCTCGGCCAGCAGCACCGCCGTGTTACGCACCCGCTCGATCAGTGAAGCCGTTTCCGCCGCAGTCGCCTGCTTTACCAAGCTGAAGCGGTATACCGTGTGCGGCCATCCATCGTCCGATCGCGAGCGCAGTGCGTAGGGCAGGAACTCGTCAGCGCCGAACGGCTGCACGCGGATCTCGAGTACTCCGGGCCGGTCAAGGCAGTAGTCGTTAGCCGCCAACGCGCCATTGCGTCCCAGGTCCGGAATCGCTAGACCGAGTACCGAACGCAGCACCTGCCAGGGCAGCGCTTCGTGCCCGTATACGCAGAACACCGTCTCGCTCGGCTCCGCGACGTAAGTTGGACAACCGGGCAGACGTGCCGCGCCCCCAAGCAGCCGAGCGAGCCCGGTCACCAGTGACCAGGCCAGTGCCTCCGGCCCGGTCGGAATGTCGCGCGGATAACGCCGGCGCAATGCCTCCGCGTTGCGGCCGTCCGGGATACGCACCCGGCGACGCGGAGCCTCCGCCACGTACGCCGTCGACCAACCGCCGGGCAGGTCGGCCTGCGCGGCCAGCGTCGGATCCAGATGGAACGGCCCATGCCACCGCACGCCGTCCGCGACATGCAACACGCCATGCTCATCGCGCGTAGGCGTCGGGTTCCACGTACGCACCAACGCCTCGATCGACGCGGCAGTGCGCGGCCCGGCCAGCAGTAAAACCGGATTGTCGCTCAGCAGCCGCTCCGGGTCGGCCCAGCGCTCCTCGTGCCGCCGCAGACCCGGAACCGTGCGCACGTGTAGCGGCCCGGTGACGCGGGACAGGCTCTGGCTCCAACGCTCCATGGCCACACTTTCGCAGCGGCACGAGTGGGAACGCGGAGCGCAGGCCGATAAATCACCCGTATCGGCTCACCTGTTGCGCTACCAGAGCGAGCCCCAGGTCGCATCCGCCAAAGACTCCACGCCCATCCGCGCGCCATCCGATCCGATCAGCACGCCGCCGGTCGCCTCTAGCAGCGATTTCGCCAGCCGGTAGCGCAGCCGATCCGACCCGGGTCCAAGCGAGGCGACCGAGATCTGATAGCTCGTCAGCGACGAAGGCTCCCACCCGGAATCCGACAGCGCGGCAGGCGCCTCCCCGAACAACGGATCCTGCGTCACCTCGACGACGAACGTCGCCACGGTGTCCGAAATCGTCGCGCTGTACCCCGGCGTACCGGCATCAAGCCCGTCGGCGCCGTCAGGCACGGTCGCGCAAAACGTATCGCCAGTGCCTAGAGCACTCACCGCGGCCAACACCTTGTCCGGATCCGCAAGCCGCTGCGCGTACACCGTCACTACGTCCGCGTCAGCAGTCCCCATCGGCCAGCGCATCGCTGCCACCCCCGCATCCCTGTCACACGCTCAGTCTCAGCGCCGCCCGGCACGGTCAGTCAGACACCTTCGTGCGATGAAAGTTCATGTACGACCGCGACGGCGTCGGCCCCCGCTGGCCCTGGTACCGCGAGCCGTAGACCGCCGACCCGTATGGGTGCTCGGCAGGGGAGGAGAGCCGGAACATACACAGTTGCCCGATCTTCATGCCCGGCCACAACTTGATCGGCAGCGTGGCGACGTTCGACAGCTCCAAGGTCACGTGCCCCGAGAACCCCGGGTCGATGAACCCGGCCGTCGAATGCGTCAGCAGCCCCAGCCGCCCCAAGCTCGACTTGCCCTCAAGCCGCGAGGCGATGTCGTCCGGCAGCGAGATCACCTCGTAGGTCGACCCCAGCACGAACTCCCCCGGGTGCAGGATGAACGGCTCATCGCCCTCGGGCTCGACCAGCCGCGTCAGATCCGGCTGCTCCTCCGCCGGGTCGATGTGCGGGTACCGGTGGTTCTCGAATACCCGGAAGTACCGGTCCAACCGCACGTCGATGGACGACGGCTGCACCATCGAGTCATCGAACGGCTCGACCCGCACCCGCCCTGCGCCGATCTCCGAGCGCAGATCCTTGTCTGAGAGCAACACCCACCGACCGTATCGCGCCACCCACGGCGCGACCAACAGGTCCCATCCCCCCGCGCCACCCCGAGCCCGCCACGCCGCCACCCCGCGTCGCCGTCTGGTAACCTAACCCTCGGCCCGCCCCCCAAAGGACAGGCCGCAGCAGGCATCCTGCGGGTGTAGTTCAATGGTAGAACATCAGCTTCCCAAGCTGACAGCGCGGGTTCGATTCCCGTCACCCGCTCCACAGCAAGAGGCCAGGCAGGTCCACTATCGGACCGCGACCGCCTGGCCTCTTACTTGAGATCGCCTATTGGGCACCGCTTGACGCGCCGACAGGTGACATGGATGCCTCCTCATGGGGCGCCGATGTGCTGACGCTTTCCGCCGCGAGCCGAGCCTTCTGCGGCTTCAGGGTGGCTCGATACGCATCGAGCATCGCGTCCACATACACGTTCATGTGGAAGTTCTTGACCACATGCCTGCGCCCGCGGCGTCCCGACCTGACCGCGCTGCGCGGGTCATCGAGGAAGCCGCGCACAGCCTCGAAGAGGTTTTCCGCCAGGCTCCTGTCGTCGGCGACGACGGCGCCCGTCCGTTGGTCGAAGGTCTCGGTCATGCCGCCGGAGTCCGTGACGACGACAGGGCGTGCCGCGGCCATCGCTTCCAGCGCGACCAGCCCGAGCGGTTCGCCGTGAGACGGATTGATCACGATGTCAGCCTCGTCGTACAGCTCTGGCATCCCCGCGTAGAAGACGTCATCGCTGAATTCGACCCAACGCGACAGCTTGAGTTCATCGATCTGGTCGTTGAGCTCGGCCCTGAGTGCCTTGCGCTCGTCGTCCCAGTCGATGAACTGGCTGGTGTCGGTGATGAGAAGTCGCGCGCGATAGTCGTTGTCGTGCAGAAGGCGGAGCATCCGCACCGAGGTCATCGGGCCCTTCCAGCGCAGCAGCCGGGCCGGTTGCAGGATCAGCGGGGCGAGAGCCGGATTGTCTGTAGTCGGGTCGCGCCCCTCAAAGGGCTTACGCCGCCGAATGAAACGGTCTGGGTCGATGCCCATATAGCGGGTCCGTGGGCGCGATCCGAGGTAGCCGTCGTCGCAGAGTCCCGCCACGAACTCGGAGTTCGCCCACCGGCCCTCCCAGTTCTCGATCAAGCCAGCCAACTGGGCGCCGTCCGCCCAGTAATTGTGGAAGGTGTGATGACGGGCGATGTCCAGCTTCCAACACACCTCGTTGAGCGCGGTCGCCGGGGCAGAGGAGAAGTAGTGCAGGTTGTGAGCGTGCACGACGTCCACCCCGCTGCCGGCCAGCACCTGTCCGAACCAAGTCGTCAGCTCGTCGATGCATTCCGGGCCGTCATCCGGCACCTCGCCGCCGCCGGCGAGGCGAAGCAGCGGATTGCTGTGGATTTCCGCAAGATCAGCCAGCTGCTGGAGCGGCTTGCGCTCGCCGGTCAACACCACGACCTTGACGCCGCGCTGGGTGAGCAGCCGGATGTAGTCCGCGAGATGTGATTCCACGCCGCCGATGGTCGGTGGCAGCGCCCAATGAACCAGGCCGACCGTGAGCCCGCCGCCCGCGGCTCGAAACTTCCACATCCCTGCACCGTTCCTCTGGATGGACTGCGGTCACCGGCGCGGTTTGCCGGTATTTGGCCTGATTGCCCGCGATCATTTTCGGGGCAAGGTGGGCCGGTAGGCGCCTGCCTGGTGCAGCGTGTCGCGCTGGGTTCGCCGAGCCGCCCGGTGGGGTGGGAGTGACACTCATGGATTACCACCCCTGGCGGCCGCGCGAGGTGTTTTCCCGAAATTCGCTGCGGCAATTGGCGTCCTACGGACTAAAAGGTGCCTCGACGCTCGCTTGCGCAGCACCCTGAGTAGCGCTTCCATGAGAGTGACTGGGGGTGGGTGGCTGAGGTCAAGGCGAAGGAGTATGGCTGAGGGGGAGACGAAGCGGCGCTGGCGCAGTTGGCCGAACGTCATCGGCATGATCAGCGGTATCGGCACGCTGGCTGCCATATTGGCCGGCCGCGTGGGATCACGGCCGGTTTTGATCACGGTCAGCGTGATCGCCGTTTTCTTGATCGGTTTCAGCACCGTGTTCCAGGTCGACTCGTCGAGATCTGATGACGCCACCAGGGCTGGGCTTCTGGGCGCCGGCCAGCTCCTCCCACCACACGTCAAAACGCCGCCCTCGGTTCTGGTCAGCTTCCATCCCAGCAACCGGGACTGGGCTCGTTGGATCGTTGATCAGCTCGACGCTTGGGGCTACCTGGCGCATCGGGGCCGATGGGAGGAACGATCCACCGCGGCCGAGAGTTACGGGTTGCCTGACGCGGCGTCAGAGGACTCTGATGACGATTTGACGCGTGTGGCGAAAGAACAGTTGCGGGGAATCGACTGCGTTCTCGTGCTGATTTCCCGCGCCTACGTGGCCGCGAGACGGGAGGGCCATTCGTGGCAGACCGCCCTTCCGCAACTCGCGAACGAGCTGGCCGCGGACGATTCACTGCCCGTCATACTGCCCGTGCTCGTCGAGTCATTCGATATGGATGCCGACACTCGCAGTCTCGTCGCCATCAACCTGACCAATCCCGATGCCGAGGAGTGGCGGGAGGCATTGCTTGATCGCTTGCGCAGGGAGCAACTTCCCGCGCCGCGCCCGAACGCGATCGCGGTCGGTTCTCCGCTGCCGAGCCGCGGTCCCGCGATCGCCAAGCTGCGCGCCGCGGACGCCGACTTCGTCGGCAGGCGCGGACAGATCGACGAGCTCCACCGGCTTCTGCATCCCGCTCAGGACTTGCGGGCGACTCGGTCCGCGGAACTGAACGCGGTCGTGATCCACGGACTCGGCGGGGTCGGCAAGAGCAAGCTCGCTCTGCAGTATGCGTGGGATTACGCGAGCGAGTACGACCTCGTTTGGTGGGTCGGCGCGAGCACCCCGGTCAGTGCGATTAACGACTTGATCGAGTTGGCGAAAGCGCTCGGTCTCGAGGAAAAGGCCAACCACGACGAGACGGTCAACCATCTCTGGTCCACGTTGCGCCAGCGGGACAGATGGCTGCTCGTCTTCGACGATGTCGACGATCCCAAGTCGATCCGAGCGTCTTCCTACTGGCCGGCGACGAAGCGCGGTCATGTGCTTATCACCTCGCGGGTCGCCACCGGCTGGGACAGCCGCGCCTCGCACACGCTGCGCCTCGATCCGCTCACCGCCGAGGAGGCCGAGGAGTTCGTCACCCAGCGGATTCCCGAAGCGGCCGGGGATCCGCAGACGCTCAGATGGCTGGTTGAGCGGCTCGGGCGGCTGCCAATCAGTCTTGTCCAAGTGACGACGCTCATCCGAGAGACCGGGACCACGCTCAGCGCGTTCTGCGAGCGGCTACGCGACCATCCTGACGAGGTCATTGCGGCAAGTCAGCTCAACAGCAGCGAGGTCGCCGGCGGCTATTCGCTGCTGCTCATCATGCATGCGCGGCAGGGCGCGCCCGCGGCCCGGGAGATGCTTGCCTTCCTGAGCATGTTCGATTCGGAGAACATCCCGCGGCAGATCATCACGGACCATGCCGACGTCCTGCCCGCGCAGCTGAGCGCGGTGATGACGGACGAGCGCGCCTGGGGTCAGATGATCAGTCAATTGCGCAGGTTCTCGCTGATCGAGGCGATGTCCGACCGGTTCGACGTGCACTCCCAGGTTCAGTCCGCCGTGCGCAATGCGCTGAGCCCAGAGGAACAGCAACTCTGGCGAGCAACCGCGATCCGGCTGCTGCTGCGAGCCTTCCCGCGGCATCCCGAGGAGCCCAGCGCGTGGAGTGCCTGCGCGTTCCTCATGCCGCACGTGCAGGAAGCGACGGATGTCCTGCATCGGCTCCGGATCAAAGACGAGCAAACCGCCCGCCTGCTGCTGTTGGCCGGGATCTATCTGCATGGTCGCTGCGAGTGGCGGCAGGCTCAGGATTACCTGCGTGGGGCGCTGACTATTCGTGAGGAGCTGTATGGCGCCAACGACCTGCGCGTGGCTGAGTGTCTGTACCACCTGGGGCAGTCCCAGTTCCCGCTCGCTCAGCTGCAGCAGGCGCGGGACAGCGCCGAGCGGGCCCTCGCCATCAGGGAGCGGTTGCTTGATCCGATGCATCCGCTGATCGCCAGAGCGCTGATTCGCCTCGCCGAGATCCTGCGGGAGTTCGCCGATCGGAACGAAGAGGCAGTGGCCTGCACGCGGCGGGCAGAGCGCATCCTGCGCGAGGTCGGCGCTAATGAGGACGGGATCGCGGACGCGCTGCTGATCCGGGGCACCATCCTGCGCAATGCCGGACGGCTCGGCGAGGCGCTGCGCGCTCAGCGGCAAGCCCTCGCATTGAACGAGCGCGTGCGCGCCAAGGGGCCGTCCGCCATCGAGGCCGCGGTGAACCATGTCAACATCGGAGTCGTCCACCGCGATCTCGGCCAGTGGGACGAAGCCAGGGATGAGCTGGAGACCGCGATCGCCATCATGGAGCCCGCCTTGCCAGCCGGCCATCTCGAAGTCGCCCAGGCTCGAAAGTATCTGGGAGACATCTACCGCCGAACCGGTGAACTCGCGGCGGCGCACCGGTTGCTCACGCAGGTTACTGAGATCCACGAGGCGCGGCAGCGCGACGAGGAACACAAACTGGCCTCGTGCCTGGCCAAACTCGGGTCCATCCAGCTGGCGCTCGGCGAGAAGGCCAGAGCGAAGGAAACCCTAGAGCGGGCATATCGGATCTATCGCGAGAAGTACCCTGACGGACACCCGTACCTGGCGAAGGCTCTGAGCCGACTAGCGCCGGTCTATATGGCACTGGGGGAAGAGGAAAAGGCGATGGGGGCACTCCTGCAGGCGCAGCGCATTCTGGAAGAGCGTTATGGCTGCGACCATCCTGCGCTGGTCTGGATTCTCCAGTCCCTAGCGGAGATCTCCCAGGCACACGATGATCGCGTAACCGCTAACACCCTGCGTGCCAGAGCCGCGCAGATAAGACAGCTTGCGGTCGCCTGACCGAGGACCGCCGCGTCAGCCACGCTCCCGCATGCCCCCTCGCGAGTTGTTATCGTCGAGTGCACCGAGCGCCTGTGCGATAACGATCGCCGACGCGCTAGCCCAAGCCTGCGGCATGCAGGCCGCGCGCACGGGCACCGGTTGGGGAGATTCCTTGCGACTGATGCCGGCGAAGAGTTCCGGCAGCCGGAAGCCGAACGCCGCGGACGCGTCAAGCAGGCCGCGCGCGAGCGTCTCAGCCCGCTGCCGATCCCGCCCGAGCAAGCCAGAAATGGTGATCGCCGTGTCGTGCGGCCAGACCGACCCACAGTGGTAGCCGAACGGGTTGTAGCTGACCAGTTCCTCGCTGCGGGTACGCACGCCCCACTGCGAATTCAGCCCGTCCGCGAACAGCAGCTCGATCACTTCCTGTGCTTCGTCGTCGTCGAGCAGACCTCCGGACAACAGGTGCCCGATGTTGGACGACGGGCCGTCGACCTTGATCGAATCCCGATCGAGCGCGATCGCCGGATAGTGACCGTAAGCATCCTCGACCCAGAAGGCCTCTCGGAAGCGGCTCTTTAGCCGCGCGGCCCACTCCCTCCAGCCGCTCGCGCGCGCCGCGGCGGCCGGACCCTCGACGTACTCAAGCAAGTCCGCCGCGCCCATCGCGGCCTCATAAGCGTAGGCCTGGACTTCGCACAGTGCGATTGGCCCGTCGGCGGGCTGGCCAGAGGCGAAGGTGACCGCCTCGGGCGAATCCTTCCAGCCCTGATGCGAGAGCTGGCCGGGTTTCGGCTGGTACGTCACAAAGCCGAGTTCATGATCGGCGGACTGCCATTCCAGCCAATTGAGCGCGCTGTGCAAGGCCGGCAACAGTGCTTTGATCGCCTCATCGTCCTTGTCCTGCCGCCAGGACTCGACCATCAAGATGATGAACAGCAAGGTCGAGTCGACCGAGCCGTAGTAGACCGGCGGCAGGCTCAGGGTGTCGCCGTGGTTCGTCTCTCCCGCGCGAAGCTCGTGTGGGATCTTGCCTGGGCGTTCCTCATTGTGTCCATCGTGCTTGTCGCCCTGGTAGCGGCTGAGCGTCGCGAGCGTCCCGAGCGCGAGGCCGCGGTCGATCGGAAGCAGCATGCGCGCTGTCCACAGACTGTCGCGTCCGAAGAGGGTGAGGAACCACGGTGCTCCTGCCGCGGCGAACTCTCCCTCGCTGAGTCCGGGAACGGCCGGTTCCTCGCGGCGTGACGTGGTCAGTCTGAGCGCGTCCAGGTCCGCCAAGCTGTTCTCGACGAGCCGATCCAGCGCGCTGGAGTCACCCCGGGGAACAAGTGGCGCGCGAAGCCAGGAGGCTGCTCCGCGTGGGCGCTGGAAAGGGAACTGCTTCGGCGGCTCCGGCTGCTGCGTGGTGAGAATCGCCGTCCACGATTCCGCTGGTTTCAGCTGGACGTTCCACGTGAAGCGCCCGACTACGGCGGCCGCGCCGTCGGCTTGCCCGTCGACGGAAACGCTGTCCGCCCTCGGCATTGTGTGCACGAGCGTGCGCGGGGTCTCGTGTTCGTCCCTGTCGATCGCTTCTCGATAGGAATACCAGCCGAGCACGTCGTCGTGTACCTCGTGCACCGTCCCTGGCAAGCCGCGAGTGCCAGCCTTCACCTCGGCGATGTCGGCGTATTCGCAGGCGATCTCGACGGACACGCGCAACTGCCAGGTATCGCGGTCGCAATTCTTGATCTCGATCTGCTCGCGGATCTCGTCGGTGAGTTCGCGGCTGCGGCGCACGACGAACTGCGGCTCTGTGGTGCCCGAGGAACCGTCCGGCGCCCAATGGCCCACGAACAAGGCTCTGTTCGCGTTCCGCAGCAATCCGGACAGCATCACCGGTTCGTGTCCGTCGATGGTGAGCACCAACCGGCTCAACGAACGGTGATCTCCGAGGTAATAGCCCTGGGCGCCGCTGCTTCGGATTTGGCCGTCGCGGGCGGACACCGCCATGAGCGGAGCCCTCACGCAGATCACGGTGTCGTGCAATGACGGTTGCGTCGCGCTGGACGACTCCGGTCGCAGCCGTTCGGCTACCACACCCAACCCCTTCGTCGCCAGGCCGCGCCCCCATACGCGGTGGTTAAGCGGATGCGCACCACTCGGCGGCATCGTTGCGCCGAAGATGTGGAAGGAGTCGCGTCTCGACGGTGAGGCGCCGGCCGCATCGCGCAGTGCTGACATGGCTCGATGAGCCAGGGCTCCTCCTTCTTGCCCTGGTTACCCACCGAAGGGTCGGATCAACACTGACTGTCCGGAATTCTGCAGTCCGGCAGAACTCTGATGCGGAACCGGTGTTCGCGGCCTACGGGTTTCGCTGCGCTTCTGTGCGGATGGCGCGATGCGGGGCGAAGAGCGACCTGCAGGTTTCAGCGGCGCTGCTCGCGGATCGCTTCGCCAGGGCGCCAGGTCTGGATGCGCAGGTAGTCGTTCGTCGGGGCGAGCGAGGTGAGTACGGCCTCGGTGATGTCGAGATGGAAGAGGTGGAACGGCCCGGGGTCGCCCTCCATGTCGTCAACCATGGCTGTCTTGAGTTGCGGATCGGTGATCTCCGTTGCCGTCCCCGCGAGCTTCGCGTCGCCGCCGGCCATCGAGCCGTCGCCCGGGTTGGCGTGCAGGGCGAAGCGGCTGTCGCGGCGCAGATCGACGGCCTTCATCGCGTTGAGCATCGATCCGATCGTGAGGTTCGGACCGACAACGCGTACCTCCGTGCCGCTGACTCGCGGCGAGCCGTCGCGGCGCACCGTGGCCAGGACATGGTGCTTCGTCGCGGCGAAACGCGCCAACACGGCCGCCGCGAATTCCGGTTCCGCCTGCGCGAACTGCTCCCAGGTAGCCATGTAGACAGTCTCGCCTGTGGTACCGACATCCGGGCGGTCGCGATTGCGGTCGCGATGCCGGTTGAGGCTGATTGGGCTCGGATCGCTGGTGGCAGCGTCGGCACTGCCGACCGACTAGGCGTCAGCGAGGAGCTTGAGTGCGTCGGCGATGGACGTACAGATGTGGTGCGGTTCGGGATCCACCGCGGATAACGCGTAGTCGCCTTGCAGCCACACCGTGCGTAGGCCGGCGCTCAGCCCTCCCGCGATATCGGCATCCAACGTGTCGCCCACCATCCAACCGTTGCGTTGCCCAAGCTGAACACCCAACTTCGCTGCGGCCTGCTCGAAAATCCGCCGCTCTGGCTTGCGGGAGCCTTCCGCCTCGGAGATGTACACGCCATCGACCAGGTCACGCAGCCCCACCTGATCGATCTTCGCGCTCTGCATCGTCGTCGCGCCGTTGGTGACGATGCCGAGCCGCCAGCCTTCCGCACGCAGAAGCCGCAGCCCGTCCGCTACCGCATCATCCAGTACGAAGTACCGCGGGTACGTGTCGGTCACGTCCCGGACCAGTTGCTCGACGCTGTCGGCCAGTTGGAAGTGACGCTTGAAGTCCGCTGCGTACTCCGTCCACGTGACCGCATTCGAGCTTTTGACCGCCAGGAAGTCCACCGCGGCCGGGTCCAGTCCTCGATCCGCGACGAAGTGCTCGGCCCATTCGCGCAGCGCGCCGCTCTGGTCGACCAGCGTGTTGTCGAGGTCGAAGAACGCGAATTTGGGTGCCGTCGTCTTGGACGCCGCGCCACTCATCGCGACCACGTCCCGTAGTGCACGACGCTCTCGATCGGCTTGCGCCGCGCGCGTAGATCGCGTTTCTCGGTTTCCGCGTCGTAGCCGATTGCGATGGCGCCGATCGGCTCGTAGTCGTCCGGTACCCCGAACGCGTCGCGGAACGGCTGGACCTGCTCGGGCACGATCCCGAAATAGAGCGCACCCAGACCTTCGTCGACCGCGGTGAGCAGTTGCAGCATTGCCGCCATTCCAGTGTCGATATGCCAGAACGGAACCGGCCACCGCGACTCGTCGCGGTCCGTCCAACCCTTATCCGGCTGTGCGTAGCGGTCAAGGTATACGCGCTTGCATGAGAACGGCACGATCACTAGCGGCGCAGTACGTACCGTGTCGCCCACTGCGTCCGAGCCGAACTGCCAGAACTTTTCCAGGTCCGCGTCACGCAGTACCAACCACGCCTGTCCCTGTGAGAAACCCGCTGAGGGCGCATGCGTTCCGTTGCGCAGGATTCGCTCCAGCGACTCCTCGGGCACCGGGCGACTGGTGTCGAAGGTGCGGACCATCCTTCGCTTGCGGATCGCGTCCTGAAGCTCCATGCCGTTGACCTTATGCGCGCCCGGACGGCCCGCGTCAAGCCCGGTGGCTTATAGGGTAGTGCGCGTGAAGATCCTGGTCATCGGCGGCGGCGGGCGCGAGCACGCCATCTGCCACGCGCTTAGTCTCGACGAGTCCGTGACCGCGCTCTATTGCGCGCCCGGCAATCCCGGCATCGCCGGGGTGGCCGAACTACGCGCAGTGGACGCGCTCGATCCCGACGCGGTCGCGAAACTCGCCGCTGAACTGGGCGCGGACCTCGTCATCGTCGGTCCGGAAGCGCCGCTTGTCGCGGGGGTCGCAGATGCCGTACGTGCGGCGGGTATCGCGGTGTTCGGCCCGTCAAAGGCGGCCGCGCGCCTAGAGGGGTCAAAAGCGTTCGCGAAGGACGTTATGGCCGCAGCCGGCGTGCCTACCGCCGAAGCTTTCGTGTGTTCGACGCCTGAGGAAGCCGCGCGTGCGTTGGACGCCTTCGGTCCGCCCTACGTCGTCAAGGACGATGCGCTCGCGGCCGGTAAGGGCGTTGTGGTGACCGAGGATCGGGACGATGCGCTCGCCCACGCGAACGCGTGTGGCCGCGTCGTGATCGAGGAGTACCTCGACGGGCCGGAGGTCTCGCTCTTCGCGTTGAGCGACGGCACCACTGTCCTGCCGCTGCAACCCGCGCAGGACTTCAAGCGGGTCGGCGACGAGGATGCCGGTCCGAACACCGGCGGCATGGGGGCCTACTCGCCGCTGCCTTGGGCGCCCGAGAATCTGGTCGCTGACGTTCTAGAGCGCGTGCTTCAGCCGACCGTCGACGAACTGCGTCGCCAGGGCACCCCGTTCGTCGGCCTGCTGTACGCCGGACTCGCGCTCACCAAGCGTGGTGTGCGAGTCATCGAGTTCAACGCTCGATTCGGCGATCCTGAGACTCAGGTGGTCCTGCCGCTGTTGAAGAGTCCGCTAGCGCAACTGCTGCTCCACGCGGCCACTGGAACGCTCGGCGCAGTAGAACCGCTTCAGTGGCACGACGGTGCCGCGGTCACCGTCGTGCTCGCCGCATCCGGCTACCCGGGCACGCCGCGCGGTGGCGATCGGATCACCGGCATCGACGAAGCAGAGATGACCGATGCGGTAACGGTGTACCAAGCCGGCACCGCAACGAACGACGCGGGAGAACTCGTCGCATCCGGCGGCCGTGTGCTCGCGGTGACGGGTCGGGCCGCCGATCTGGCGAGCGCGCGTGACCTGGCCTACGCGGCACTTGGCCGAATCGAGCTGCCCGGTGGACACCACCGCACGGACATCGCGGCTAAGGCGATCTCGGGGCTGATCAGCGTTCCGTGACGGATCTGCGACCGTCCGTAGATATGGCACGGTTAAGGCTCTGACCACGCGGTTCACCCGGATTAAGAACCTCACCCGAACGAGCGGAAAAGCCGGCGGCCCGCATGCCCACAGTTCCCGCCCGGCGCTACGCTGCGAAGGAAGGAAGCGTTTCACACGCTCGGCCACCGCGGATCGCGATGGCCGATCGGCGGCGCGACCGGCGAACTGAGCAGCCAGGACCTGTCGGTCGGGCCGCGGAGGCACGCCCGGCGGTCCGGCGATCCTGCGTTCAGGATTCGGGGTGAGCACGCTTGACTGCGGCCTCGACCAGCGCCGTCCGCCAGGCCCGCGCCATCACGCGGATCTGCCGGCTGGCCGTGGGTTGCTGGATCGCTGCCGCCGGAGCCGCGTCGGCCGCCGCTCTTGCCGTGCTGCCCCTCCCGATCGGCCTAACCGTCACGGTGCTGATAGCTGCGCTCTGCGTTTGGCCACTGCTTCGCTTCCATCGCATCGTGCCGCCGCTTTCACCCACGGTCGCTCCGACGGAGGGCGGCTACGGCGAACTGATGCTTGCGGTACGTCAAGTGACCGCGGCTCTCGGTGTGAGCGAACCGGTCGGCCTTGAGCTGTCTCCAGACTGCGACGCCTGGCTCGAGCCGCGACCGGAGGGCCCAGTTCTGGTCATCGGTGCGCCGTTCCTGTGGTGGCTGCGCGTCAGTGAGTTGCGCGGGTTGCTCGCTCCAGTGCTCGCCGGTATGGACGCCGCGCACGACACCCTCATAGGCCGAGCCCGCAAGCTCGTGCGCAGACTCGATATCGCCGAAGTGCACGGCTTCCCGCCTTGGCCGCGTACCGTCATCGTCGCGGTCGCCGAGGCCTGCCGGATTCGCGCCGAGGCCATGGAGCGAGCGATCGGTGCCGCGGCGGCGGAACGGGCCCGCATCGTCGAGCCGGCGAGCCGTGTGTACGCGCACGAACAGGCCGGGTTGGTCGCCGTCGGCTGGGATCGCCTGCTGACCAGGCTCGCCATGCCGGCCTGGCGCCGTGGGCAAGCGCCGGAGACGTTGAATGCCGCGCTCGTGGCCGCGCTCACCGAACTCGGCCAGCGCGACCGGGTCGGGGTCGGGCTCGCGGACCGGCTGACCGAGCGCCCGGCCTGCGACCTGCTCGACGAGCCGGGTGATGTGGACCGCGCAGTCTCGGCGCTCGCGCCGCTCGTCTACGAGGGACAGCGGATCGATCAACAACTGCCGTGGTCGCGCTATGTGGCCACCGTCGCCGAGCCGGCGCTGCGAGCGGAGGCCGCGGACGCTCCGGATCATCCCTTGATCGCCAAGGTCCGCGCGCTGCTCGAAGCCGACGCCAGGCCGCACGGCTCCGGCGAACTGGCCGCCGGCCTGCGTGCCGTGGTGCAGTGCGGCTTGGTGGACCTCAGACTCGCCTGCTGGGATGTGGACTGGCTGGACGGGGTCATCCTGCGCGACCGTGCCGGGCACGTCGTGCCGGTCGACGAGCTTGTCCATGGCCTGTTGGACAATGCCGATTTCGCCGCGCTGCGGGACTGGATCGCACACGCCGGTGGATTGCGGGCCTGAACTATCCTTTGCGGCGGCGATCATCTCGACCTGCGGAAATCTGCTTAGGGCACCAGTTATCCACAGCCTTTATGCACAGGTTCACGATGAAATCCGCGCGGCCACTTGCGCTCATGGAGAATGGAGTTCGGCGGGCCAGGTCTGTCCCGCTGAACCTGTTGATAAGGAGCAGTCCGCCGTGATCGGACGGTACACCCTCCCGGAAATGGGCCGCGTGTGGAGCGAGGCCCACAAATACGAGCTGTGGTGCCAGGTCGAGACCCTGGTCATGGAAGCGCACGCCGCCGCCGGAACGGTGCCGGCCGACGCGCTGGAAGCCGTGCGCAAAGCACCCGCCCCGACGCCGGAGGCGGTCGCCGAGATCGAGGCGGTCACCCAGCACGACGTGATCGCGTTCCTGTCCGCCTGGGCAGACAACACCGAACCGCGCGAGGCCGCCGCCTACGTGCACTTCGGGATGACTTCCTCGGACCTGCTCGACACGGCCCTCGCGCTCCAGCTGGTGGAGGCGACCGATCTGATCCTGGCTAAGTCGGATCGGCTCGTGGCGGTGCTCCGGGACCATGCCCTCGCGCACCGCGGCACGCTGCGCGTCGGGCGTACGCACGGCATCCACGGCGAGCCGGACGTGTGGGGCCATCGGGTAGCGGACTTCGCCTATGCGGTCGCGCGGTCGCGCGACCGGATCCGCACCGCGCGCGCAGCGGTAGGCGTCATGGCGATCTCCGGAGCGGTCGGTACGTACTCGAATATCGATCCGGCCGTGGAGCGCTACGTAGCGGAAAAGCTCGGGCTCAAGGCGGCGGAGGTCTCGACCCAGGTGGTCATCCGGGACGGGATCTCCGAGTGGGTCTGCGCGCTGGCCGTGATGGCCACCGTGCTCGAGGCCATCGCCCTGGAAGTGCGGCACGGGCAGCGCACCGAAGTGCGGGAGCTTTGGGAACCCTTTGGTAAGGGCCAGAAGGGCTCCTCCGCGATGCCGCACAAGAAGAACCCGATCATGTCGGAGCGGCTGGCCGGCCTCGCGCGCATCGTGCGCGCCCAGGTCGTGCCGGTCATGGAGGGCATCCCGCTGTGGCACGAGCGGGACATCTCGCACTCCTCCACCGAGCGAGTGGCGCTGCCGGACGCCGCCGCCGGCTTGGATTACATGCTCAATCTGACGATCCGCCTGATGAGCGGACTGGTCGTGGACGCCGACCGGATGAAGGTGAACCTCGAATCGACCGGCGGCCTGATCTACACCTCCACCGTGCTGCTGGAGCTGATCGAGATGGGGCTGGCCCGCGACACCGAGGCGTACCCGCTCACCCAGCGTGCCGCGATGAAGACCTGGGAGACCGGGCGCCCGTTCCGGGAAACGCTGCGCGAAGAAGCGGCGACGGCGGGCCTGAAGATCGACGAGGCCCGGCTCGACGAAGCGTGCCGCCCGGAGCGCTTCGTGGCGAATCTCTCCGGCATGTTCGACCGGCTGGCGGAGCTGACCTGAGATGACGGCGACTCCGCACTCCGCAGCGTCCGATCCGGCGTCAGGGCAGACGACGCAAGCGACAACGACCCAGGAAACAACCAGCAGCACGGTTACTAGCAACGCGGCGACTACCAACGCGGCGACTGGTGGCGCGCTGAGCGGCGGTCCGGCGAGCAGTGGCGCGCCGGTCACCGGCGCGGTGCACCTGGGATCCGGGAAGATCCGCGAACTCTACGCCGTCGGCGACCGGCTGCTCCTGGTCGCCTCCGACCGGATCTCAGCCTTCGATCACGTCCTGGACACCCCGATCCCGGACAAGGGCCGGATCCTGACCCAGCTCTCGCTCTGGTGGTTCGAGCGGCTGGCGGATCTGGTTCCCAATCACGTGATCTCGGCTGATCCCGAGCAGTACCCGGCAGAACTGGCCGGCGACGTCGAGGCGCTACGCGGACGCTCGATGCTCTGCGAACGGCTCGACATGCTGCTGATCGAGTGCGTGGCCCGCGGTTACCTGACCGGTTCGGGGCTCGCCGAGTACCGGGTGTCCGGCACCGTGTGCGGACTCCCGCTCCCCGAAGGGCTGGTGGACGGCTCGCGCCTGGACGAGCCAGTGTTCACCCCTGCGGCCAAAGCCGAGCTTGGCGAGCATGACGAGAACATCTCCTTCGGTGAGGTCGCCAGCCGCACGGGCGCGGCCGTCGCCGAGGAACTGCGCCGTCTCACCCTGAGTGTGTACGCGGCGGCTCGGGACATCGCGCTGGACCGCGGCATCATCCTGGCGGACACGAAGTTCGAGTTCGGCAGGCGGCCAGACGGCACGATCGTGCTCGCCGACGAGGTGCTCACTCCGGACTCGTCCCGGTTCTGGCCCGCCGACCGGTGGCAGCCCGGACGCTCGCAGCAGTCGTTCGACAAGCAGTTCGTCCGCGATTGGCTGACCTCGCCCGAGTCTGGTTGGGACCCGAAATCCGATCAGCCGCCGCCTCCGTTGCCTGATCAGGTGGTGGAGCGGACCCGCGATCGGTACGTGGAGGCGTACGAGCGGCTCACCGGCCGCCGCTTCCAGTAGCCGCGGGCCACAGCGGGCTGGCGCGGTTGAGCCCCCGGTCGGCTGTACGCAGCCGACCGGGATCAGCGCGGCAGGTCCATTGGTCGCGCCCAGGTAGGCTTTGTCCTACCGCCAACAGCAGGACAGCCCGCGGCCGTGGGCTGCCGAGAGCCGTTGCAGACACAAGTGGGAGTGCACATGGCACGTGTCGTGGTCGACGTCATGCTTAAGCCGGAAATCCTCGATCCTCAAGGACAGGCCGTGCAGCGGGCACTGCCCCGGCTGGGCTTCGACGGCATCGTGGACGTGCGCCAAGGCAAGCGCTTCGAGATCGAACTGGCCGGCCCGGCGGACGACGCCGCGCTGGCTCGGGCTCGCGAGATCGCCGAAAGGCTGCTCGCGAACACGGTCATCGAGCAGTTCGACGTGCGGTTCGACACCGCTTTGGACTCGGCGTCAGCCGCCTCCCCGGCTTCCGCCGCTACGGCACATGGCACCGCGCCCTCTGCAGCCGTGACCGAGCAGGCGGCCAGCTGATGTCCGCGCGCATCGGTGTGGTTACCTTCCCAGGTAGCCAGGACGATCAGGACGCGCTGCGGGCCGTCGCCCTCGTCGGCGCAGAGCCGGTCGCACTCTGGCACCGCGACGCCGACCTGCACCAGGTCGACGCGGTCATCCTTCCGGGCGGCTTCTCCTACGGCGACTACCTGCGGGCCGGAGCCATCGCCCGCTTCTCGCCGGTGATGGAAGCGGTCATCACCGGGGCGCGGGAAGGTCTGCCCGTGCTCGGCATCTGCAACGGCTTCCAAGTGCTCTGCGAGTCACACCTGCTGCCCGGTGCGCTGATCCGCAATGGCGGGCTGCTCTTCATCAACCGCGATGAGCGACTGCGCATCGAATCCACGACCACTGCGTGGACAGCCGACTACGCGGTCGGTCAAGAGATCCTGATCCCAATCAAGAACGGCGAAGGCCGCTTCACCGCCGACGAGCACACGCTCGACGAGCTGGCCGCCGAGGGCCGGATCGTCGCGCGGTATCTGGACAATCCGAACGGTTCGGCTCGGGACATCGCCGGGATCGCCAACGCGGCAGGCAACGTCGTCGGCCTCATGCCGCATCCGGAGCACGCGGTTGAAGAACTGACCGGTCCCTATCCCGGCCCCGCGACCGACGGGCTGCCCTTCTTCACCTCGATCCTCAAGCAGCTGGTGGCCGCCTGATGACTACTCAGCCCAGTCCTGCGCAGAACACCTCGACCGCGCACCAGTACACGGCGGACACCGTCGAGAACGCCGCCGCGACGCCAGAGACCGAGCAGCCTTACGCGGCACTTGGCGTAAAGCCCGACGAGTATGACCGCATCCGGGAGATCCTCGGCCGCCGGCCCACCTCTTCCGAGCTGGCGATGTACTCGGTCATGTGGTCCGAGCACTGCTCCTACAAATCCTCGAAGGTGCACCTCAAGCAGTTCGGCGAGAAGGCCCCCGAGGTCGACTTCCTGCTCGTCGGACCGGGGGAGAACGCCGGAGTCGTGGATGTCGGCGGCGACCTCGCCGTCACCTTCAAGATCGAGTCGCACAACCACCCGTCCTACGTCGAGCCGTATCAGGGTGCGGCCACCGGCGTCGGCGGCATCGTCCGCGACATCCTGACCATGGGCGCCCGGCCGATCGCGGTCATGGACCCGTTGCGATTCGGCGCGGCCGACGCCCCGGACACGCATCGCGTGCTTCCGGGCGTGGTGCGCGGCATCGGCGGGTACGGCAACTCGCTCGGCCTGCCCAATATCGGCGGCGAAGTCGTCTTCGACCCCTGCTACGCGGGCAATCCGCTGGTGAACGCGCTCGCGGTCGGCGTGATGAAGAAGAGCGAGATCAAGCTCGCCCAGGCGCACGGCCCCGGCAACAAGGTGGTGCTGTTCGGCGCTCGCACCGGCGGCGACGGGATCGGCGGCGCCTCGGTGCTCGCCTCGGCCACCTTCGACGACGGCCGCCCCTCCAAGCGCCCCTCGGTCCAGGTCGGCGACCCCTTCATGGAGAAGGTGCTGATCGAGTGCTGCCTGGAGATCTTCGCCGAGGACCTGGTGGTCGGCATCCAGGACCTCGGCGCGGCCGGCCTGTCTTGCGCGACCACTGAACTCGCGGCCGCGGGCATGGTGAGCGCGGGCGTGGGCGGCATGGACGTCCAACTCGACCTCGCCCCGCTGCGAGACGCGACGCTGGTGCCCGAAGAGATCCTGATGAGCGAGTCGCAGGAGCGGATGATGGCGGTGGTCACCCCCGCCAACGTCGAGCGCTTCTTCGAACTCTGCGAGAAGTGGGACGTCACCGCGACCGTCATCGGCACAGTCACCGACACCGGTCGGCTGCGGATGACCTGGCATGGCGCGACGATCGTCGACGTCGACCCACGGACCCTCGCGCACCAGGGCCCGGTCTACCACCGCCCGTATCACCGGCCGGACTGGCAGGACGGGCTCCAAGCCGACACACCCGACTCGCTCAGCCGGCCGAAGACCGGCGAAGAGCTGCGCGAGACGGTGCTGCGGCTGCTAGCCAGCCCGAACCTCGCGGACAAGCGCTGGGTGCTCGAACAGTACGACCACCGAGTGCGCGGTAACACGGTCCTAGCGCACGGCGAGGACTCCGGGATGCTGCGCCTCGACGAGGAATCCAACCTCGGCATCGCGCTGGCCACCGATGGAAACGGCCGCTACACCAAGCTCGACCCGTATACCGGCGCCCAGCTTGCGCTCGCCGAGGCGTACCGCAACGTCGCCGCCACCGGTGCCCGCCCGCTCGCCGTCACCGACTGCCTCAACTTCGGCTCCCCCGAGGACCCCGAGGTCATGTGGCAGTTCGCCGAGGCGACCCGCGGCCTGGCCGACGCTTGCCTGGTGCTCGGCACCCCGGTCACCGGCGGCAATGTCTCGTTCTACAACCAGACACAGCGTTCTGCCTCAAGCGCCGGCGGGCCTGGATCGCAAGCGATCCACCCGACGCCGATCGTCGGCGTCCTCGGCGTGATCGACGACGTCACCCGACGCATCCGCCTCGCCTTCGAGCAGGACGGCGACATCCTGCTGCTGCTCGGTGACACCCGCGACGAGTTCGGCGGCTCGGAGTGGGCGCACGTCGTGCACGGTCACCTCGGTGGCTTGCCGCCCAAGGTCGACCTGGAACGGGAGCGGCTGCTCGCCGAAGTGCTGATCGCGGGTTCCCGCGACGGGATGCTCTCGGCCGCGCACGACCTGTCCGACGGCGGACTGATCCAGGCGATCGTCGAGTCAGCGCTCCGGGGCGGACGCGGCGCCCGCGTCGTGTTGCCGGAAACAGTGCTCGATCAGGTGAATGGCGATCCGTTCGTCGCCCTCTTCTCCGAATCGGCGGGCCGGGCCATCGTCGCTGTGCCGCGCAGCGAGGAATTGCGGTTCACCGACATGTGCCGGTTCCGCGGGCTGCCGGTCGCGCGGATCGGCGTGGTCGACGGCGACGCGGTCGAAGTGCAGGGCCACTTCTCCCTCCCCCTGGACGAACTGCGCCGCGCGCACACCCGCACATTCCCGGCCCTCTTCGGCTGAGCCACGATCAGAAGCCGATGAACCGTGAGGAATTGAGCGCCGCCCGCGCCGGGCTCACCCCTGGTGACCGGGCGGCGCTCGGTGCGCTGATCAAGGCCAGCGTCCGGGCCTTCGCGGAGCAGACGCCGGGGCACAGCGTCGAGTTGCGGGTGCCCCCGTTTGTCGCCGTGCAGTGTGTCGAGGGACCGCGGCACACTCGCGGCACGCCGCCGAACGTGGTCGAACTCGACGCGACCGCCTGGCTCGATCTCGCGCTCGGCGAGCTCGACTGGACGCAGGGCGTGGCCACCGGCCGGATCAACGCCAGCGGGCCGCGCAGTGACCTGTCCGCGTACCTACCGTTCCCGTGAACGGCCGAACACAGTCCGACACGATCGGATGAGAGCAGGTCCCGTCTCGCTGGGTGTCACATCTGGTTGACGCGGTGATATCAACCGACGATCTGGCGGCGATACAAACCGACGGTCCGAAAGCGTCCGACGATCACGTAAGCTGGAAGCGTGACTCGCCCTGATGGACGTCTCTCTCACGAAATCTTCCCCGACGAAAAAGGCCCGCAGGACGCCTGCGGAGTCTTCGGAGTGTGGGCACCGGGAGAGGAAGTCGCCAAGCTCTCGTACTTCGGTCTCTACGCCCTCCAGCACCGCGGCCAGGAGTCGGCTGGCATCGCCGTGTCCAACGGCACCCAGATCCTGGTCTACAAGGACATGGGCCTGGTCTCCCAGGTCTTCGACGAGGCCACGCTCGGCTCGCTGCAGGGCCACCTGGCGATCGGCCACACCCGCTACTCCACCACCGGCTCCTCGGTCTGGGAGAACGCCCAGCCGACCTTCCGCGCCACCGAGCACGGCGCGCTGGCGCTCGGCCACAACGGCAACCTGACCAACACCGCCGAACTGGCCCGCCTGGTCTCCGCGGCCCGGGCCAACGGCGAGCTGATCGGCAAGGACCGCGGCGCCACCTCGGACAGCGACCTGATGACCGAACTGCTGGCCAGCCAGACCGGCCAGTCGATCGAGGACGCCGCCGCGGACATCCTGCCCCGCGTGCGCGGCGCGTTCTCGCTGGTCTTCATGGATGAGAGCACCCTCTACGCCGCCCGCGACCCGCAGGGCATCCGACCGCTGGTGCTCGGCCGGCTGGAACGCGGCTATGTCGTGGCCAGCGAGACCGCTGCGCTCGACATCGTCGGCGCCTCGTATGTCCGTGAAGTCGAGCCCGGTGAGCTGATCGCCGTCGACGAAAACGGCCTGCGCAGCCGCCGCTTTGCCGTGCCCGAGCCCAAGGGCTGCGTTTTCGAGTACGTCTACCTCGCCCGCCCCGACACGACCATCGCCGGACGCTCCGTCAACGCCTCGCGCGTCGAGATGGGCCGACGGCTGGCCCGGGAGTACCCGGTCGAGGCCGACCTGGTCATCCCGACCCCCGAATCCGGGACTCCTGCCGCGATCGGATACGCCGAGCAATCCGGCATCCCTTACGGCCAAGGCCTGGTCAAGAACGCCTACGTCGGCCGCACCTTCATCCAGCCGAGTCAGACGATCCGTCAGCTCGGCATCCGCCTCAAGCTCAACCCGCTGCGTGAGGTCATCGAGGGCAAACGGCTCGTCGTGGTAGATGACTCGATCGTGCGCGGTAACACGCAGCGCGCTCTCGTACGGATGCTGCGTGAGGCGGGCGCACTAGAGGTGCACATCCGGATCTCCTCTCCGCCGGTGAAGTGGCCGTGCTTCTACGGCATCGACTTCGCCACCCGCGCCGAGCTGATCGCCAACGGCCTGAGCACCGAGGAGATCGCCGCCTCCCTGGGCGCCGACTCGCTCGGCTACATCTCCCTCGATGGCATGATCGAGTCCACCACGATCCCGGCCGATCGGCTGTGCCGTGCCTGCTTCGACGGGGTCTACCCGGTCCAGCTGCCGGATGCGGAACAGCGCGGCAAACACCTGCTGGAAGTGCCCGCCGCCGCGGCCTCCGCCCTCGCCCGGCCCTGACCGTCACCCCGCCGCTCGCGGCCGACGAAGGAACGACTGTGACCGACACCCCCCGTCCCGGCGGCGCGACCTACGCGGCGGCCGGCGTCGACATCGAGGCCGGCGACCGCGCGGTCGAGCTGATGAAGCAGTGGGTCGCCAAGGCTACCCGGCCCGAGGTCCTCGGCGGGCTCGGCGGCTTCGCCGGCCTGTTCGACGCCTCGAAGCTGACCGCGTACCGGCGGCCGCTGCTGGCCACGTCCACCGACGGCGTCGGCACCAAGGTGGCCATCGCGCAGCGCATGGACGTACACCACACCATCGGCTTCGATCTGGTCGGCATGGTCGTAGACGACCTGGTCGTGTGTGGCGCCGAGCCGCTGTTCATGACCGACTACGTGGCTACCGGCAAGGTCGTGCCCGAGCGGATCGCGGCCATCGTGCGTGGCATCGCGGAGGCGTGCGTGCAGGCAGGTTGCGCGCTGATCGGCGGCGAGACGGCGGAACACCCCGGTCTGCTCGACCCCGACGAGTACGACGTCGCGGGCGCCGCGACCGGCGTCGTCGAGGCGGACGCCCTGCTTGGCCCGGACCGCATCCGGGAGGGCGACGCGGTGATCGCGCTGGCCTCCTCCGGACTGCACTCGAACGGGTACTCGCTGGTCCGGCACGTGCTGCTGAACCAGGCTGGCTGGTCGCTGGATCGTCAGGTCCCGGACCTCGGCCGCACCCTCGGCGAAGAACTGCTGGAACCCACCCGGATCTACGCGCTGACGTGCCTGGAGCTGGCCCGGCGGGTCGATGTGCACGCCTACGCGCACATCACCGGCGGCGGCCTGGCCGCCAACCTGGCCCGGGTGATCCCGACCGGCCTGCACGCCCGGCTCGACCGTTCGACCTGGCGCCCAGCGCCGGTGTTCGAACTGGTCGGCGCGGTCGGGCAGGTGGCCGGGGTGGAACTGGAGCGCACCTTGAACATGGGTGTCGGCATGGTGGCGGTCGTGCCGGCCGACGCTGTGGACGCGACGCTCGCGGCGCTGCGCGAGCTGGAGCAGGACGCCTGGCTGCTGGGTGCTATAGAGCGGGGAGCTGGTGCCGACGCGCCAGGCGCCGCCACCCTAGACGGTGTGTACCCGAGCTGAGCCCGGCTCAGATCCGTTCGCGGTGTGACTGATCTAACGCAGTAGCGCGACGCGCCGACGGCGCTGTAACGCCGACTCTCGCCGCGGTAACCAGACTCCGGCAGCACAACGTCCGCCGAAGTCCGAACAAAAAGCAGGCGCTCGACTCGGAGTCGAGCGCCCTTGAGAACTACCCGGCGCGATGACGGCTGCCGTTGCTCCCCTGATGTGGCCGATAAGGACTTTCGTCCTCCTCGTCCTCTTCTTCTTCCTCGTCGTCGTCTTCGTCGTCCTGGTCCGCCCAGGTCGCGTAGCGCTCGTCGAGGTCGTGGTCCTCGGCGCCGTTCGTCCGCGAATCCCCGACGCCCAGTTCAGACCGCAGACGATCTAGATCAGTCGCACCGCCGCTGTACTTCAGCTGGCGGGCGACCCTCGTCTGCTTGGCCTTGGCCCGGCCGCGCCCCATTGGCTCGACCCCCTCAACGACGGGGCGCTATCGGCCCCGGGTCTCGACACATGATCAATGACAGCAGTCACTTCTGCGACCGGCGCCTCGGTGGGGATCGCGGGACCGGTCACAAAGTTAAAGGTACCTGGTTCCCCGCCGGATCGGTACGCCACGCGAGGCGCGATTTGATTCAGCGGGGATAGGGACACCTCGCACGAGGATACAGTGCGGCGGCGTACCAGGTCGATTTGGCACACGGACACGGCGGCGTCGAAGAACGATCCGGACGGCCGTGGCGGCGCCGGTTCCGAGGATCGCCCGGTCCGACGCCAGCCACAGTCAGTGCCTTAGCGGTAACACAGCGGTCGGAAGGTCTGCGGGACGTGTGTCGCAGGCTGCCGCGTGGAAACCGCCCATTCCGGCTAGTTCCAGCTGTATTCCGCTAGTTCTGGCTAGTTTCCGCGGGCGTGTGTGGCGTCCGGCAGGAGGATGCCGCGCAGCCGTGACACGTTCCGCATCCGGTTCTCCGCGAGCCGGTCCGCGGCCGCCGCCGGCGGCACACCCTCCTCGCCGGAGAGCTTCAGGATGCTCAGCATCGTGTCGAAGATCCCCTCGGCCCGCTTGCGTGCCCGCTCGAAGGAGAAGCCGCCGCGGTGCAAGTGCGCCGCCTCGTCGCCGACCTGGATGACGCCCCCGGCGTTCACCAGGTAGTCAGGGGCGTACAGCACGCCGCGATCGGCCAGTGCCTTGTCGATGCCGGGGTGCGCGAGCTGGTTGTTGGCTGCGCCGCAGACGATCGAGGCAGACAAGGTGGCGACCGTCTCGTCGTCCAGCGCTCCGCCGAGCGCGCACGGCGCGTAGACATCGAGCCCGGACGTGATCAGCGCCTCGGTCGAGTCGGCGATCTTGACCTCGGGGTGGTTGCGGCGCACCCAGTCGAGCGCGGCCGAGTTCACGTCGGTGACCGTGATCCGTGCACCGTCCTCGAGCAGATGAGTGATCAGGTGTCGTCCGACCTTGCCCACTCCGGCGATTCCGACCCGGCGGTCAGCCAGGGTCGGCTCGCCCCAGGTGGCCTGGGCGCAGGCGCGCATGCCGTGGAAGACTCCGGCCGCGGTCAGGATCGACGAGTCGCCGGCCCCGCCGTTCTCCGGCGAGCGGCCGGTAACGAACTCGCACTCGCGGGCCACCATGTCCATGTCCGGAACGTAGGTGCCCACGTCGCAGGCGGTGTAGTAGCGGCCGCCCAGGGACTGCACGAACCGGCCGTAGGCGCGCAGCAGCGCCTCGCTCTTGTCGGTGGCGGGGTCGCCGATGATCACCGCCTTGCCGCCGCCGAGATCGAGCCCGGCCAGGGCGTTCTTGTACGCCATGCCGCGGGCCAGGTTCAGCACGTCGGCCAGGGCCTCGGCCTCGTTCGGGTAGGGATAGAAGCGGGTTCCGCCGAGAGCCGGGCCGAGCGCGGTCGAGTGGATCGCGATGATCGCCCGCAGCCCGCTCGGTTCGTCGTGGCAGTAGACAACCTGTTCGGGACCGTCGGTCTGGAAGGGGGACGGGGAAGGCGTGGGTACCGGGGCGCTTGTGGCGACGGTGTTGGTCACTGCTCGGGACTCCTTTTCGAGTGCGCAGTCAAGCCTGCGCCCAGCGTAGAACCGCCCGAGCCGTTCAGCGCGCACCGGGGCTTCCCCCAGCCAGTGCGGATCCATATCCTGTCACGACTTGTCCGGTTCGCTACCGGGATTCCTGCGGGGAGTACTGCGCGTGACGAGCCGTCACCGTGTCGCTACTGTCCGCAAATGACGGGCTCGGGTGTTTCGGCGAAGTTGTGGGTCCTGTGTATCGATTTCATAGACTTCGCCGCCAAACCGCTCCGGATGGTGTAGTTCTAGTTCTTGAACGACAAGACGTTCGTCCGATCACCGACACGCCCAAAAGCAGACAGCACGGGCATGACGGGCCATCGGGGAGGATCCAACCGAATCGGGGCGCGGGGCGTCCCGTTCACTTGGAGGAGGCCGTTCATGACCGCGCGTACGCCTGAGGCGGAGCCGCTGCTGACCCCGGCTGAGGTCGCGACGATGTTCCGGGTGGACCCGAAGACGGTGACCCGCTGGGCCAAGGCCGGCAAGCTCACCTCGATTCGCACCCTCGGCGGGCACCGCCGATACCGCGAGGCTGAGGTGCGGGCGCTGCTGGCCGGGATTCCGGCACAGCGCACCGAGGCCTAACCGCCACAACGGGAACACCGGCAACACACGGAGTCACACTGAGCCGGTCCGCGTGGGAAGCCCCGCGCGGATCGGCTTCGTGCTGCCTCCGGTCAGGAGCCAAGCGCCTTGCGCACGCGCTTTTCTGACACGGGGTAAGCCGTCCCCAACTGTTGTGCGAACAGGCTGACCCGTAGCTCCTCAAGCATCCAGCGCGCCTGCCGCAACTGAGGGTCTGGACGGCGTCCACGCGGTACCCGCGCCAGTGCCGCTTCGTACTCCTCGTCCAGTTGCTGGATCTTCGCCAGATTGGCTTGATCGCGGTATGGATCGTCGATCATCTTGTCGAGCCGATAGCCCAGGGCACGCAAGTAGCGCGGTAACTGCGCGAGCTGTTCGTAACCGGTGTCCGAGATGAATCCCGGCTGCACCAATCGCCCCAGCTGCATACGGGCATCGTTGAGCGACTGAAGCAACGACAGGCTCGCCGTACCGCGCAACCGTCGGTCCAGCTCGTGGGCCGCGGCCAGGATCTCCGCGACGAGCTTCACGACCCTCTCCGCGGTCTCCGCCAGCTCCGCACGCACCTTGTCGCGCAGCTGTGCGAAGGACTCGGTGTCCCAGGCCGGTCCGCCGTGACGATCGATCAGGTAGTCGGCCGCGCATGCGACGCAATCCTCAAACAGCTTCGGTACCGGGCCATACGGGTTCGTGCCCAGCGCCAGCTTCTCCCGGTTGTCCAGCACCGCGAGCATCGAGCGGGTCGGCGAGACGACGTTCAGCAGGAGCAGCCGACGCGTCCCGAGCCGCATCGCCGCCTCCTGCTCCTCGGGCGTGTCCAGCAGCTTCACGCCGACCGAGCCACCTTCGTCGACCAGCGCCGGATACGCCTTCATCGACACACCATGGCGCCGCTCCTCGAAGGTGCGCGCGAGTGTGCCGAACTCCCAGGTCCGCAGGCCGGTGCGCTCGAGGTCGTCGGCGGCGGCCGAGATCGACTCGCGCACCTTCGCCTTCAGCCGCAACTTGAGCGCTTCCAGGTCCTTGTCCTCGGCGAGCCTCTTCCCGCGCTCGTCCAGAATCCGGAAGGTCATCTTCAGATGGTCCGGTACCCGGTCCAGATCCCAGTCCGAACGCTCCAGACCCGGCGCGCCCATCCGGCGCATCTCCCGCTCAAGGCCGTCCAGTAGCGAGCCCTCACGCGCCGGCAGCCGCTCGAGCAGCGCCTTCGCATAGTTCGGCGCCGGCACGAAACTGCGCCTGATCGGTTTGGGCAGGGAGCGGATCAGCTCGGTGACCAGCTCCTCGCGCAGACCTGGAATCTGCCAGTCGAAGCCGTCCGGCTCGACCTGATTGAGCACAGTGAGCGGGATGTGCACGGTAACGCCGTCCGCGTCCGCGCCCGGCTCGAACTGATAGGTCAGCTGGAACCGCAGCCGTCCCTGCCGCCAGTGGTCCGGGTAGTCGTCCTCGAGCACCGCCCCGGCGTTCTGGTTGACCAGCATTGCCCGGTCGAAGTTGAGCAGTTCCGGCTTCTCCCGCTTGATCTCCTTCCACCAGCGGTCGAAGTGCGCGGCCGAGACCACGTCCTCACCGACCCGCTGGTCGTAGAACGCGAAGATGGTGTCGTCGTGCACGGCGATGTCGCGGCGTCGCGCCCGGTTCTCCAGCTCCTCGACTTCTTCGAGCAGCTTGCGGTTGCGCGCGAAGAACTCGTGGTGGGTACGCCACTCGCCCTGCACGAGGGCGTGCCGGATGAACAGCTCGCGGCTCAGCTCCGGATCGATGCGGCCGTAGTTGACGCGGCGTTGAGCGACGATCGGCAGGCCGTACAGCGTGACCTTCTCGTAGGCGAGCACCGCGCCTTGATCGCGTGACCAGTGCGGCTCGCTGTAGCTGCGCTTGACCAGGTGCGCGGCCAGGTCTTCGGCCCACTCCGGTTCGATGCGGGCGGCGACGCGGGCCCACAGCCGCGAGGTCTCGACGAGTTCGGCCGCCATGAGCCAGCGCGGCGACTTCTTGAACAGCGAGGAGCCGGGAAAGACCGCGAAGTGTGCGTTACGCGCCCCGACGTACTCTCGCTTCTCCGGCTCATACGTCCCGATGTGTGAGAGCAAGCCGCTTAGTACAGCCTTGTGCACCAGCTCCGCATCGGCTGCCGCCGAGTTCGTCGTGGCCCCGAGATCCTTCGCTACCTGCCGCAGTTGCGAATGCAGGTCCTGCCACTCGCGCACGCGCAGGTAATGCAGGAACTCGTTCTTGCACAGCTTGCGGAACTGGTTGGAGGAAAGCTCGCGCTGCTTCTCGCGCAGATAATCCCACAGCCGCAGGTAGGTCAGGAAGTCAGACTGCTGTTCCTTGTCCACGAAGCGGGCGTGCGACTGCGTCGCAGCCTGCTGCTTCTCCGCGGGCCGCTCCCGCGGATCCTGAATGGACAGCGCCGCCGCGATCACCAGCACCTCGTTGACGCAGCCGGTGTTCGCGGCCTCGATCACCATGCGGGCCAGGCGCGGGTCGACCGGCAGCCGGGCGAGCTTGCGCCCGACGTCCGTGAGCTTCGGCTGCCCGCCCGGCTCTGGCGCCTCGATCGCGCCGAGCTCGTGCAGCAGATCCATGCCATCGCGCACATTGCGGCGGTCCGGTGCCTCGACGAAGGGGAACGCCGCGATGTCCCCCAGCCCGATCGAGGTCATCTGCAGGATCACGGAAGCCAGGTTCGTGCGCAGGATCTCGGGTTCAGTGAACTGCGGACGCCCCGCGAAATCCGTCTCCGAGTAGAGCCGGATACACACGCCATCCGACGTCCGGCCGCATCGCCCGGCACGCTGGTTCGCAGAAGCCTGCGAGACGGGTTCGATCGGCAGTCGCTGGACCTTGAGCCGATGACTGTAGCGGGAGATGCGCGCCGTGCCCGGGTCAACGACGTATTTGATGCCTGGGACGGTTAGCGACGTCTCCGCCACGTTCGTCGCCAACACGATCCGCCGACCGGTGTGCGGCTGAAAGACTCGGTGCTGCTCCGCCGTGGAGAGCCGCGCGAACAGCGGCAGCACCTCGGTGTTCCTCAAGTTCATCCGCCCCAGCGCGTCCGCGGTATCGCGGATCTCCCGCTCCCCGCTGAGGAAGACCAGCACGTCTCCCGGCGCCTCGCGCTCCAGCTCGTCGACGGCGTCGCAGATCGCCTGGACCTGGTCTCGGTCGGCGTCCCCGTCTGGATCCTCGAGATCCACGATTGGCCGGTATCGAACCTCGACCGGGTACGTCCGACCCGATACCTCGACGATCGGTGCCCTGACAGTCTGACCTTGCTGTGTAGTGGCGAAGTGCTCTGCGAACCGCGCCGGATCGATCGTCGCGGAGGTGATGATCACCTTCAGATCCGGGCGCCGGGGCAGCAGTTGCTTGAGGTAGCCGAGGATGAAGTCAATGTTCAGACTTCGCTCGTGCGCCTCGTCGATGATCAGCGTGTCGTACTGCAGCAGCTCGCGGTCGTGTTGCAGCTCGGCCAGCAGAATGCCGTCCGTCATCAGCTTGACGTTGGTCTGGTCGCTGCTGTGATCCGTGAACCGGACCTTGTAGCCCACCGCCGACCCCAGCGGCGTCTTTAGCTCCTCGGCGATCCGCTCGGCGACAGTGCGCGCCGCCAGTCGCCGCGGCTGAGTGTGTCCGATGACGCCGCGCACGCCGCGTCCCAGCTCGAGACAGATCTTCGGCAGCTGAGTGGTCTTGCCGGAGCCGGTCTCTCCCGCGATGATCACGACCTGGTGGTCACGGATCGCGGCCAGGATCTCATCGCGCTTCTGGCTGACCGGCAACTGCTCCGGATAGCTGATCGCCGGCACGTTCGCCCGCCGGGCCTCAACCCGGGCCGCGGCCGCGTCGATCTGCTCTGTGACCTGCGTCCGGATCGCGGCTATCGCCTCGGGCCGCCTGGCCTTGCGTGCCCCGTCAAGGCGACGTCGCAGCCGTGCCTCGTCCCGCAGCGAGACCTCGCCGAGCCGCGCACGCAGATCGTCCAGCGCCGCCGACGCATTGGCACCTCGGCGTGGGGCTGAGCCGGATCCCGAGCCAGAGCCAGAGCCCGAGCCCGAGCCGGGAGCGTGACCCGCTGTCTGCACGTCGGCGACGGAGGAGGGAAGAGAAGGGAGGGAACGCGCGCTTGCCATAACCCGTCAAGCATAGGTGCCCAAAACGGAAACGACCTTGGATTAACGGCCGGGCCGCAATCCAAGGTCGTCGGGTGGGCGTGTGCCCTGGTTCCGCCTGCCTTACGGCATGTTGCTGCCGTTGCAAGCGGTGTACTGGCCCGCGTCCGGCCCGTCGAAAAAGCCGGTCAGGACATCGCCCGGGCCGGTCCAGTACCACGGCGCGATGCACGAGTCGTCCAGCACGCCGGCGATCTGGCCGGCCTTGTGCTCGTGGACGGACTGGGCGTTGCACGCCGAGTAGTCGGTGTCGTGGGTCAGGACGTTGAGGGGGCCGTCCCAGTGCCACGGGGCCACGCACGCGCCCTCGCCAACGGTGATGAGCGGACCGTCGTCGTCGGCCATCGCCGGGGCAGAGGCCATCAGCGGGGTGGCGAGCGCGACCCCGGTGATCGTCGCGAACGCGAACAGCTTGCGCATGGGGGTTCCTCCAGAATGAACGGTGTGAACGGGCCCGGTCCCCGCGATTCGGAAGACGCGACCGGACTCGCACTGAGCAACCGCCGAGGCGTCGCCACGTCACGCAATGCAACCCATGTGTACTAACAAGTCTGACTAGCACTCAAGATCCTGAGACAGAGACCAACACTCTGCGGCCGAGATCGAGCGCACCGAACGACACCGACGCGACCGCGTCCGGCCAACGCGCACGGACCGCGCAGCACTCGCCGCCACGGCACTCCAGCCCAAGAAATACGAAAGGAGCCCGGGTACCTGTCCCGGACTCCTGTGTTGCGTCACACGCGGCGCAACCGCTCGAAACGAGTGACTTGCGTTGCTGTGCGCTGTTGTGGCCAGGGGCGGGGTCGAACCGCCGACCTACCGCTTTTCAGGCGGTCGCTCGTACCAACTGAGCTACCTGGCCCCGGATGCCGACGGGCGCCACGGAAATCATCCGCAACGCCCGGCTGCTCCGAGCGGTCCTGACGGGATTCGAACCCGCGACCTTCACCTTGACAGGGTGACGAGCACTCCTAGCTGCTCCACAGGACCTTGCTTGTTCGGCCCGGCGATCCTAGCACGCCACCTGCGGCTGCCATGATCTGCCGATCCAACCGTCTCCGGTCGTAGCCCCAACGGGATTCGAACCCGCGCCGCCGCCTTGAAAGGGCGGTGTCCTAGGCCGCTAGACGATGGGGCCGAGTCCTCGAAGGAGACCCGGTTTCCCCCGGACGTCCGTCCGTTGGGGACTCGTAGAGCATACGGGACGGGTGGCAGCCTCGGCAAAACGATTGCGCGACTGGGATCGCACGGTGACCACCTGGGCGGACCACGCCCGGCGTGCGCCCACCGCTCTCTCGCGGCGGGGTGCGCTGACTGCCGTTGCGATGCCCGCGCCTCCCGCAGGCGTGACCTGTGTGACGCCTTACGTCACCCTTACGACGTTGCCGCGCCGTCCGCAACTCGTTACCCAACGACCCGCCGAGTTGGCTACGCTTGGCGGCAAGGGGCGCTAGCTCAATGGCAGAGTAGCGGACTTTTAATCCGTAGGTTGTGGGTTCGAGTCCCACGCGCCCCACCATAGCCCCAGGTCATCGGCCTAAAGCCCTACGGCAACCGGCCGCCGCCCCCAGTTTTCCCCCAGTTTTGGTCGCGACTAGTTTCGGCGTGCCGAAGCCCTCCAAGACCCCTGCTGCCCCGGTCTTGGCCACGCCCCGACCGAAATAGCGATCTTGGGTCATCGGCACCTTCGCATGACCGAGCTGATCAGCCGCCTGCCGGGCAGTGAGCCCCTGTAGGTGCCGACTATTCGTCCGTGCTGGTCAGGCGGCATGTTCGTACTCGTGGAGTACTCCGCCAACACGGTCGTGTCTTCGGACGTCGAGTTCGATGATCCGAGCCTGGTCGGTGATCGGTTCGGGCGCGGTATGCAGCGGCGCGGACTGACGCAGCGTTCGGTGCGGACGATGCTCGTTGTAATGACTCTCGAACTCGCGCAGGGCGCGCAATAGGTGAGCCTGGTTCCAGATCAACGTGCGGTCCACCAGTTCGCGTCGGCAGGTGCGCACCCAGCGCTCCATCACGGCGTTCATCCGCGGCATCCGGATCCCGGTGAGCACGACCGCGATGCCCGCGTCGGCGAGGACTTCGTCGAAGCGGGCGGGGAACTTCGCGTCGTGATCGCGGATCAGATACCTGACTGTGATGCCCGCATCCTGTAGGTCCATCACCAGATTGCGCGCGGCCTGGGTGACCCACGCGGCGGTGGGGTGCGCGGTCGCGCCCAGGATGCGAACGCGCCGGGTGGCGTGCTCGATCACGGCCAGCACGCACTGGCGCTGCCCACTGAGTGTGAAGGTCTCGAGGAAGTCGCAGGCAAGGATGCCTTCGGCTTGGCTGCGCAGGAACGCGCCCCAGGTGGTGGCCGCTCGTTCGGGTGCCGGATCGATCCCGGCGTCCTTGAGGATCTGCCACACCGTCGAGGCCGCTATCTTGATGCCCAGCATCGCCAGCTCGCCGTGAACGCGCCTGTAGCCCCAGGCGGGGTTCTCGTGCACCAAGCGCAGCACCAGCCGCCGGATCGAGGCAACGGTGCGCGGCCGGCCGGGACGTTTTGGCCTGCTTCGCTCGGCATGGCGCCGCCTGACCAGATCACGGTGCCAGCGCAGCACGGTATCCGGGTGCACGATCAGCCGAAGGCGTCGCAGCGACTCGCGTGGCAGTGGTGCCAGCAGCGCGGCAAGAAATGCTCGGTCAGCCGGATCGAGCGCTGGTCTGGTACCGGCGAGCTGGCGCTGTAGGACCGTGATCTGCTGGCGCAATGACAGGATCTCGATGTCCTTCTCGCGGTCGCCCTTTGGCAGCAGCCGAAGGGCCGAGAAGGCGTTGCTCACCGCGAGATAGGCCAGGCGCACCAGCACGAACGGTCATCCTGCCGCAGTGATGACCGCGGCACGCAGAGAATCGCGGCACCGCCACGGTTCAGTGCGCAGCGGAAAGAACCATCTCCGACCTGCCCGGACGACATTCCCGGCACCCTCAGGGTCCCGGTCTGGGCTTCAGTTCATGAGGTGCAGTATCAGCGGGCCGGCCACGCTGGCGAGGAGCGTCGAGGCGATCGAGAACAGGCAGCCCGTGCCCCCGGCGGTGGGTCGATGAGCGCGCACGCGCGCGGGTGAGCGGCCGAGCGGCATGAACAGGGGCTCGGGCTCGCTCCACAAGTAGAGCAGTGCTCCGATCTGGCCGATGGTGAACATCCAGAACCAGGCCCAGCGAAAGCGTCGGTCTAGGTGGATCAAGCCTTCAGCCGCCGACGGAACCCAGGGTGCATCGCAGTTGCCCGGTGTACGACGCTCGTCATCGCGGCGTAGGGCGGCTAGGGCGTGAGCAGGCTTAGGCCTGGGAAGTTCTCGAAGTGGCGCCGGTTTCCGGTCAGTAGCGGCGCTTGATAGTAGATCGCTGTGGCCGCGATCCACAGGTCGTTGATCTGGCTGTCCTGTCCCAGGGGATGCCCAAGCGTCTGGGCCTGCGCGCGCAGTGTCCCCCAGAGGACGGGCATCGACGCGTCGTATGGCGCGATGACGTAGCGTCGGATCGCTTCCCCTAAATCGGCGACTCGGCGCGCACCCCAGCCCTTTTTCGCGGCGCCGAACCGTGCTTCTGCGACTGTGGCGAAACTGAGCACGGGGATGTGGCCGACGATCGCCTGCGCGTACGCCTGATGATTGCCCGTCTTCTGCCAGAGGTTCGAGAATGCATCGGTGTCGACCACGACCTCGTTGGTCACTGGTCACCCCTCCCGGCTCCGGCCGAGGGCGGCTAGGAACGCTTCGAACTCATCCGGCGGGATCGGCTCGCCGGAGAGTTCGTCGAGAGAATGCACCGGGCCGATCCCCTGTTCGCGGGCCAGTTGTTCCAGCGTCTTGGGCGTCGCGCTGGGCAGAGTTTCGAGCTTGGTCAGGTGCAGCGTGCGGATCGTAGAACCGTCCGGCTGCAGCTGTGCCATTCCCGATGCCATCACCATGTCGTCCATGCCGCCCAGGACTGCGTTTTTCAGTTCGTCGTCGAAGTCGCACAGGATGCTGCCCGCGTAGGTGTCGATGCGGCAGCGTAGAGAGGCGGGAGAGAAGTCGCCCATGTGCAGGCGCCCGACCACGGTCGCGGGTTCGGTGGTCACGTCCTGCGCGAATTCGCGGACGGCGCGACGGAAGCGTTCGTCGATCGAGAACAGCACTTTGCCGGACCGCACCAGGTCGATGCGCTTTAGCTTGCCCGGGGCGATCCCTCCGGCCAAATCTCTCAGACCGTTGACCAGGGGCATGGTGAAGTGGTCCGGCATGACCGGTGTGTTCGTGGAGATGCGCCGCACTCCGTCGCCCAGCGCGTCGAGCGCGTCGTCGAGGATGCGGTCACCTTCTATCGTCGCCTGCCCAGTCCTGGCCAGGTCCAAGGTGACGGATCCGCTGCGCAGCCCGGTGATGGCCAGCTGGACTGCTCCTACGAGCTCGGCTGACCGCGGCCCGGGCCTGACGGTGCGGCCGCCCATGGCGATCGCGATTCTGTCGAGGGCGGCCTGGATGCCGCCGGCGATGCGAGCGAGCTCGGCGAGCGACAATGCGCCGTCGTCGACAGAGGCGCCAACGGCGTGAATGCTCAGGTCGTCAGTACTCATGGTCGCCTTCACCCCCCGGGGTAGATCCCTCGGGTTTGATGGTGGGCTAGACCCAGTCGTCCTGTCGAGAGACTTGATGCAAGCCCTAGTCGAATCGTAACGACCGTGCCCGTCAATGGTTCGTGTCGACGTGACGAAAACAAGCCGTTCGGGCCAAAGTTGGGTCAGCAGCCGGGCGCTTACTCAGCGCTGAGAGCGGGGTAGGCCCTGGCGGCGTGAGTCTCCCACGCTCGCCCTCGTGCGCGACGTCGCCCAGACCCTGATCCACCGGCTGACATGTATCGGGCGAACGACATCGGCGATGCCGGTGCAGCCACCAACTCGGGAAACGGCTGCTGTCGGAAGCAGATTGCGAGTGTCCCGATCTATCGTTGGCTGCTACGACCGGTGCCCTGGGACAGGATGCGGTGACGCGCGGCTCTGACGGCGGTGATCGCGGTCCGCAGCGCGGCGGTGCCCGTGCGCCAAGAGCGTGCGCGACGGCTGGGACGGCGTGCCGCTTGACACTTGCCGGTCAGTTCGGCGTCGCTGACGGCCGAGGGCGGAAGGGTATCGTCCTCTGCCACCAGGCGGAGCAGCCGGCGAACTTCCTCGTCCACCGCTGGCTCCTTCCGCGTTGGATGGAATGGTCATCGTTCCGTCAGCCCACGATAGGGCCGAGAAGCGCCCGCAGTGTAGCCAGCGCTCGATGCGATTGACTTGTGACCGTGCCGCGTGTGCACCCGACCAACCGCGCAGTCTCCTCGACGCTCATGTCCTCCCAGTACCGCAGGACGACGATCGCGCGTTGCCGGGGCCCGAGGCGGGAGAGTGCCTTGACGATCACCTGACGGTTCTCGGTGCCCTGCGATGTCGGTGCGGGTAGGTCGGGTGGGGGCGTCATGATCTCGCGTGACCGCCACGCGCGCTTAGCGGATCTGCGCACTTTGTTGACCAAGATCCGTGTCGCGTAGGCGGCCGGGCCGATGTCAGGGTCGAGCGCTCCCCACCGCCGGTAAAGCGTGATCAGCGTTTCCTGCGTCAGGTCGTCCGCGAGGTGCCAGTCCCCGCACATCAGGTAGGCGGTCCGCTGCAGTCGCGATCTCGCCTTGAGTGCGTACTCAGTGAACTCGGCGGAAATGTCCCCATCTGTCGTCCCCACAGCCAAACCCCCGGAAAGTCGATGCAGTCCGCCGGACCGGTCGATGCCTATTGCAGGGTGAGACCGGAGGCCCCCTGGCGGACCCGATGACAGTACCGTGCGATGCCTGACGGGGGAAGCACTTTGTTACCCCTCCGTGCTCATCCAGTAACGGATCGCCATCTTGTGGCATGGGCGGACGAGGGGAACTGATTCAAATTATGAGGGTATTGTCTCGACTCACGCGGGTGGCGGCGCTGGCCGCCACAGCGGCCGTGGCGCTG